>JBAUTZ010000438.1:0-14810 GCA_049582445.1 Burkholderiales bacterium
GTGTTCGGCGCCGGCGGCGATCGCGACGCCCGCAAGCGACCGCTGATGGGCGCGATCGGCTCGCGGCTCGCCGATCGCGTGGTACTCACCTCCGACAACCCGCGAGGCGAAGACCGGAACGAGATCATCCAGGCCGTCCGTGCCGGTGCGACTGGCGCGCCGCTGATTGAACCCGACCGTGCGCTCGCGATCGAGCGCGCGGTGCGCGAGGCGGGAGCCGGCGACGTGGTCCTGCTCGCAGGCAAGGGACATGAAATGTATCAGGAGATCGCGGGCAGGCGGTTGCCCTTCTCCGATGCAGCCGTCGCGGCAGCGGCGCTCGAGCGATGGAAGGCGCGATGATGGCGCTCGCCGAAGCGGCGCGCGTGCTCGGCGCGCACCTCGTGGGCGCCGACGGACATTTCAGCGGCGTGTCCACGGACAGCCGAGCGATCAAGCACGGCGAGCTGTTCGTCGCATTGCGCGGCGAGCGCTTCGACGGCCACGCCTTTCTCGACGCCGCGCGCGCGGCCGGTGCGGGTGGGGCCATGGTCGATGGCGCGTACCGCGGGCCGGCGCCGCTGCCGCTGCTTGTTGTAGACGACACCAAGCGAAGCCTCGGCGAGCTGGCCCGCAGCTGGCGTGCTCGCTTCGACCCGGTGCTGACGGCGATCACCGGTTCGAACGGCAAGACCACCACGAAAGAGATGCTGGCCTCTATCCTGCGCCGCCACGCGGGCGATGACCGGGTCCTGGCCACGGCGGGCAACCTCAACAACGACATCGGCGTGCCTCTCACGCTGCTTCGCATGCGCGCCGAGCACAGGTATTGCGCGATCGAGCTGGGAATGAATCACAAGGGCGAGATCGCCTGTCTCGCGGGCATGGTTCGCCCGACGATCGCCCTGGTGAACAACGCACAACGCGAGCACCTCGAGTTCATGGGCTCGGTCGAGGAAGTCGCGCAGGAGAACGCGAGCGTGTACGCCGCCCTTCCGGACGACGGCACCGCGGTGGTGAATTCGGACGATGCGCACAGCGCGGTATTTCGCAGGGCAGCCGGGTCGCATCGAGTCGTCGATTTCGGTCTCGGTGAAGGGGTCGCGGTCGGCGGCCGGTACGAGCTGAAGCAGCTGTCGAGCGAAATCCGCGTGCGTACGCCCTCTGGCGAGGCACATGCGACGCTCGCCATTCCCGGATTGCACAACGTGCGCAATGCGCTTGCGGCGGCAGCGTGCGCGCTAGCCGCGGGAATCGCGCCCGGCGCCATCGGCGAGGGACTGTCGGCGTTCCGCCCCTACGTAGGACGCCTGCAGGTAAAGCGCGCGGCGCATGGCACAACCGTGATCGACGACAGCTACAACGCCAATCCTGACTCTGTGAGGGCCGCGATCGACATCCTTGCCGGCTGCCCGGAACCGACCTTGCTGGTTCTGGGAGACATGGGCGAAGTGGGTGAACGAGGACCCGAGTTCCATCGCGAGATCGGCGCATATGCCCGCGGCCGCGGGGTTTCTGCGTTGCTCGCCCTCGGCGAGGCGAGCCGTGGCGCGGTCGAAGCCTTTGGCCCCGCGGGCGTGCACGCGGCGTCGCTGGAGGGCCTGCTCGAGGAGGTGCGCGGACGCGCAACGACCGGCGCCACGATCCTGGTGAAGGGTTCGCGCTTCATGCGCATGGAGCGCGTCGTCACGGCGTTGACCGGAGAACCTGCACGCGAAGGGGCGCATTGATGCTGCTCGAGATCGCGCACTGGCTGGCAAGGGACCTGCGCCTGTTCAACGTGTTCAACTACATCACGTTACGCGCAGTGCTCGCATGCCTCACGGCACTGGCGATCTCGCTGATCCTGGGCCCGCTGGTGATCCGAAAGCTCACCGCCTACAAGATCGGGCAATCGGTTCGCGACGACGGCCCCCAGACGCACCTTACCAAGGCCGGAACGCCGACCATGGGCGGCGCCCTGATCCTGCTTTCGATCGCGATTACGACGCTGTTGTGGGGCGACCTTTCGAACGGGTTCCTCTGGATCGTGCTGCTCGTGACGCTCGCATTCGGCAGCGTCGGCTGGATAGACGATTTCCGCAAGGTGGTGCGCCGCAATCCGAAGGGGCTGTCGGCGAAGGCGAAATTTTTCTGGCAGTCGATGATCGGCCTGGCCGCGGCAGGCGCCCTCGCATGGATGGCACAGGGCACGCCCGCGCTCAGCCAGCTGATCGTTCCATTCTTCAAGCACGTCGCTTACCCCTTGGGGGCCGTGGGCTTCGTCATCCTGACCTACCTGGTAATCGTCGGCGCTTCGAACGCGGTCAACCTCACCGACGGGCTGGATGGCCTGGCGATTATGCCGACGGTAATGGTCGGAAGCGCGCTCGGCATCTTCGCCTACGTCGCCGGCCACGTCGGATTCTCGAAATATCTCGGCCTGCCCTATATCCCGGGTGCGGGAGAACTCACGGTCTTCTGCGGCGCGCTTGCAGGCGCCGGGCTCGGTTTCCTTTGGTTCAACGCGTACCCGGCGGAAGTTTTTATGGGCGACGTGGGAGCGCTCGCGCTCGGTGCGGCCCTCGGCACCGTGGCCGTGATCGTGCGCCAGGAAGTGGTGCTGTTCATCATGGGTGGCGTGTTCGTCGCAGAGACTCTGTCGGTGATGATCCAGGTGCTGTATTTCAAGGCGAGCGGCGGCAAGCGCATTTTCCGCATGGCGCCGCTGCACCACCACTACGAGCTCGAGGGTTGGAAGGAATCGCAGGTGGTCGTGCGTTTCTGGATCATTACCATGATGCTGGTCCTGTTCGGTCTTTCCACGCTGAAGCTGAGGTGAGCGTGTCGATGCCCGAGCCCCTATTCAACCTGCTGCCGTGCCCGACGCCGATGGCGCTCGCCGGCAAACGCGTTCTGGCGCTGGGGTTGGGCGACACGGGCCTCGCCGTCGCCAGGTGGGTGACACGCGAGGGCGGCAGCGTGCGCGTCGCAGATACCCGGGCTTCGCCGCCGCGAGCGGCCGAGCTGCGGACGGGCGAACTCGTCACGGGCGCGTTCGACTTCCAACTGCTCGCCGGAATCGATCTCGTGTGTATCAGCCCGGGGCTGGCGCTGTCCGAGCCGGTGGCCCAGGAAGCGCTCGCGCGAGGAATTCCTCTCGTCGGCGAGATCGAACTTTTCGCGTGGCACGTGCGTGCGGCCGGCCGCGAGGCGAAGGTGGCAGCGGTGACGGGAACCAACGGCAAGACCACCGTCACCTCACTTACCGGGCATCTGCTGCGCACCGCCGGCATCGACTGCGAGGTCGCGGGCAACATCGGGCCGGCCGCGCTCGAGGCTCTGATGCAGCGTCTCGACGAGGGGCGGCTTCCGAAGGCCTGGGTGCTGGAGCTTTCCAGCTATCAGCTTGAGACCACGTGGTCGCTCCGTCCGGACTGCGCGACGCTGCTCAACCTCTCGGAGGACCACCTCGACCGCTACGGCAGCATCGATGAGTACGGCGCGGCGAAAGCGCGCATCTTCCAGGGCGAGGGCACGCAGGTGCTGAACCGCGACGATCCGCGAGTTGCAGCGTTTGTCCGTCCCGGGCGCCGCTGCGTCGGTTTCGGACTGGGTGCGCCGCCGGACGAGGACGATTACGGCGTCATCACGATCAGAGGGCGGAAGTGGCTCGCGCGCGGCGCACGGGCGCTGATCGCGGCAGACGAGCTACCCATTCACGGCTGGCACAACGCCTCAAATGCCCTTGCAGCAGCGGCGCTCGCAGGCGAGCTCGGAGCACCTGCCGCCGCGATCGCGGATGGGCTGCGCTCGTTCCGAGGCCTGCCGCATCGCATCGAGCGCGTCGCGCTGCGCAACGGCGTCGCATGGTACGACGATTCGAAGGGTACCAATGTCGGCGCCACGATCGCGGCGCTGCGCGGCCTGGGCCGGAAAGTGGTGCTGATCGCCGGTGGCGAGGGTAAGGGACAGGACTTCACGCCGCTTGCAGTACCGGTCTCGGAGTGCGCGACCCTTGTGCTGCTGATCGGGCGCGATGCGCCGGTCATCGCGCGGGCGCTGGCGCGGACTCGCGTGCCCGTGGAAACCTGCGCGTCTCTGGAGGAGGCCGTGGCGGCAGCCGCCCGCACCGCGCGCAGCGGGGAAGCGGTTCTGCTGTCCCCGGCTTGCGCGAGCTTCGACATGTTCCGCGACTACAAGCATCGCGGCGAAGTTTTCGCCGAGGCGGTGAGGGCCCTCGGGGATGGCTAGCTACGTCTTCGCGCAGAACGCGCCGACGGCCGAATACGACCGCTCGCTTGCGTGGGCAGGACTGCTGCTCGCCGCCGCAGGCCTGGTGATGGTGTACTCGGCCTCGATAGAAACCGCCAGCGCGAGCCGCTTCACCGGCCACAATTCGGCGTACTTCCTCGTGCGCCAGGCGGTGTTTCTCGGTGCCTCGCTGCTCGCCGCGACCATGGTGTTCCTGGTTCCGGTGCGCGTATGGCAAAAGGGTGCGCCGTGGCTGTTCGTCGGGGCCGTGCTGATGCTCGTCTTGGTGCTGGTTCCGGGCATAGGGCGCGAGGTGAACGGGGCACGCCGCTGGCTCAACCTGCGTGCGTTCAACATCCAGCCCTCGGAGATCGCAAAGCTCGCGGTGGTTCTTTACGCGGCGGATTACACCGTGCGCAGGCACGCCGTGCTCAAGAGCTTTCGCAAGGGCCTGCTGCCGATGCTCGCAGTCATGCTGCTGGTGTCCTGGCTGCTCCTGCGCGAGCCGGACTTCGGCGCCTTCGTGGTGATCGCGGTCACCGCGTTCGGCATGCTGTTCCTCGGCGGGATGAACGGGAGGCACTTCTTCCTTCTGGTCGGCATGCTGGCCGTCGGCTTTGCCGGCCTGGTGCTTTCGTCGCCGTACCGCATGCAACGCATCTTCGGCTTCATGGACCCGTGGTCGGATCCCTTCGGCCGCGGCTACCAGCTGTCGCACGCCTTGATCGCCTTCGGTCGCGGCGAATGGCTCGGTGTGGGACTGGGTGCGAGCGTCGAGAAGTTGCAGTATCTGCCGGAGGCGCACACCGACTTCCTTCTCGCGGTAATTGCGGAAGAACTCGGATTCGCCGGGGTCGCGGCGGTGATCGCCCTGTTTGCCTGGGTCGTGTTCCGCGCCTTCGTGATCGGACGCCAGGCGGCGTTGCACGAGCGCCACTTCGCGGCGCTCGTGGCGCAGGGCATCGGCATCTGGATCGGCTTCCAGGCGCTGATCAATATGGGCGTGAACATGGGGTTGCTGCCCACCAAGGGCCTGACGTTGCCGCTGATGAGCTTCGGCGGCACGGGTCTGCTGGTGAACTTCGTCGCGCTCGCGATCCTCCTGCGCATCGACTGGGAGAGCCGCCAGCTGGCGAGAGGCCTGCCCGCATGAGCCGCACCATCCTGATCATGGCCGGCGGAACGGGCGGTCATATTTTTCCCGGACTGGCCGTCGCCGACCGCATGCGCGCCGCGGGCTGGGACGTGGTCTGGATGGGCGCGCGCAGCGGAATGGAAGCACGCATCGTTCCGCCGCACGGCTACCGGATGGCGTGGATTCGCGCCCGCGCGCTGCGCGGCAAGGGTTTGCTCGCGAAGCTGATGATGCCCGCAAATCTGCTGTACTCGTTCTGGGAAAGTGTGCGCGCAATCTTCGGTGTGCGGCCGGACGTCGTGCTCGGCATGGGTGGCTACGTTGCCTTTCCGGGCGGCATGATGGCCACGCTCCTCGGCCGCCCGCTTGCGGTGCACGAGCAGAACGCCATTGCGGGACTCGCCAATCGCGTGCTGGCGGCGCTCGCCGACAAGGCGATGGTGGCATTTCCCGGCGCGCTGAAGGGCGCCGAATGGACCGGCAATCCGGTGCGCGCCGAAATCGCCGAACTCGCTGCGCCGCCGGAGCGCTTTGCGGGACGCGGCGGCCCACTCAATTTGCTGGTCGTCGGCGGCAGCCTCGGCGCGCAGGCGCTGAACGAGGTCCTGCCCAAGGCGCTCGCGCTGTTGCCCGCACCGCAGCGCCCGCGGGTTGTGCACCAGGCGGGCGAAAAACATCTCGAGACGCTGCGCCACAACTATGCCGCGGCGGGCATCGACGGCGAGCTCGTGGCTTTCATCGACGACATGGCACGGCGCTATGCCGAGGCCGATCTGGTGATCTGCCGCGCCGGGGCCATCACCGTAGCGGAACTCTCCGCGGCAGGCGTGGCGAGCATCCTGGTGCCTTTTCCGCACGCGGTGGACGACCACCAGACGGCAAACGCGAAGTTCCTTGCAGAGCGTGGAGCAGCGATCCTGCTGCCGCAGTCCGCGATGACGCCGTCGCGCCTCGCCGAGCTGATGCGCTCGCTCGATCGAGCGCTGCTCCTCGAGATGGCGAAGAAGGCGCGCGCCCTGGGTCGACCCGATGCCGCGCGCGTCGTGGCCGAGCGTTGCATGGCGCTGGTCGACGGAGGGCACGCGTGAAGCACAAGGTGCGGCATATCCACTTCGTCGGCATTGGCGGCTCAGGCATGAGTGGTATCGCCGAGGTGCTGCTCAACCTGGGCTACCAGGTGAGCGGCTCGGACCTCGCGGAGAACGCCGTGACGCGGCGTCTGGCGCAGCTCGGGGCGAGGGTATCCGTTTCCCACGCCGCCGCGAACATCAATGGCGCGGACGCCGTGGTGGTGTCCACGGCGGTTGCCGGCGATAACCCCGAGGTGATCGCTGCCCGCGCGCGCCGCATCCCGATCGTCCCGCGCGCGCTGATGCTGTCCGAGTTGATGAGGCTCAAGCAGGGCGTCGCGATTGCCGGCACGCACGGCAAGACCACAACGACCAGCCTCGTCGCGAGCGTGCTCGCCGAAGGCGGTCTCGACCCCACATTCGTCATAGGCGGGCGCCTGAATGCCGCGGGCTCCAACGCGCGCCTCGGCACCGGTGAGTTCATCGTGGTCGAAGCGGACGAGTCAGACGCGTCGTTCCTGCACTTGCAGCCGGTCATCGCCGTCGTGACCAACATAGACGCGGACCACATGGACACCTATCAGCACGATTTTGCGAAGCTCAAGCAGGCGTTCGTGCAGTTTCTGCAGAACCTGCCGTTCTACGGCAGTGCCGTATTGTGCATTGACGATCCGCACGTGCGCGAAATCCTGCCGTTCGTTTCGAAGCCGGTGCTGACTTACGGATTCGCTGCTGAAGCGGCCGTGCGTGCCGAACGCGTGGAGCACGCCGGCGGAACGATGCGCTTCCGCGCGATGCGCGAGCAGGGTGTACCGCTCGATGTGATGCTCAACCTGCCGGGGCGGCACAACGTTCAGAATGCCCTTGCCGCGATCGCGGTCGCCACCGAGCTTTCGATTCCGGATCGCGCCATCCTGAAGGCCCTGGAGGATTTTCGCGGGGTCGGCCGTCGCTTTCAGCGCTGTGGTGATATCGCCCTGGAAGGCGGCGGCCGGTTCACGCTGATCGACGATTACGGTCACCACCCCGCTGAGATGGCGGCAACGCTCGAGGCCGCCCGCGGCGCCTTTCCCGGTCGCCGCATCGTGCTTGCCTTCCAGCCGCATCGCTATACGCGGACGAGGGACCTGTTCGAGGATTTCGTCAAGGTTCTATCGACCGTCGATGCGTTGCTGCTTGCCGAGGTGTACCCGGCCGGGGAGGCGCCGATCGTCGCCGCCGACGGGCGATCGCTTGCGCGCGCGGTACGCGTGGCGGGGAAGGTCGAGCCGGTATTCGTCGAGGACATCGCCCAGATGCCCGATGCGATCCGTCGCGTCGCGCGCGACGGTGATGTCGTCGTCACGATGGGCGCCGGATCGATCGGGAGCGTTCCGGGGCAGCTGACGACGAGAGATGCCTGAGGCGCTCCCCGGAATGAACATGTCCGAGACCAGAGAATTGCAGGGCTTGCGCGGTGAGCTGAGGCTCGGCGAGCCGATGGCGCGCCATACCAGCTGGCGCGCGGGCGGCGCGGCAGCGCGCTTGTACATTCCGGCGGACCTCGAGGACCTCGTTTCGTTCCTGCGCCAGCTGCCACGCGGCGAACCGCTCTTGTTCGTCGGCCTTGGGTCGAATCTCCTGGTGCGCGACGGCGGTTATCGCGGCACGGTCGTGCTGACGCACTCGGCGGCAAAGCGGCCGGAGCTGTTGCTCGGGCGCATCTACGCCGAAGCCGGAGTGGCGAGTCCGAAAGTAGCCCGATTTGCTGCGCGCAACAACCTCGAAGGGGCGGAGTTCCTGGCCGGAGTGCCGGGAAGCGTGGGTGGGGCGCTTGCCATGAACGCAGGCTGCTACGGCGGCGAGACCTGGGACGTCGTCGACCGCGCGCTGACCATCGACCGGCGCGGCGAGCTGCGCAGCCGCGAAAAGTCGGAATTCGAGATCTCGTACCGGCATTGCGAGCTGAGGGAAGGCGGGCGTATTGGCACGGACGAGTGGTTCGTCGCGGCCTATTTCAAGCTCAGGGGGGGCGACGGCGAGAGGTCTCGGGCGAAGATAAAGGACTATTTGTCGCGGCGCGTAGCCTCGCAGCCGCTGTCGCTGCCGAACGCGGGCAGCGTGTTCCGCAACCCGATCGGTGACCATGCCGCGCGACTGATCGAGTCCTGCGGGCTGAAAGGGCTCGAACGCAGCGGTGCGCGCGTGTCCGAGAAGCACGCCAACTTCATCGTCAATCCGAAGGGCGCGGCCCACGCAGCCGACATCGAATGGCTGATCGATACCGTGCGGGACAAGGTATTCGATCAGACGGGTGTCGAGCTTCGACCGGAAGTGCGCATCGTAGGTGATCCATGAACCCGGCCGATTTCGGCAAGGTGGCTGTGCTGCTCGGCGGTAAGTCTGCCGAGCGTGAGGTGTCTCTCAAGAGCGGCGCGATGGTGCTCAACGCGCTTCGCGCCCGTGGGGTCGACGCCCTCGCCTTTGACCCCGCCGAACGGGGGCTCGACGAGATGATCGCGGAGGGTTTCGACCGCGTTTTCATTGCGTTGCACGGCCGGTTCGGCGAAGACGGCACGGTACAGGGCGTACTCGAGTGGTTGGGGATTGCCTACACCGGCAGCGGAGTACTGGGCTCGGCGCTCGCGATGGACAAGTTGCGTACCAAGCTGCTGTGGCAAGCGAGGGGTCTGCCGACGCCGCCGCACGAGGTGCTCGACGCGGACGCGGACATGGCCGCAGTCGCCGCGCGGCTCGGCCTGCCGCTGATGGTCAAGCCGATCTCCGAGGGTTCCTCGCTCGGCATGAGCAAGGTGCGAGAGGCATCGGGCCTGGACGAGGCGTTTGCGCTCGCCGTGAACTACGACCGCGTGGTGATGGCGGAAAAGTTCATCGAGGGTACCGAGCTGACCGTCGGCATTCTCGGCGACAAGGCCCTGCCGATCATCAAGCTCGAGACGCCGCGCGATTTCTACGACTACCAGGCGAAATACCTCGCGGAAGACACCCGTTACATCATTCCCTGCGGACTGCCGCCGGCGCGGGAGCGCGAGATCCAGGCGCTTTGCCGCGAGGCCTTCGGCATCCTGGGATGCGCCGGCTGGGGCCGCGTCGACCTGATGCTCGACCGAGCAGGGGCGCCCTACCTGCTCGAGGTGAACACTGCGCCCGGAATGACCGATCACTCCCTGGTGCCGATGGCGGCACGCGCGGCGGGTCTCTCCTACGAGGACCTTTGCATCAGGATCCTGGAGGGCGCCCATGTGGGATAACCCGCGGCTGCTCAACTCGGTTGCCGGATTTCTCACCGGGATCGCATTGTTGCTGCTCGGCTTCGCCGCGGTGCAGCTGTTGCTTCGCTCACCCCTTTTTCCGCTGCGCGAAATCACGGTGCGCGGAAGCCTTGTTCATACCAAGCGCAGTCAGATCGAGCAGGCGGCGCGTGAGCGCCTCGAGGGGAATTTCTTCGGGGTGGACCTTGGCGAGGTGCGCGAGGGCTTGGAGCGCCTGCCCTGGGTGCGGCGAGTGAACGTGCGGCGCGTCTGGCCGGACGGTCTGGAAGTTCGACTCGAGGAGCGCGTTGCGCTGGCGCATTGGGGCGATGACGCCCTGGTCGACACGGACGGCGAGCGCTTTGCCGCACATAGCGACGCGCCGCTTCCCTACTTCGCGGGTCCCGACGGAACCGAGGCCGAGGTTACGCGGCGCTATCACATCTTCGCCGCCGTGCTCGCGCCGCTCGGCAAGGGGCCCGTGCGAGTAGTGCTCACGCCGCGCTACGCGTGGCAGCTGCGTCTGCAAGACGGCATGCAAGTCATGCTGGGGCGGGATGCCCCCGACCGTCCGGTGGAGGCGCGCTTGGCGCGGTTTGTCGCGGTGTACGCCGAGACGGTGGGGAAGATGCAGCAGCAGCACGCGTACGTGGACCTGCGTTATCCGAACGGCTTCGCATTGCGCGTGCCGGATCTGAAGGGCTGAGAGAAATGGCGAAGGAAAGCAAGGATCTGATCGTCGGACTGGACATCGGCACCTCGAAGGTCGTGGCGCTGGTGGCCGAGCTGAGGCCCGACGGTGCGCTCGAGATATTGGGCATGGGCAGCCATGAGTCGAAGGGGCTGAAGAAAGGCGTGGTCGTCAATATCGAAGCGACAGTGAATGCGGTGCAGCGCGCTCTGGAGGAAGCCGAACTCATGGCCGATTGCAAGATCACGGCCGCCTTCGCCGGAATCGCCGGCAGCCACATACGCAGCTTCAATTCCACCGGCATGGTCGCGATCAAGGACAAGGAGGTCACAGCGCTCGACGTTAGCCGCGTGATCGAGACCGCGAAGGCGGTGAACATCCCTACCGATCAGCAAATCCTGCATGTCTTGAGGCAGGAGTTCATCATCGATGGCCAGGAGGACGTGCGCGAGCCGATGGGCATGTCCGGGGTGCGGCTCGAAGTCAAGGTGCACATTGTCACTGGAGCAGTGTCCGCGGCGCAAAACATCGTCAAGTGCGTGCGCCGCTGCGGCCTTGAAGTGAACGACCTGATCCTGCAGCCGCTCGCCTCCTCGCGCGCCGTGCTGCAGGACGACGAGACCGATCTGGGAGTGTGCCTGGTCGACATTGGTGGCGGCACCACCGACATAGCGATCTTCACGAACGGCGCCATCCGCCACACCGCGGTCATCCCGATCGCAGGCGACCAAATCACCAACGATATTGCCATGGCGCTCAGAACTCCCACTGCCGAGGCGGAGAACATCAAGATCAGGCATGGCGTGGCTTTGCGCCAGCTCGCCGATCCGAACGAAATGATCGAGGTGCCGGGGATAGGCGACCGGGGGCCGCGCGTGCTGTCGCGCCAGACACTCGCCGAAGTAATCGAGCCGCGGGTAGAGGAGCTCTTCTCGCTTGTGCAGCAAGTACTGCGGGAGTCCGGGTTCGAGGAGCTCCTGTCTTCCGGGATCGTCCTCACCGGCGGAAGCGCGGTGATGCGCGGGATGGTCGAGCTGGGCGAAGAGATCTTCCACATGCCGGTGCGCCTGGGAGTTCCGCGTTACACGGGCGGCCTCGCCGACGTGGTGCGCAATCCGCGTCACGCCACGGCTGTCGGGCTGCTGCTCGAAGGCGCGTCGCAGGTTCAGCAGGGGCAGCTTTCTCGCCAGAGCGGTTCGGTTCGTGCCGTGCTGGCGCGAATGCGAGAGTGGTTTCAGCGCAACTTTTGATTCATTGCACGGGGTTCATTCAATAGCAAGGAGGAAACAGCATGTTTGAAATCATCGACAGTGAGGGGGCAGGACCCATCATCAAGGTGGTAGGAGTCGGCGGAGCCGGCGGCAATGCCGTGAATCACATGATCGAGCAGGGCGTCGATGGCGTAGAGTTCATCGCTGTCAACACTGATGCTCAGGTACTCGCGCGTAACAGCGCGCGTCACCAGATTCAGCTCGGCACGAGCGGCCTCGGCGCAGGCGCCAAGCCGAACGAAGCGCGCGCGGTGGCGCTTGCCGAGCGCGAGCGCCTGGAGGAGGCGCTGGCAGGAGCGCACATGGTGTTCATCACCGCCGGCATGGGCGGCGGCACCGGGACCGGCGCGGCGCCCGTGATCGCGGAAGTGGCCCGCTCTCTCAACGTGCTAACCGTAGCGGTAGTCACCAAGCCATTCGGGTTCGAGGGCACCAAGCGCATGCGGCTTGCCGAGCAAGGCATCGAGGAGCTTTCACAACACGTGGATTCACTCATCGTGATCCTAAACGACAAGCTCGAAGAGGTGCTGGGTGAGGACGTGACGATGGACGAGGCATTCAGGGCGGCAGACGACGTTTTGAACAACGCCGTCGCAGGCATCGCCGAGATCATCAACTGCCCAGGGTTGATCAACGTCGACTTCCAGGACGTGCGTACGGTAATGTGCGAGCAAGGCATGGCAATGATGGGCTCGGCGAAGGCAAGCGGCATCGACCGTGCACGAATCGCGGCTGAGCAGGCCGTTGCCAGCCCGCTGCTCGAGGGAGTGACGCTTGCCGGCGCGCGCGGAGTGCTCGTCAACATTACCGCTACAAGAGCGAGCCTCAAGCACGGCGAAGTCAAGGCAGTGATGAACACGGTCCGCAGCTTTGCCGCGGAAGACGCGACCATCATTTTCGGTGCGGTCTACGACGAAGAGGTCGGCGAGGACCTGCGCGTGACCGTGGTTGCCACGGGTCTGGGATTGCCTGCTGCCCAGCGCCAGCCCAAGCCGCAGCTGGTCGTGACGCAAAAGACCGGGACCGACAATCAGCCGGTGTCGCAAGGTGTCGACTACAACCAACTCGATGCGGTTCCGGCGGTGATCCGCCGCAACCGGGCATCGACCGTCGAAGCCCTTCAGCAAAGCGGCGTCGACAAGTACGACATACCGGCGTTTCTGCGCAAGCAGGCCGACTGACTGCGTGGACTGACGAAGCGGTTACATTCCGGGCCGTGAAGCGGCTTGGCCGGAGCGCTCCTCCTCCTTGCTGGCGCTCCGGCTACGCTGCGCGCGCCCGACGACCGCTTGGTCCCTCTGCTACAATTTGCAGCCCGTACAGGTAGTTATAGATGCTTAAGCAGCGCACCCTGAAATCCATTGTTCGCGCCACCGGCGTCGGATTGCATACGGGACAGAAGGTCAACATGAGCCTGCGTCCCGCGGGCATCGATACGGGCGTAATCTTCCGACGCATCGATCTTGCGATACCGATCGATATACCGGCGCGGGCCGACCTGGTTGGCGAGACGCGCCTCTCGTCGTGCCTGGTCAAGGACGGGGCAAAGGTATACACGGTCGAGCACCTTATGTCGGCGTTTGCCGGGTTAGGCGTCGACAACGTCTACGTGGACCTCGACGGGCCCGAAGTTCCGATCATGGACGGCAGTGCGGCGCCGTTCGCGCTGCTCGTACAGCAGGCAGGTCTCGAAGAGCAGGCCGCGCCGAAGCGCTTCCTCCGCGTTAAGAAGCGCGTCGAAGTGGCCGACGGGGACAAGTGGGCGCGCTTCGACCCGTACGCCGGTTTTAAGCTCTCCTTCTCAATTGTCTTCAATCACCCGGTAATCGATCGCAGTAGCCAGTCGGTGACCGTGGACTTCGCCGAAACCTCTTACCTCCGGGAAATCGCGCGCGCGCGGACTTTTGGCTTTATGCATGAAGTCGAGGCGCTGCGCGAGTCCGGACTTGCATTGGGCGGGGGACTAGAAAATGCGGTGGTGCTGGACGAATACCGCGTGCTGAATGCCGAAGGCTTGCGCTTTGCAGATGAGTTCATCCGTCACAAAGTCCTCGACGCGATCGGTGATGTCTATCTGCTCGGAAGGCCGCTGCTTGGCGCCTTCAGTGCGCATAAATCGGGGCACGGTCTGAATAACCGCTTGCTTCACCACTTACTCGCCGATTCATCCGCCTGGGACACGGTGAGCTTCGAGCGTGGCGAGGAAGCGCCCGCGGGCGTTGCGGGCCTCGTCCAGCAACTCGCTTGGTGACGCCCCTGCTCTCATAGCGCAGGGACTTCGGGGTCGAGAGAGCGCCATGCTGCTGGTTCGGCTGCTGGGCCTTGTTGCGGCAATCGGTTTAGCGATATCCGTGCTTCTTTATATGGTATCGGGCGACCGGAAATACCTTATATTTGCTTGGCGATTGTTCAAGTACTCACTTTTCTTGGTCGTCGCGATTCTGCTTGTGTTCCTCTTTGAGCGCCTTCTGGTGATGGTTTAGCGGGCAGCGGAATCCCGTGGTGCTCGAGCAGCGCGCCCAGCGCGGCGCGGGCGGGTGAGTCGCTCAGCCTCGCATGAAGTGCGGCCAGTTCCGCAAGACTGCCTGCGGAAAATTGCACGTTTTGTCGTCTTGCAGTAGCCCGGCCGCGTGATGCATTTGGTTGCACGCGAACTGAAACTCCACTAACCTTTACTCGCTGTTTTGCTAGGAAAACAGTAAGACTTTCCGCTAACAGCCTGAGCTTGGCGGCAGTTGCAGAGTTGGCGGCCAAGATGACCAGATTGCCATCCTTTATATTGGCGACTTGGGCATTGCGAGCCAACTCCGGTGGGAGGAACTCACCAAAAAGCCGAGAAATATCGCGGATTTCGCGGGCTTTTTCGATGAGCGGGTGCATGTCGCTATCGCCCGACAGAATGTGATCGACGACATTCAAAGTGCGCACGTTGGCAACAGAACTTAGCTTAGGGGAGTAAGGCTTGCAGATTATCGTGATCCCAGGGCGTCTTGCAAAAGCGAGGTCGATCTCGCTTTCGCTGCCGCAACTGGTCGCCGCTGCAATGATCCTTTTCTGCCTGCTCGCCGGGCTGACCGCCGCTCTCTACTGGTTCACGCTCCGCTTATCCGCCGCGGCCAAGATGCCCTTCGTAGAGCAGGTGCTGCTTTCCGCGCAGCGCGCGGAGACTGTGAAGTCGCG
>JBAUTZ010000439.1:0-2587 GCA_049582445.1 Burkholderiales bacterium
ACGGCAAGCTCAAGCTGAAGGACGGCTCGTCGGGCGACGACACGCGCTTACAGTTTTCCGGCCAGTACAAGTTCTAGCCGCGAGCGGGAGACAGCCATGGAATTCGTGCAAGCGTTTCCGATCGCCATCATCGACGAGGACTACGAAGGCAAGCATGCCGCCGGCCGCGGCATGCGCATGCTGGCCGCCGCGATCGAGAAGGAAGGCTTTCGAGTCGTGGCCGGCATCAGCTACGCCGATGCGCAGCGGCTGGTGGAGGTCGCCAATAACGAGTCGTGCTGGCTCGTTTCCATCGACGGCGCGGAAGCCGGTGCGGCGCAATGGGAGCTGCTCGAGGACGTGCTCGCCAGGAAGCGCCGCCGCAACGACCGCCTGCCGATCTTCCTGTTCGGCGACGAGCGCACCGCCGAGATGGTTCCGGCCAGCGTGCTCAAGCACGCCAACGCGTTCATGCGCCTGTTCGAGGACTCGCCCGAGTTTCTCGCGCGCGGGATCACGCGCGCGGCGCAACTCTACCTGCAGCGCCTGCCGCCGCCGATGTTCAAGGCGCTGATGGACTACACGCTGCACGCCAGCTACTCCTGGCACACGCCCGGCCACGGCGGCGGGGTGGGATTTCGCAAGAGCCCGGTCGGGCATCTCTTCTACCACTTCTTCGGCGAGAACACGCTGCGCTCGGACATCTCGGTGTCGGTCGGGCAGCTGGGCTCGCTGCTCGACCACACCGGGCCGATCGCCGAAGGCGAGCGCAATGCGGCGCGCATCTTCGGCGCGGACGCAACCCTGTTCGTGGTCGGCGGTACCTCGACCTCGAACAAGATCGTCTGGCACGGCACGGTCGGCCGCGGCGACCTGGTCCTGTGCGACCGCAACTGCCACAAGTCGATCCTGCATTCGCTCGTCATGACCGGCGCCACGCCGATCTACCTCGTGCCGTCGCGCAACGGCCTGGGGATCATCGGGCCAATCTCGCGCGAGCAGTTCACGCCCAGGTCGATCAAGAAAAAAATCGCCGCCAGCCCGTTCGCCAGGGAGCTCGCGGACAAAAGCGGCGGCAAGGTACGGCTGATGGTGATGACGAACTCCACTTACGACGGCCTTTGCTACAACATCGACGCCATCAAGGAGACGGTCGGCGACACCGTCGATGTGCTGCACTTCGACGAGGCCTGGTACGCCTACGGCAATTTCCACGAGTTCTACGACGGCTATCACGCCATCTCGTCCACGCGCCCCGCGCGCTCGCCCCACGCCATCACCTTCGCCACGCAATCGACGCACAAGCTGCTGGCGGCGCTGTCGCAGGCGTCCATGATCCACGTCCAGCACGCCGAAGCGCGCGAGCTCGACATGACGCGTTTCAACGAGGCGTTCATGATGCATACGTCGACCTCGCCGCAGTACGGCATCATCGCCTCGTGCGACGTCGCCGCCGCGATGATGGAGTCACCGGGCGGCCGGGCGATCGTGCAGGAAACGATCGACGAGGCGCTGAGCTTCCGCCGCGCCATGACCGCGGTGAAGAAGCAGCTCAAGGGCTCGTGGTGGTTCGACGTCTGGCAGCCGGACGCCATGGCGAAGCGCCCGACCGACAAGACGTCTGACTGGGTATTGAAGCCGGGCGACAAGTGGCACGGATTCGAAGACCTCGCCGAGAATCACGTGCTGGTCGATCCGATCAAGGTCACGATCCTCGCGCCGGGGCTTTCGGCCAACGGCACGATGCAGCCGCACGGCATTCCCGCTGCGGTGGTGGTCAAGTTCCTGTCCCAGCGCCGCATCGAGATCGAGAAGACCGGCCTGTATTCGTTCCTGGTGCTGTTCTCGATGGGCATTACCAAGGGCAAGTGGAGCACGCTGGTTACCGAGCTGCTCAACTTCAAGGATCTGTACGACGTCAATGCGCCGCTCGACCGCGTTCTGCCGGCGCTGGCGCAGGCGCACCCCGAGGCCTACGGCAAGATGGGGCTCAAGGACCTGTGCGAGCAGGTGCATCGGGCGTACCGCGACGACAACCTGCCCAAGGCGCAGAAGGACATGTACACCACGCTGCCCGAGATGGCGCTGCGTCCGGCAGACGCCTACGAGCGCCTGGTGCGCGGGCGCGTGGAAAGTATCGAGATCGATCGCTTGATGGGCCGCACGCTGGCGGTCATGGTGGTGCCCTACCCGCCCGGCATCCCGGTGATCATGCCGGGCGAGCGCATCACGCCGGCGACGAAATCGATCCAGGACTACCTGCTGTACGCGCGCGAATTCGACCGCCGGTTCCCCGGCTTCGAAACCGACATCCACGGCCTGCGCTTCGAGCCGGCCGAGGAAGGCGGCCGCCGCTACCTGGTGGACTGCGTGGCGGAGGATGGCAAGCGATGATCCCGCGCTCGGTCAAGTCGCCGACCATCCCCATCCCGTTCCACAAGCTGCTGAAAATAGTGGCGATCGTCGATCCGGCGAATCCGCAGACCAAGCAGCTGATCGAGCACATCGCCGCCGAGAACTACGAGGTCGAGGTGAGCGAGCGCTTCGAGCGCGACGCGTCCGAGGACGCCGCGGTCGGCGCCTACATCCTGCTCGTCGACGGCGAGCG
>JBAUTZ010000440.1:0-2308 GCA_049582445.1 Burkholderiales bacterium
TAGTGGCGCCGCGCGTCGGGCAGCGCCGGCTCGAGCGCGGTGTCGACGAGCGCGTGCCAGGGGGCGCCCGCCATCGCCGGCAGCACGAACGAGACGTCCTCGTGGTGCGGGTTGAACAGCATGATGAAGTCGTCGTCGACGACCGGACGCCCACGGCGGTCGACGTCGTCCAGCCCGCCGCCGTCGAGATACACGCCGAGGCAGCGGGCGGCTTCGTGCTCCCATTCCTGGTGGCTCATCTCGGTACCGTCGGGCTTGAGCCAGACGATGTCCTTCGCCTCGCCGCCGTGCAGCGGCCGGCCCTGAAAGAAGTCGCGCCGCCTGAACGCGGGGTGCGCGCGGCGCAGCGCGACCAGCCGCTGCGCGAAATCGAGCAGCGCGGACCTGGCCGCGCTCGGCGTCCAGTCGAGCCAGCCGAGCTCGTTGTCCTGGCAGTAGGCGTTGTTGTTGCCCTTCTGGCTGCGCCCGAGCTCGTCGCCCGAGAGCAGCATCGGCACGCCCTGCGACAGCAGCAGGGTGGCGAGGAAATTGCGCATCTGGCGCTCGCGCAGGGCGACGATCGCCGGGTCGTCGCTTGGGCCCTCGACGCCGGAGTTCCACGACAGGTTGTTGTTGTGGCCGTCGCGGTTGCCCTCGCCGTTCGCCTCGTTGTGCTTGTCGTGGTAGGAGACGAGGTCGGCCAGCGTGAAACCGTCGTGCGCGGTGACGAAGTTGATGCTCGCGTGCGGGCTGCGTCCGGAGCGCCCGTAGAGGTCGGACGACCCGGTGAGGCGGCGCGCGAACTCGCCGACCGCGCCGCCGTCGCCCTTCCAGTAGGCGCGCATGCCGTCGCGGTAGCGGTCGTTCCACTCGGCCCAGCCAAGAGGGAAGTTCCCCACCTGGTAGCCGCCGTGGCCGATGTCCCAGGGCTCGGCGATCAGCTTCACGCGGTTGAGCACCGGGTCCTGGCGCACGACGTCGAAGAAGGCGCCGAGCTGGTCGACGCTCGAGTCCTCGCGCGCCAGGGCCGAGGCGAGATCGAAGCGGAAGCCGTCGACGTGCATCTCCTCGGCCCAGTAGCGCAGCGAGTCCATCACCAGCTGCAGCGTGCGCGGGTGCACCAGGTTGACCGTGTGGCCGCAGCCGGTGAAATCGACGTAGTCGCGGCGGTTCTGCGGGTCGAGCCGGTAGTAGGCGGCGTTGTCGATGCCGCGAAAGCACAGCGTCGGGCCGCGCGCGTCACCCTCGCAGGTGTGGTTGTAGACCACGTCGATGATGACCTCGATGCCGGCGCTGTGCAGCGTCTTCACCATGGTCTTGAACTCCTTCACCTTGCCCGAGGCGGAGTAGCGGTTCTCTGGGGCGAAATAGCCGAGCGTGTTGTAGCCCCAGTAGTTGCGCAGGCCGATATCGAACAGGCGCCGCTCGTCGACGAAGGCGTGCACCGGCAGGAGCTCCACTGCGGTGACGCCCAGGCGCTTCAGGTGCTCGACCGCCGGCGCCGTCGCGAGGCCGGCGTAGGTGCCGCGCAGCGCCGTCGGCACCTCCGGATGGCGCATGGTGAAGCCGCGCACGTGCATCTCGTAGATCACCGTGTCGTGCCAGGGGACCCCGGGGCGGCGGTCCTCGCCCCAGGTGAACGCCGGCTCGAGCACGCGGCTCTTGGGCACGAACGCGGCACTGTCGCGCCGGTCGAACGACAGGTCCTCGCGCTTGTGGCCGACGGTGTAGCCGTAGAGCGCGTCGCTCCAGCGCAGGCTGCCGACGAAGTCCTTGGCGTAGGGATCGGCGAGCAGCTTGTTCGGGTTGAAGCGCAGGCCCTCCTCGGGGAGGTAGGGTCCGTGCACGCGGTAGCCGTACACGAGGCCCGGCCTCGCCTCGGGCAGGTAGCAGTGCCAGACGTCGTCGGTGCGCTCGCGCAGCTCGATGCGCTGCATCTCGCGGCGCCCCCCTGCGTCGTAGATGCACAGCTCGACTTTCTCCGCGTGCT
Organism: Burkholderiales bacterium; assembly: GCA_049582445.1. GTDB lineage: Bacteria > Pseudomonadota > Gammaproteobacteria > Burkholderiales > SG8-39 > DAHVFK01. The sequence goes on from JBAUTZ010000440.1 coordinate 1,970, forward strand.
CGGAGAACAGCGCGAAGTTGACGCCTTCGCCGTCCCAGTTGGCGCCGCGGGGATAGGGCTTTCCCGGCCAGACCGCGGTGATGGGCGTGCTCACGGCTCGATTATGCGCGCCGCGCCGCCGCGACCGCGGCGCCGATCAGGCCGAGGCGCTCGTTGGTCACGACGTGCACCGGAATCTGTCGCGTGTGCCCGGCGAAGGTGCCCTTGTCGTTGAACGCCGCGAGGAAGCCGCCCGCGGCGAGCTGCGGCAGGATCCTGGCGGCGATGCCGCCGGCGACGTACACGCCGCCGCGCGCCATGACGTTTAGCGCGTGGTCGCCCGCCGCCGCGCCATAGCAG
>JBAUTZ010000441.1:0-3891 GCA_049582445.1 Burkholderiales bacterium
GCGCGGTCCCGTACGGCCAGCACTGGAAGCACGTCGACGCCGACCTCGCGCTCACGCTGCGCCAGCTGGTGCGGCAGAAGAAGGCCGCATGAGCGCCGTGCCGCGCGAGGAGCGCCTGATCGTCGCGCTCGACGTGCCGACGGCCGCCGACGCGCGCGCGCTGGTCGAACGGCTGGGCAGCGCGGTGCGCTTCTACAAGATCGGCCTCGAGCTGTTCACCTCGGGCGGCTATTTCGAGCTGCTCGAATGGCTCGTGGCGCGCGGCAACCGGGTGTTCGCGGATCTGAAGCTGTACGACATCCCGGAGACGGTGCGGCGCGCCACCGCCAACCTGAGCGCGAGCGGCGCAAGCTTCCTCACCGTGCACGGGCACCGCTCGATCATGGAAGCGGCGGTGCGCGAAAGGGGAGGCATGAAGATCCTCGCCGTGACCGTGCTCACCAGCTTCGACCAGAGCGATCTGGCGGAGATGGGCGCGGGCACGGACGTCGCGCAGCTCGTGCTGTCGCGCGCGCGCCACGCCGTCCAGGCGGGCTGCGACGGGGTCATCGCCTCGGGCCTGGAGGCGCCGAGGATCAAGTCCGAGTTCGGCGCGCGGCTGCTCGTGGTCACGCCCGGCATCCGTCCCGCGGAATCCCGGCCGAGGGACGACCAGAAACGTACCGTAGACGTGGCGCAGGCCTTTGCCAACGGCGCCGATTACATCGTCGTCGGGCGGCCGGTGCGCGACGCCGCCGACCCGCGCGCCGCGGCCCAGGCGATCCAGGCCACCATCGCAGGGATCTTCGCCTAAAGCAGCCATTCGATCGGCAGTAGCGAGAGAATCCCGACGCCGAGGCGCTTGAGCAGGCCCGTGCCCGGGTCGTGGTCGTAGCGCGTCTCGCCCTTAGGCGTGCGCTCGATCCAGTACAGGCTCCCGCGGTCCTGGTCCAGGCGCACCTCGTAGGCTTCCGTGGGAAACCTGGAGTCGAAGGCCGCTGCAATGGCCTGCGCGAGGACGGGACTGCGGATCACGAGGCCCATCTCGGTATTCAGCCGCGCCGAACGCGGATCGAAGTTGAACGAGCCGACGAACGCGCGCTCGCGGTCGACGGCGAAGGTCTTGGCGTGCAGGCTCGCTCCGGAGCTGCCGCCGAAAGTCTTCTTGTCCTGCGCTTCCTCCCGCGCGAGCGTTGGCTTGAGCTCGAACAGGCGCACGCCCGCTCGCAGCAGGTCTTCGCGCCGCTTCGCGTAGCCTGCGTGCACCGCGGCGACGTCGCTTGCCGCCAGAGAATTCGTCAGGATGCGTACCTTCACGCCGTCTCGCGCGAGCTCCGCGAAGGCGGCGGTGCCCTCCTTGCGGGGAACGAAGTAGGGCGAGATCAGGTCGAGCTGATGCTCCGGCCGGCCCGTGAGCCGCAGCAGCTTGGGTAGCAGGAGCAGGTCGGTGCGTTCCTCGGTGTCCAGGGTTTTCGCGGGGTCGTCGTACACCAGCTGCGCCTCGGCCCACTGGAGCGGCAAGCGGCCCTTGACCAGGCTGGCGACCAGCGGCGTCTCGCGCAGCGCTTTCAGATAGGCCGCCGCGGCGGGGCTCGCGTGGGCAGCGGCGAACTTCGCCTCGAGCATGGCGCGCGCGTCGGCGCCCGCGGGGCCGAGGATGCTCGCGGCCGGATAGGCGGAATCGCTGTTCCAGTAGAGATCGAAGGCCCTGGAGACTTCGCGTACCGCCGGCCCGACGGCGATCACGTCGAGGTCCTGGAATACCACTCCTTCTCCCGCGCCGAAGTACTCGTTGCCGACGTTGCGACCCCCGACGATCGCCGCCTCGTTGTCGGCGGTGAACGACTTGTTGTGCATGCGCCGGTTGGCACGCGAGAAGTCGGCGAGGAAGTTGAGCGCGCGCACACCACGATGCGGGAGCGGGTTGTAGAGCCGCACCTCGATGTTCGGGTGAGAGTCGAGCGCGGCGAGCGTCGGGTCCAGTCCCGTAATGCCGTTGTCGTCGAGCAGCAGGCGCACGCGCACGCCGCGCTCGGCCGCCCGCCAGAGCGCCTCGGCGAGCAGCATGCCGGTCTCGTCGCCGTGCCAGATGTAGTACTGGACGTCGAGCGAGCGCTGGGCCTCGGCCGCGAGCAGGGCGCGCGCGGCGAAGGCGTCGGCCGGCAGTGTAAGCGGGTAAATGCCCGTCTTCCCGGGATGCGCCGCGACGCGGGGAGCAATCGACTGCCCGAGCGGAGTCGCGCCGGTATCGATGACAGCGGTGGTCGCGTGGCGGCCTTCGAGAGGCGGAAGACTGGCGCAGCCCATAACCAGCGTTGCCAGCGCGGCGGCGAGCCAAGGCGTTGGTTGGCGCATCCTGGTGACTTTTCCCCTGGCCCGGAGTCAAGCGATTGTAAACCTGCGGCAGATGGCCTGCGGAGGCGCCGCAAGTTCGGCTATCCTTCGGCCCATTGCAATGGGTACGAGGAGGCACGCAGATGTTCATCAATCCGATCGTGGCCGACGACATCGGCAAGCTGCTGCTGCGCATCACGCTCGGCGGCGTCATGCTGTTCCATGGCGTGGCGAAAGTGCTGCACCCGGCCACCCTGGATTGGATCGGCGGCAAGCTGGCAGCGCACGGCCTGCCGATGGAGCTCGCGTTCGCCGTGTACCTCGGCGAGCTGCTTGGCCCGCTGCTCATCATCTTCGGCATGTTCTCGCGCATCGGCGGGCTGCTGGTCACGATCAACATGATCGTCGTGCTGGTGCTCGCTCGCAGCACGGAGCTGCTCCAGATCAACAAGTTCGGCGGCTGGCAGGTCGAGCTCGAGGTTCTGCTGCTCGTCTGCGGCCTCGCGATCCTGCTCGGCGGCAGCGGCAGGTTCGCGGCGCGCCCCGACTGATTCCCGACTAGACAGGGGCGCGATGGCGTCGCAGCGGGCTACCGAGCACCGTCGCGCGGCGGCCCGCGCGGGCCTGCGTTACGTGACCGACGGCGTCGCCGGAATCCGCCGCAAGCGTTCCGGTAAGGGCTGGGCCTACTACGCGCCGGATGGCGCGCGGATCGCCGACTCGAAGGTGAGGAAGCGCCTCAACGCGCTCGCCATTCCTCCGGCCTGGACCGATGTGTGGATCTGCCCCGATCCCGACGGCCACATCCAGGCCACCGCGCGCGACGCGCGGGGGCGCAAGCAGTACCGCTATCACCCTTCGTACCGCGAGGCGCGCGACCGCTCCAAGTTCCGGCGCATGCTCGAGTTCAGCGAGGTGTTGCCCATCCTGCGCGACCGCGTCGAGCGCGACCTGCGGCTGGACGACCTGGGCCGGCGCCAGCTGCTCGCCACGGTGGTGCGGCTGCTCGATCGAACGCTGATCCGGGTCGGCAACGACGAATACGCGCGCGAAAACCGCTCGTTCGGCCTCACCACGCTGCGCCGCAGGCACGTTCGCGTCGAAGGCGCGCTGCTGCGCTTCAGCTTCCGCGGCAAGAGCGGCGTCGAGCACTCCGTGTCGGTGTCCGATCCCCGCCTGGCGCGCATCATCCAGCGCTGCCAGGAGCTTCCGGGGCAGGAAATGTTCCAGTACCTGGACGAGGCGGGCAAGCGCCAGGCGGTGTCCTCCGACGACGTCAACGCCTACCTGCGCGAGATCACCGGCCGCGACGTCACGGCCAAGGATTTCCGCACCTGGGGCGGCACCATGCTCGCCGCAGTCGAGCTGCGCACCGCGGGGCCGGCATCCAGCCGGCGCGAGGCCGACCGCAACGTCGTGCGCGCGCTGGACGAAGTCGCAGAGCGGCTCGGCAACACGCGCGCAGTATGCCGCAAGTACTACGTCCACCCGGCGCTGGTGCGCGCCTACCTGCTCGGCCTTACGGTGCCGCAGCCGCAGGCGCAGCCGAAGCGGCGTGGGCGCCGCGGGGTGCCGGCG
>JBAUTZ010000442.1:0-4509 GCA_049582445.1 Burkholderiales bacterium
GCTCCGGGCCGCCGCCGGACCTCGCGCACGTGTTCATCGCCTGCTGCCGGCACCTCGGCGTGCCCGCGCGCTACGCCTGCGGCTATGTCTACATGCCGGAGCGCGGCGCAGATCCGAGCGTGGGCCACTCGTGGGCCGAGGCCTGGGTCGAGGAGCGCTGGCACAGCTTCGATGTCGCTCTCGGCGGCTCGATCGGCGAGCGCCACGTCAAGGTGGCGATGGGCGGCGACCACCTCGACGCCTGCCCGATCCGCGGCATGCGCATCGGCGGCGGCAACGAGACCATGACCGTGCGCGCCCAGGTGCGCCAGCAGCAGCAGAACTAGGCGCATAGTTGCGCTATGATCGTTCGCGCATGACCTACTGCGTCGCCGCCGCCGTCGCCTCCGGCATCGTATTCGCCTCCGACACGCGCACCAACGCGGGCGTCGACCACATATCGACCTTCAGCAAGATGAACGTGTTCGAGGTTCCCGGCGAGCGCGTGGTGGTGATCCTCAGCTCGGGCAACCTCGGCGTCACGCAGAGTGTGCTCAGCCTGCTGAAGCTGCGCCAGGCCGACGGCGTGCTCGGCGCGAAGAGCATGTACGACGTCGCCGTGCTGGTCGGCGAGACCCTGCGCGAGGTGCTGCAGCGCGACGGCGCTGCGCTCGAAGCGCGCCATATCGACACCGGCTGCAATTTCATCCTCGGCGGCCAGATCGCAGGAGAAGCGCCGCGCCTGTTCCACATCTATCCCGAGGGCAACTTCATCGAGTCGAGTATGGACACCAACTACTTCCAGATCGGCGAGACGAAGTACGGCAAGCCGATCATCGACCGGGTGGTGAAGTTCGACGTGCCGATGAAGGACGCCGCCAAGTGCCTGCTCGTGTCGTTCGACTCGACCATGCGCTCCAATCTGTCGGTCGGCCTGCCGATCGACCTGCTCGCCTACGAAAAAGACTCGCTGCGCGTCACGCTCAGGCGCCGCTTCCAGGAGAACGACCCTTACTTCCGCGAGATCAGCCAGTTCTGGTCGAGCGGGCTGCGGCGCGTGTTCCAGGAAGTGCCCGACGTGAGCTGGAGCTGAGCGAGGCGTGGCCGCGTTCCTCGTCGCGCACGGCGCCTGGTCCGCGGGCTGGGCGTGGAAGAAGATGCACCCGCTCATGCGCAGCCGCGGCCACCGGCTCGTCACGCCCACCTACACCGGCCTCGGCGAGCGCGCGCACCTCGCGCACCCCGGCATCGACCTCGATGCGCACATCGACGACATGCTCGCGGTGCTGCACTACGAGGACCTGACCGACGTCGTGCTCGTCGGCCACAGCTACGGCGGCATGGTCGCCACCGGCGTCGCGGACCGCGCCCCGGCAAAGATCGCGCGGCTCGTCTACCTCGACGCCTTCGTGCCGCGCCAGGGCGAAGCCCTTTTCGACCTCGTCTCGGCCGAGGCGCGCGCCGGCATGCGCAAGGCGGCCGACGAAGCGGGCGATGGCTGGCGCATCCCGCCCAATCCGCTTCCGCCCGATACCGACCAGATCGACGTGTCGTGGATCATGCCGCGGCGCGTGATGCAGCCGAGGAAGACATTCGAGCAGCCGATCCGCCTCGCGGGCGCCGGCGGGCAGCTGCCCCGCAGCTACATCTACTGCACGCGTCCTTCGCCCGGCGACGTGTTCCGCCAGTTCGCCGAGCGCGCGCGGAGCGAGCGAACCTGGCGCTCGCTCGAGATCGACGCCAGCCACAGCCCGCACGTCACCGCCCCCGCAGTCCTCGCCGACCTGCTCGCCGGCCTTGCAACCTGATGAGGATTCCATGAATACCGAGAAGATCAAAGTGCGGGTCACCGAGACTGGGCAGACCGTCGACGTGGTCGTCCTCAGCAAGCGGCCCGAGCACATCACCGTAGTGCTCGGCGAAGGCGCGCACAGCGTCAAGTGCGAGCTCAGCCCGACGCGCAATGAGCGCGCCTACGCCGGAAAAGTAATGGGGCGCGAGATCGTCTACGAGCGCAGCCGCGCCCAGGTCCAGGCCGAGTTCGAGTTGCTCAACCCGACGTTGCGCAAACCGCGCCGCTACTAGCGGCGGCTCGCCGCCCGCGTTAGGAGCGATAGTTTCATGCAAATGTCTGCCATTCCGTTCAGCACCACCGATTGGTCGCACGTCGAACGTACGGAGCACCAGGGCGAGCGCGGCCGCGCATATTGGCGCACCAGAACCTTCGGCGACATTCGAGTCCGCATGGTCGAGTACACGCCTGGTTATCTGGCCGACCACTGGTGTGTCAAAGGCCATATCCTTCTCTGTACGGATGGTGAACTGCATACCGAGCTCAAGGACGGACGTGTCTTCACGTTACGCCCGGGTATGAGCTACCAGGTTGCCGACAATGCCGAACCGCACCGCTCGTACACCGAAGTTGGCGCCAAGCTATTCATCGTCGATTGATGGCACGGATGCTCGAGGACCTCGCGCTCATCACCGCGATGACGGTCGAGCACTACAATCAGCGCGCTGTCGAGTACCGGGAAGGCACGCGCGACCACGATGTGAAGCAGAACATCGAGGCGCTGCTGCGGCACATTCGCGGCGCGCCACCGTTGCGCATACTCGATTTCGGCTGCGGCCCGGGGCGTGACCTGGCAGCGTTTCGCGCCCTGGGCCACGAGCCGATCGGCCTCGAAGGCTCCCCGCGGCTCGCCGCCATGGCACGCGAGCACAGCGCCTGCGACGTCTGGGAGCAGGATTTCCTCGCGCTGCAGCTGCCTCCCGGGCGCTTCGACGGCATCTTCGCCAACGCCTCGTTGTTCCACGTGCCGCGCCAGGAGCTGCCGCGCGTGTTGAGCGAATTGCGCGCGGCGCTCAAGCCCGATGGCGTGCTCTTTACATCGAATCCCCGGGGAAATAACGAGGAGGGCTGGAATCGCGGGCGTTATGGGGCGTATCACGACCTCGAATCATGGCGCGCGTTCCTTGAGGCGACGGGCTTCCAAGAATTGGAGTACTACTATCGTCCGCCGGGATTGCCGCTCGCGCGACAGCCCTGGCTTGCCAGCGTATGGCGCAAGACCGGCGTATCCGGTGAGATCTGACAACGCGTTGTAGCGGGCCGTGAAAGGGCGTGGCTTCGACTGCCGCTGGTATGCGGCCGCTCAACGCGGTCGTTGATTCGCTCTTCGAGCTCGACGGCACTCTCACCGATCCGGACGGCGGGGTGTGCTAGTCTCGCTCCGCGAGTACCCGACCCCGAACATGCCCCGCGAGCTGCTCGCCGACTATCTCCTTTCTTCCACGCGCTACGACGAGATGCTCGAGGCGCCGCTGACGCCGCGCGCGCACTGGCGGCCGATGTTCGAGCAGCTCTCGGCGGCCTCCGCGGCGCTGATGAAGGAGCGCACACAGGCGGTGCAGCGCCAGGTGCGCGAGAACGGCGTCACCTACAACGTGTACGCCGATCCTGAGGGCGCGGACCGTCCCTGGGAGCTCGACGTGCTGCCGCTCATCATCCCGGCCGATGAATGGCGGGGGATCGCCGCCGCGCTGGCGCAGCGCGCGAAGCTGCTGGATCTCATCCTGGGCGACATCTACGGCGAGCAGGCGCTGCTGCGCGAAGGCCTGCTGCCGCCGACGCTGGTGTACGGGCACGCGGAGTACCTGCGCCCGTGCCGCGGCGCGAAACTCGCCGGCGACGTGCGGCTGCACCTGTACGCGGCCGACTTGGCGCGCGCGCCCGACGGACGCTGGTGGGTGATGGCCGACCGGACGCAAGCGCCTTCGGGTGCAGGCTACGCGCTCGAGAACCGGCTGGCGATCTCGCGCCTTTATCCCGAGCTGTTCCGCGACCTGAAGGTCGAGCACCTGGCGGGATTCTTCGCCGCGCTGCGCGACAGCCTGGCCGAGTGGGCGCCGCATGGCGACGGTGCGCCGCTCACCGTGCTGCTGACGCCAGGGCCCTACAACGAGACCTACTTCGAGCACGCGTATCTCGCGCGCTACCTCGGCGTCCCGCTCGTGGAAGGGAGCGACCTCACCGTGCGCGAGGGAAAAGTGTGGCTCAAGACGCTCTCGGGCCTGCGGCGCGTGCACGCGATCCTGAGGCGCCTCGACGGCGACTACTGCGATCCGCTCGAGCTGCGAGCCGACTCGACGCTCGGCGTTCCGGGCCTGGTCGAGGCGGTGCGCCGCGGCAACGTGCTGGTGGCCAACGCGCTCGGCTCGAGCATCCTCGAGTCGGGCATGCTGCTCGGCTTCCTGCCGCGCCTGTGCGAGCGGCTTCTAGGCGAGCCGCTCAAGATGCCGTCGGTCGCCACCTGGTGGTGCGGCGAGCCCGCGGCGCTCGAGGACGCGCTCTCGCGCCTGGAGCGCCTGGTGATCAAGCCCGCATTCCCGCAGCTCGGCTTCGAGCCGGTGTTCGGCGAAGACCTGGGCGGCAAGGAACGCGAGGCCCTGGTGGCGCGCATGCGCGCGCGGCCGCGCGACTACGTGGCGCAGGAGCTGGTGCACCTGTCGCAGGCGCCGGTGTGGGAC
>JBAUTZ010000443.1:0-3309 GCA_049582445.1 Burkholderiales bacterium
CCGGGGACAACATCAAGATGACGGTGACGCTGATTGCGCCCATTGCCATGGAGCAGGGCTTGCGCTTTGCTATCCGCGAGGGCGGCAAAACCGTCGGCGCCGGCGTCGTCGCTAAGGTCATCGAGTAGCGGATTCCACAGGCCAATAGCTCAACTGGCAGAGCGTCGGTCTCCAAAACCGAAGGTTGGGGGTTCGATTCCCTCTTGGCCTGCCAAATCCCACTAATACGGCTGACAGGATGCTCGACAAGATAAAACTGGCGATTGCGGCGCTGATCGTTGTGCTCGGGTTCTGGGGCTATTACTGGCTCTCCGAGAATGCACTGGTGCTGCGCGTCCTTTCGGTGTTCGGCGGTATCGTGATCGGCGCCGTAATCGGCTCCTTCACGGAACCGGGGCGGCAATTCGTCGCGTTCTCGCGCGACGCGATCGCCGAGGTGAAGAAGGTGGTCTGGCCGACGCGCAAGGAAACGATGCAGACGACGGCGGCCGTGTTCGCTTTCGCGGTGGCGATGGCGGTTTTTCTATGGGTCACGGACAAGGGCCTCGAGTGGGCGCTCTACGACCTGATCCTCGGATGGACGAAGACTTAAGTGGCAAGAATCGAGCAGAGCGACATGGCTAAACGGTGGTACGTGGTGCACGCCTATTCCGGCTTCGAGAAGTCGGTGCAGCGCGCGCTCGAAGACCGCATTGCGCGCGCCGGCATGCAAGACAAGTTCGGTCGCATCCTGGTGCCGGTGGAGGAGGTCGTCGAAATGAAGGGCGGCCAGAAGCACATGTCCGAGCGCAAGTTTTTCCCGGGCTACGTTCTGGTCGAGATGGAGATGAACGACGACACATGGCACCTGGTGAAGAACACCAACAAGGTCACCGGATTCGTTGGTGGCACGGCGACCAAACCCGCGCCGATCTCCGAGAAGGAGGTCGCCGCGATCATGCAGCAGATGCGCGAGGGCGTGGAAAAACCCAAGCCCAAAGTGCTGTTCGAGGTCGGCGAGATGGTGCGTGTGAAGGAAGGGCCGTTCACGGATTTCCAGGGAACGGTGGAAGACGTGAATTACGAGAAGTCCCGCCTGCGGGTGGGGGTCACGATTTTTGGACGCTCGACCCCCGTCGAGCTCGAGTTCGGCCAGGTCGAGAAGGCCTGACCGCGTTTGCAACGTAACGGGGAGGCCGCGGCCGCTTCGGCCAAAGCCGCTTGTACCCGATAGGAGCCTCAAATGGCCAAGAAAGTAGTCGGCTTCGTGAAGCTGCAAGTGCCGGCGGGCAAGGCGAATCCCTCGCCACCCATCGGCCCCGCGCTCGGACAGCGCGGGCTCAACATCATGGAGTTCTGCAAGGCGTTCAACGCGCAGACCCAGAAGATGGAACCCGGACTGCCGCTGCCGGTGGTGATCACCGCCTACGCGGACAAGAGCTTCACGTTCATCATCAAGACGCCGCCGACGACCGTGCTGATCAAGAAGGCGGCTGGCGTCGATAAAGGCAGCCAGAAGCCGCATACAGACAAGGTGGGCAAGATTACGCGCAAGCAGTGCGAGGAGATCGCCAAGTCGAAAATGCCCGACCTTACGGCGGCGGACCTCGAAGCCGCGATGCGCACGGTGGCGGGCAGCGCGCGTTCCATGGGCATCATCGTGGAGGGCATGTAAATGGCCATCACCAAGCGCAGGAAGGCGTTCGCCGGCAAGGTCAACCCGACGGCGGTTTACCCGGTGATCGATGCGTTCAAGCTCATCAAGGAAACGGCCACCGCCAAGTTCGACGAGTCGGTCGACGTCGCGGTGAACCTGGGAATCGACGCCAAGAAATCCGACCAGACGGTGCGCGGCTCGGTCGTGCTGCCGGCGGGAACTGGCAAGAAGGTTCGCGTCGCGGTGTTCGCCCAGGGAGACAAGGCGCAGGCGGCGACGGCCGCCGGGGCGGACGTCGTCGGCTTCGATGACTTGGCCGAATCGATCAAGGCGGGCAAGCTCGATTTCGACGTGGTGATCGCGGCTCCGGAGGCTATGCGAGTGGTCGGCCAGCTCGGCCAGATCCTGGGTCCTCGTGGCCTCATGCCGAACCCGAAGGTCGGCACGGTGACGCCGGACGTTGCCGCGGCGGTGAAGAACGCGAAGGGCGGGCAGGTGCAGTTTCGGGCCGACAAGGCGGGTGTGGTGCAGTGCCGGATCGGGCGCGCGTCGTTCTCGGCCGAACAGCTGCGGGACAACCTGACGGCGCTGGTGGAGGCGCTAAACCGCGCCAAGCCGTCGAACACGAAGGGCATTTACCTGCGGAAGTTGTCGGTGTCGAGCACGATGGGGGTCGGCGTAAAGGTGGACCCCGCCTCGTTTTCGGCACAGCAGCAGGGGCAGCATTAACAGGAATTTTGAGGGCTTTGGGCTGCCGGACGTTCGCAGGAGCGGCCGGTTGCTGTCAAAGACCGTAGGGGCCGAAGGCGCGAGCCGCAGGCTTAATCGAACGCGGTCACCCTACGCAGACGGCGCACCCGAAGAAGGAATCGTGAGGTTCCTGATTCAAGGTCGCCATAGGGGGGCGTCCCGCGAGGGAGGCCCGTTTGATCAACGTAAGGAGGTAGACCTTGAGTCTTAATCTGGAGCAGAAGCAGTCGGTGGTCGCTGAAATCACCGCGCAGCTTGCGAACGCCCAGGCGATCATCCTCGCGGAATACCGCGGGCTTGACGTCACACGCGTGACCGATCTGCGGTCCAGGGCGAGGAAGTCGGGCGTATACCTGCGTGTGCTGAAGAACACGCTCGCGCGGCGCGCCGTGAAGGGCACGTCGTTCGAGAAGCTGGCCGAGCAGATGACCGGTCCGCTGTTGTACGGCATATCGCGGGATCCGGTGGCCGGCGCCAAGGTGCTGTCGGAGTTCGCCAAGGATAACGAGCTGTTCGTCATCAAGGGCGGCGCGATGCCGAACGTCGTGATGTCCTCCAAGGACGTCAAGGCGCTCGCTTCGATGCCGAGCCGCGAGGAACTGCTCGCCAAGCTGGTCGGTACTCTGCAGGCGCCGATCGCGAAGTTCGTGCGCACCGTGAACGAGGTGCCGGGCAAATTCGTGCGCACCCTCGCCGCAGTACGTGACCAGCGGGAGAAGGCCGCGGCCTGATCCAGCCCAAATTCAGGAAACCCACACATTCTTTTTTCGGAGCATTGAACATGGAACGAGCACAGATTCTGGAAGCAATCTCGAGCATGAGCGTCCTGGAGCTCTCGCAGCTCATCAAGGACATGGAAGAAAAGTTCGGCGTGTCGGCCGCGGCCGCGGTTGCCGTGGCGGCCCCGGCGGCCGGTGGTGCCG
>JBAUTZ010000444.1:0-9941 GCA_049582445.1 Burkholderiales bacterium
TACCGGGTGATCGCCGCGGGCGATTCGTACAACGACACCGCGATGCTGGCGGCCGCCGACGCCGGGATTTTCTTCCGACCGCCGGCGGCGATCGCCGCGCAGTTCCCGCAGTTCAGGGTGACGCAGAGCTACGCCGAGCTCGAGGCCGCGATTGCGGCCTGCGCCTAGGCGGGCAGCCTTTCCTTCAGGTAGGCGAGCAGCTGGTCGAGCGTCTGGAGCTTGCCGTAGTCGGCCTCCGGGATGTCGACCTTGAGCCGCTCGTGCAGCGCGACGAGGAAATTCAGCCAGTCCATCGAGTCGAGATCGACCTGGTTACGCAGCGGCTGATCGGCGCGCAAGCCGCCCTGCTCTAGTTCCGGCGCGATCTTGCCGAGTATCGCCAGCACCTGGGACTTGATCTCTTCCGGCTTCACAGTTCCTCCGGTCGTTGCAGCTGATCGCGCAGGGCGGCGAGGAATCGCGCGCCGCGATGGCCGTCGCTCGCGCGATGATCGCCCGAGAGCGTCGCGCTGAGCAACGGCGCGGCGCCCAAGATGCCGTCCTCGACCCAGGGGCGTTCGGCGATGCGGCCGAAGCCGACGAGCGCGACCTGCGGCGGATAGATGACGCCGAACACCGACTCCACGCCCTGCTCGCCGAGATTGGTCACGGTGATGGTGGGATCCGACATCTCGGAGCTGCGCAGCGACCCGGCGCGCGCGCGCTTCACCAGATCGGCGAGCGCGCGCATCAGGTCTACGGTGCCGAGTCGATCGACGTCGTGGATCGCGGGCGCCACCAGCCCGCCCTGGCGCAGCGAGATGGCCACGCCGACGTGGATCCCGGCGCCCGGCTGGAACGCGCCGTCGCGCCAGAAGCCATTCAGGTCCGGGAAGTTGCGCAGCGTGAGGGCGACCGCCTTCAATTGCAGCGCGCCCAGCAGGACGCGCTCGGTGACCGGGCGCTTCTCGTTGGCACGAGCGAGGTGATCGATCGCGCGCCGCATCGGGATCGACTCGGCGAGGTAATAGTGCGGGATCTCGCGCTTGGAGCGGCTCATCGCTGCGGCGATCGCCTTGCGCATCTCCAGTTGGCGGTCGGTCGACGGCGCCGGACCGGGCGCCTTCGCCACCTTCTCGACGTCCTCCAGGGTGACCGAGCCGTGCGGCCCGGTCCCGGCGATCCTGTCGAGGTCGACGTCGAGCTCGCGGGCGCGCTTGCGCGCCGCGGGCGAGGCGGGTTTGCGCAGTGAAGGCGAGATGGTCGTGGACGGTGCAGGTGCAACTTCGCCCGCGCTTCTCAGCCTGGCCATGACCGTCCCCACGGGAATCGTCTCGCCGGGCTTCGTGATCAGCTCCTCGACCACGCCGTCGTGCCAGATCTCGACGTCGACGGCGGCCTTGGATGTGTCGACCAGCGCGATCACCTGCCCGCGCTTCACGGCGTCGCCGGGCTTGACCTTCCACTCGAGCAGCTTGCCCTGATCCATGTCGGCGCCGAGCGATGGGAGCTTGAACTCCATCATGCGAACAGTCCCTTCGCCGCCGCGACGATCTTCTCCGGCTGCGGCAGCGCCGCTTCCTCCATGTGCCGCGCGTAGGGCATCGGCACTTCCTCGCTGCACACGCGCGCAAGCGGCGCGTCGAGATCGTAGAACGCCTGCTCGACGATCCGCGCCATGACCTCGGCGGCGAGACTGCCGCTGCGCCAGCCTTCGTCGACCAGCACCGCGCGCCGGCACTTGCGCACCGAGGCGATGATCGTTGCATCGTCGAGCGGCCTGAGCACGCGCAGGTCGATCACCTCGGCATCGATGCCCTCGCCGGCGAGGAGATCCGCCGCCTTGAGCGCCTTGGGCAGCGACCCGCCGTAGGTGATCAGGCTCACCACGCTGCCTTCCCGTCTCACGCACGCGGACGTGATGTCCGTGCTCCAGGGCTGCGGCAGCTCGCCTTCCATGTTGTAGAGCTGCGCGTGCTCGAAGATCACCACCGGGTCCGGGTCGGCGAGCGCGGCCGAGAGCATGCCGCGCGCGTCCTCGACGGTCGCCGGGGCGAGCACCTTGAGGCCCGGGACGTGCGCGTACCAGTTCTCCAGGCTGTGCGAGTGCTGCGCCGCGATCTGCCGTCCGGCGCCGGTCGCCATGCGGATCACCAGCGGCACCGAGAACTGGCCGCCCGACATGTGGTGATACAGCGCCGCCGTGTTCACGATCTGGTCGAGCGCGAGCAGGCTGAAGTTGACCGTCATTACCTCGACGATGGGGCGCATGCCCCCGAGCGCCGCGCCGATGCCCGCGCCGACGAAGGCGAGCTCGGAGAGCGGCGTGTCGCGGATGCGCTCGGGCCCGAACTCTTCCAGCAGCCCCTTCGATACCGCGTAGCTGCCGCCGTACAGGCCGACGTCCTCGCCCATGAGGAACACGCGCGGGTCCGTCTTGAGCGCCTCGCGCAGCGCTTCGCGCATCGCTTCGCGGTAGGTGGTCTTCATGGCGTGTAGAGGTCGCGCGCCAGGTCCTCGACCGGCTCCCAGCCGCCGGCCTCGGCGAACGCGACCGCGTCCTCGACTTCCTTCGCCACTTCCGCGTCCAGCGCGAGGAACTGCGCCTCGGTCAGCTTGCCCTCTGCTTTCAGCCGCGCGCTGAAGGTGTGCAGCGGGCCGCGCGTCTTCCACTGCTCGATCTCCTGCTTGTCGCGGTACAGATCGGGGTCGAACATCGAATGCGCCCGGTAGCGGTAGGTCTGGAACTCGACGAAGAACGGCCCCTTGCCCTCGCGCACGTGCTGCTGCGCGCGCCGGGTCGCCTCGTGCACGGCGACGATATCCTGGCCGTCGACCTTGAGCGTGGGAACGTTATAGGACGCGGCCTTGACGCACAGGTCGGTCTGCGACTCCGAGCGCGCGAGCGCGGTGCCCATGGCGTACAGGTTGTTCTCGCAGCAAAACAGCGCCGGCACCTGCCACAGCGCCGCGAGGTTCATCGACTCGTGGAACGCGCCTTCGGCCATCGCGCCCTCGCCGAAAAAGCACGCGGTGACCCGGCGCGCGCCCTGCATCTTGTCGGCGAGCGCCAGGCCTACCGCGAGCGGCAGCCCCCCGCCGACGATCGCGTTGCCGCCGTACAGCCGAAGCTTCGCGTCGAACAGGTGCATCGAGCCGCCGCGGCCGCGGGAGCAGCCCTCCCGCTTGCCGTACATCTCGGCCATGATGGTGCGCATCGGCATGCCGCGCACCAGCGCGTGGCCGTGCTCGCGGTAGGTGGCGACGATGTTGTCCTCGGGCGCGAGGGCGCGCAGCGCGCCGGCCGCGACCGCCTCTTCGCCGATGTACAGGTGGAGAAAGCCGCGGATTTTCTGCTCGCCGTAAAGCTCGGCGGCGCGCTCCTCCATGCGCCGGATCCGCAGCATGTCGCGCACCATGCCGAGCGCGAACTCGCGTTCCCAGGGAACGGGGCCGGAGGGCGGCGGGGCGATCGTCACGCGGACTCCAGCGTCGAGGTGTCGCCCTCGGGCAGGCCGAGTTCGCGCGCCTTGAGCAGCCGGCGCATGATCTTGCCGCTGCGCGTGCGCGGAAGCGAGTCGAGGAATGCGATCTCCTTGGGCGCGACCGCCGCGCCGAGACGCCTTCTCGCGTGTCCAAGCAGCTCCATATTCAAGGATTCCGAAGGCGCGAAATCCTTCTTGAGAGAAACGAAGGCCTTGACCACTTCGCCCACCACGGGGTCAGGCTTGCCGATGACGCCGGCTTCGGCCACCGCGGGATGCTCCATGAGCACGCTTTCGACCTCGAACGGCCCGATCAGGTGTCCGGCGGACTTGATCACGTCGTCGGCGCGGCCCACGAACCAGTAATAGCCGTCCGCGTCGCGCTTCGCCAGGTCTCCGGTCAGGTACCAGCCATCGCGAAAGCACTTGCGGTAGCGATCGTCCTCGTGCAGGTAGCCGCGGAACATCGACGGCCAGCCGGCCTTGAGCGCCAGTTCTCCTTCGACGTCGGGTTTGTCGATGATCTTCAATTTACTCACTGATTCCTGATGCTCGACGATGCACGCCTCGACCCCCGGCACCGGCAGGCCCATCGAGCCGGGCTTGATGTCGAGCGCAGGGAAGTTCGCGATCATGATGCCGCCGGTCTCGGTCTGCCACCAGTTGTCGTGGATAGGCAGGCCAAGCGCGTCGAGCCCCCACCATACCGCCTCGGGGTTGAGCGGCTCGCCGACGCTCGAGACGAAGCGCAGGTCGGGATACGACCGCTCGCGCGCCAGTTGCGCGCCCGCCTTCATCAGCATCCGGATCGCGGTGGGCGCCGTGTACCAGACGCTCACGCGCTGCTCGGCGAGGATCGAGTACCAGCGCACGGCGTCGAATTCGGCCTCATCGACCACGCTCGTCACGCCGTGCAGCAATGGCGCGATGATGCCGTAGGAAGTGCCGGTCACCCAGCCGGGGTCGGCGGTGCACCAGAACACGTCCTCGGGATGCAGGTCGAGCGCGTAGCGGCCAGTGACGTAGTGCGTCAGTACCGCACCGTGTACGTGCACCGCGCCCTTCGGCCGCCCGGTGGTGCCGCTGGTGAAATGCAGCAGCGCCATGTCCTCGGCTTCGGTGTGCACCGTCTCGAAGCGGTCGGAGGCCGCGTCCATCGTGCGCGCGAACTCGGGCGAGTCCGCGAGCAGCACGTGCTCGAGGCTCGGCAGCTCGCTCCGCAGCTTCTCGACCTTGCGTGCGTAGAGCGACTCGGTGGTGACCAGCACCTTGCCCTCGCCCAGCTTGAGGCGCGTTGCGATCGGCTCCGGGCCGAACGCGGAAAAGAGCGGCGCCACCACGCTGCCGTTCTTGAGCGCGCCCAGGGCAGCGATGTAGAGCTCGGGGATGCGGCCCGAGAGGATGAACACGCGGTCGCCCTTGCCGACGCCGAGCTCGCGCAGCAAATTGGCGAAGCGGTTGCTGAGGCGCGAGAGCTCGGCGAAGGAGACATCGCGCTGCCCGCCCTGGGCCGAGAGAAAGCGGAACGCGAGCCGGGCGCTCTGCGCGTGGCGCTCGACGGCCTCCCAGGCGATGTTCAGACCTCCGCCCGGCAGCCCGGCAAGCTCGCGCCGGGCCGTGTCCCAGTCGAAGGCGGCGCGCACCGCGGCGTAATCGGCGAGATTTGGCGCGACCCGCCGCCCGCCGCTGGTTTTCCTAATGACTGCCGGTCGTTCCATCGGACCGACCTGCGCCGCTTCCTCAGCCCTTCAGTTGCAGCGACTTGTACTCGAGGAATTCCTCCAGGCCGTACAGGCCGGCCTCGCGGCCGTGGCCCGATTGCTTGAAGCCGCCAAAAGGGGCGTTCATGTTGAATGCGCCACCATTGACGTCCACCTGGCCGGCGCGGATGCGGCGCGCCACCTTCTGCGCATGCGCCTCGTCCTTGGACCACACCGCCGCCGCGAGGCCGTAGGGCGTGTCGTTGGCGATACGCACTGCCTCGTCCTCGTCCTTGTAGGTGATGATCGACAGCACGGGCCCGAAGATTTCCTCCTGCTCGATGGTCGAGCCGGGCTTCACTTTTCCGAACACGGTCGGCTTGACGAAGTAGCCGCCCGCTGGCACGTCCGCCGGCGGCTCGGCGCCGCCCGCCACCAGCTCGGCGCCCTCCGCGAGGCCCTTCGTGATGTAGCCGCGCACGCGCTCGAGCTGAGCGGCCGAGGTGAGCGGGCCGAGCCGCGTCGCCTCGGACAGCGGATCGCCGAGCTTGAAGCCGTTGGCCACCTCCGCCGCGATTTTCTTCGCTTCCTCGTACTTCGATTCCGGTACCAGCATGCGGGTAAGCGCGGTGCAGGTCTGCCCCGAGTTGAGGTAGCAGCCGTTGACGGTGCTCTTCACCGCTGCGGCGAGATCGGCGTCGTCGAGGATCACGGAGGGCGATTTGCCGCCCAGCTCGAGCGCGACGCGTTTGACCCCCTGCGCCGCGAGCTCGGAGATGCGTTTGCCGGCGCGCGTCGAGCCGGTGAACGAGATCATGTCGACGTCGGGGTGGCGGACCAACGCTTCGCCCACCGTCTGGCCGAAGCCGGTCACCAGGTTGAACACGCCATGGGGCAGGCCCGCCGCCTCGGCCACCTCGGCGAGCACGAACGCGTTGAACGGCGCGACTTCGGAGGGCTTGAGGACCACGGAGCAGCCGGCCGCGAGCGCCGGCGCCACCTTGAGCGCGATCTGGTGCAGCGGGTAGTTCCACGGCGTGATCGCGACCACCACGCCCACCGGCTCGCGGACCACCACCGAGTTTCCGACACGCTCCTCGAAAGCGAACTCCTTCACCAGCTTGGCGTAATTGGCGAAGTTGGCGATCGGCAGCCCGGCCTGGATGCGCCCGGCGAGCTTGACCGGCATGCCGACCTCCTGGGCAATCAGCTTCGCGAGCTCGTCGGCGCGCGCCTTCAGTCCGTCGGAGATCTTCTGCAGGTACTCGGCGCGCTTCTCGACCGGCGTCTGCGACCAGCCCTCGAGCGCGGCGCGCGCCGCGGCAACCGCGGCGACCGCATCCTTTTCCCCGCCGGCGGGGATCCGGCCCATGACCTCGCCGGTGCCGGCGTTGTGTACGTCGATGGTCTCGCGGGCGGACGGCGCGACCCACCGGCCCCCGATGAAGAGCTTGTCGCGGACGAGCATCTGGACCTCCTGGTTCGAGGGGCACATTCTAACGGAGCACGCGCGCTATACTCCTCCGCTCATCGGGAAAGGGGGATCTGTCGCATGGCTCAGACCGCGCGCGCGGTGATCTGCCGCGAAATCAACAAGCCGGTAGTGGTCGAGAGAATCACGGTCGACAGCCCCAGGCGCGGCGAGGTGATGGTCAAGCTCAGCGCCTGCGGAGTGTGCCACTCGGACCTTTCGGCGACCAATGGCACCATCGCGCTGCCGCCGCCGCTCGTTCTCGGCCACGAGGGCGCCGGCGAGGTGGTCGAGGTGGGCGACGACGTCACCGCACTCGCTGTCGGGGACCACGTCGTCGCGTCGTTCATTTACATGTGCGGCAAGTGCCGTTTTTGTTCGATCGGGCGCCCGGTGCTGTGCGTGGAGCAGGGCAAGGCGCTCACTACGCTGCCCGACGGCACGCTGCGCACCAAAGACGCGCAAGGCAAGCCGCTGAACATCTTCTCCGGCTGCGGCGTGATGGCGGAGTACGCGACCATGCACGTTGACAACCTGGTGAAGATCGACCCGAAGGTCCCGCTCGACCGCGCGGCGCTCGTGGGCTGCGCGGTGACCACCGGTGTCGGCGCGGTGTTCAACACCGCGCGCGTCAGGCCCGGGGCGAGCGTGGCGGTGTTCGGCTGCGGCGGCGTCGGGCTGAACGTGATCCAGGGCGCGGCGATCGCGGGCGCCGAGCGCATCGTCGCGATCGACACGCTCGAGGCGAAGCTCGACATGGCGAAGAAGTTCGGCGCGACCGACGTGCTGCTCGCCAAGGCGGGCGAGGACCTCACCAAGGCGCTGAAGAAGCTCACCGGCGGGGGCGCGGACTACGCCTTCGAATGCGTCGGCAGCGGTGAGCTGGCGGCTGCGGCATACAAGGCGGCCGGCCGCGGCGGCATGGCCGTGGTCGTCGGCGTAGCCAAGCCGGGCGACTCGACCTCGGTGCGCACCATGACGCTGCCGTTCGAGGAAAAGACGCTCACCGGAAGCTATTTTGGCTCCTGCGTGCCGCGCGTCGACTTTCCGCGCATGCTGGGACTGTACATGCAGGGCAAGCTCAAGCTCGACGAACTCATCACGAAGAGGTATTCGATCGACGAGGCGCCGCAGGCGTTCGCCGATCTGGAGGCGGCGAAGAACGCGCGCGGTGTGATCGTGTTCTAGGATGAACGCGTCGGACCTGAAGACCGGGCGCATCCTGGTCGTCGACGATCAGCGTACCAATGTGGAACTGATGGCCCAGCTGCTGCGCAGCCGCGGCCACGAGGTTCATACGGCGCTAGACGGCGCGCGGGGACTCGAGCTGGTGCGGGAAGTGCGGCCCGACCTGGTGATCTCCGACATCATGATGCCCGGGATTGACGGCTACGAGGTGTGTCGGCGACTGCGCCGGGATCCGGAAATGGCGCTGCTGCCCGTGGTGCTGGTCACTTCGCTCGATCCGCAGGCAGAGCGCATCACCGGCATCGAGGCGGGCGCCGACGACTTTCTGTCCAAGCCGGTCAACTGGAGCGAGCTGTTCGCCCGCGTGGCGTCGTTGCTGCGGGTGAAGGCGCTGCAGGACGAGGTCCGGCACCAGGCCGAGGCGCTGCGTGATTTGAACGCCACGCTCGCGGAGCGCGTCGAGCAGCAGGTCGCCGCGATCGAGCGGCTGGGGCGGCTGAAGCGCTTTTTCTCACCCCATGTCGCCGACGCCATCGTCGCCGGCGGTGAAGAGTTGCTCGAGCCGCATCGCCGCGAGATTACCGCGGTATTCCTCGACCTGCGCGGGTTCACCTCGTTCACCGACCGCGCCGACCCCGATGAGGTGCTCGAATTGCTGCGCGCCTACCACGAAGCGCTGGGAGGCATCGTGGCGGAGTTCGGCGGAACGCTCGAGCACTTCGCGGGCGACGGCGTGATGATCTTCTTCAACGACCCGTTCCCGGTCGAGCGGCCGGCCGAAGCCGCGGTGCGCATGAGTCTCGCGCTACAGCGCGCGTTCGTGCCGATCGCCGAGGCCTGGGCGAAGATCGGGCACAAAGTGGGCCTCGGGATCGGCATCGCCCAGGGCGAGGCGACGCTCGGCGTGATCGGCTTCGAGCAGCGCTGGGAATACGCCGCGATCGGCAACGTGCCGAACCTCGCGGCGCGATTGTGCGGGGAGGCGCGCGCGGGCGAAATCATCCTCGACGCGCAGGCCGAGGCGGCGCTGGTGGGCCTCGCGGACACCGACCCGGTCGGCCCGCTCACGCTGCGGGGATTTGCGCAGCCGGTGCCGGCATTCAGGCTGAACGGGCTGCGCGCCTGACTTCCTACCAGCGCGCCGGGGGCTTGCGCAGCACCACGATCCGCCCTTCCTCCTTGCGCACGTAGCCGCCCTCGGTGAGGTCGGAGAAGATCCGGCTCACCATCTCGCGCGAGGCGCCGATGCGCGCGGCGATGTCCTTCTGCGTCATGCGCTGATCGATCACGATGCGGCCGTCGATCTCCTCGGCGAGCTCGAGCAGCAGCCGCGCCACGCGGCCGTACACGTCGATGAACGCGAGGTCGCGCACGCTGTCGGTGAGGCTGCGCACCCGGTGCGCGAGCTTGCGGATGATGTGCAGCGCGAAGTCGGGGTAGCGGGCCATGACGCCCGCCATCTCGGCGCGCCGCAGCACGGCGCAGCGGCAGTCCTCCAGCGCCATCACCGAGGCCGAGCGCAGGCCGCCGTCGAGCGTCACTTCGCCGAAATACTCGCCGGGGCCGATCTGGTTGAGCTGCACCTCCTTGCCGTCGGCGTCCGAGACGAACACCTTGGCGCGTCCCGAGACCAGCACGTAGAGCGAGTCCGACTCATCGCCCTCGGTGACGATGATCGCGTTCCGCTGGAAGGTGCGCAGGACCGCCTGCTGCGCGACTTGCTGCAGCAATGCCTCGGGCAAGGCTTCGATCGAAGCGGCTTTCACAGTGGGGCTCGTTCGCCCCATTGTGCTGCCGGCCCCGGCGAGCGCGCAAGCTCGCCGGGGCTCCGCCCTCAGAGCGAGCGCACGTTGTCGGGGTCAACGGTGCGCGCGGCTTGCCAGGGCACGTCGGTGCGGTTCAGGTCGAGCGGGGCGGTCTGGCGCTCCTGGTACGGCCGTGAGAAGCCCCCGGACACGTCGTTTGGCGCGCTGCAGGCAATCAGCATGAGGACGCTGACGCTAATTCGCAGTATCAATCGGTTGGTCATGACGGCATCCCTCCGTGGGTTGGGGGTGGTCTAGTTGTGGTTCATCCAGGTGTAGTTGGAGGCGAAGATGAAGTCCTCGGGCACGCCGT
>JBAUTZ010000445.1:0-8851 GCA_049582445.1 Burkholderiales bacterium
CGACCAGCTTGCGCGCCTCGCCGAGCGGCACCACGCCGACCGCCTTGAGCACGCCGTCGATCGCTAGAGCAGGGATGGTGCGCACGTGAAGGTCGCGCGCCAGGCGCTTGCCCTCCGGTTGCGCGAGGTCGAGCACCGCGTAGTCAATCTCCTTTTCCGCCGCGACCTGGCGCCAGACCGCCTCGGCCGCCGGGCAGGTCGCGCACCAGTCGGACACCAGCAGCTCCACGCGCATCGTCATTCGGTGCAGCGCATGCAGTCGACGTCGTATCGATCGATCCAGGCGCGCAGGCCTTGCTGCGCGGCTTCGCCGCGCGCGAGCGAGTCAAGCGCGGCCTGCGGATCGTCGGGCCTCATGAGCACCAGCCAGGCATCGGTGTAGGGCGCGACGTTGATCAATCCGGGTTCCGCCGCCACGCGCTCGTTCAGCGCGACGATCGTGCCCTCGAACGGGGCCGGCACACCGCCTGCCCACTTGCCGGACTCGAGTCGAGCGACCGGTTTTCTCTTCGCGCGGCGCGAGCCGACCGGCCGGAAAGTGGCGTACTGAACGCGTCCCGCCATGGTCTGGGCCGGGTCCGTGATGCCGACGCGGAACGTGCCGTCCGCCTCGGGCCGCACCCAGCAGTAATCGAGGTCGTACCAGAGGTCCTCGGGCAATTCGCAGCCGCGGTATTCGCTCATTCCGCTTGCGCCGGCGGCGCTACGCGCACCGTGAACACGACGTTGATGGCGAAGGCGAACATCGCGGCGACGCTCACCGCGCCCCCAAGGGTCACCAGCCAGCGCTCGGTCGCAAGCCAGCCCGCGACCATCAGCGGCAGGCCGGCATTGGCGAGCCAGAACTGCGCCCAGGCGAGCCGCTCGGAGCGCAGTCGGTAGCCGCCGAAGCGCGGCAGCACGTGCAGCCCGATGCCGTAGATGCTCATCAGCACCAGCCCGAGCAGCATCAGGTGCGCGTGCGCGCGCGTCACGTCCCCCGGGATGAGCTGCGGCGCGGCGAGACGCGCGAGCGCGAGCAGCCCGCCGGTAAGGCCGTAGACGAGCGCGAGCGCGACGAACAGGCGATTGCGGGGATGCATGGGGCAAGCCTAGCCTTGGTATGGCGGCCGACTTTGCTGCAAATCAAGAAAACTGGGCGACGAGCAGGTAGCGCGCGAGGCGTCCCGTCGCCATGAAGGCGAGCGCGGCGAGCCAGTTCACGCGCAACCACCCGGCAGCGAGGCAGAGCGCGTCACCCACGACCGGCAGAAAGGTGAAAAAGGTCGCCGGACTGCCGTGGCGCTCGAGCCAGCCGAGCGCGCGCGGATCGAGCCGCTTCCTGGTGCGCTCGGGCACCAGCCGCCCGAGCAGGTAGGTCGTCATGCCGCCCGCGGTATTGCCGAGCGTCGCCAGCGCGATCGCGATCGCGGCGTGCTCCGGGTAGAGCTTGAGATAGCCGAACAACACCGCCTCGGAGGAAAGCGGGATCAGCGTCGCGGCGAGGAAGCTCGCGGCGAGCAGTCCGGCGAGCCCGCTCTCAGGGGTCAGCAGGCTATGCACTGTGTGCTAGGCTTTTCGGCGTGAAACACAATGACTATCTCGAGCGCATCCTCAAGGCGCGCGTGTACGACGTCGCTATCGAGTCGCCGCTCGAGTTCGCGCCGGGGCTTTCCGGGCGGCTGGGAAACCGGCTGCTGCTGAAGCGCGAGGACCTCCAACCGATATTCTCGTTCAAGCTGCGGGGAGCCTACAACAAGATGGCGAACCTGCCGCCGGCGAAGCTGAAGAAGGGCGTGATCGCCGCGAGTGCCGGCAACCACGCGCAGGGCGTGGCGCTCGCGGCGCAGAAGCTCGGCTGCCGCGCGGTGATCGTGATGCCGGTGACTACGCCGCGAATCAAGGTCGATGCGGTGGCGGCCCGCGGTGCAGAGGTGATACTGCACGGGGACACCTACGCCGACGCGTATGCCTACGCGTTGCGACTCAAGCGCCGCCGCGGTCTCGCGTTCGTTCATCCCTACGACGATCCCGACGTGATCGCGGGACAGGGCACGATCGGCATGGAGATCCTGCACCAGCACCCCGGACCGCTCGACGCGATCTTCGTCGCCGTGGGCGGCGGCGGGCTCATCTCGGGCATCGCCGCTTACGTGAAGCGCTTGCGGCCGGAGGTGCGGATCGTCGGCGTCGAACCGGTGGATTCCGACGCCATGGCGCGCTCGCTCAAAGCCGGCCGACGCGTGGTGCTCGAGCAGGTCGGGCTGTTCGCCGACGGCGTCGCGGTGAAGCAGGTCGGCAGGGAAACGTTCAGCCTTGCGCGCAAGCTGGTCGACGAGATGGTGCTGGTCGATACCGACGAAATTTGTGCCGCGATCAAGGATGTATTCGAGGACACGCGCGTGGTCCTCGAGCCAGCGGGGGCGCTCGCGATCGCGGGTGCCAAGGCCTGGGTCGAGAAGCACCGCGCGCGCGGAAAGACACTGGTCGCGGTGGCCTGCGGCGCCAACACCAATTTCGACCGCCTGCGCTTCATCGCCGAGCAGGCCGAGCTCGGCGAGCACCGCGAGGCGATCCTGGCGGTTACGATCCCCGAGCGCCCCGGGAGCTTCAAGAAGTTCTGCGCCACGCTGGGCGCGAAGAACATCACCGAGTTCAACTACCGCATCGCCGATTCAAGTGAAGCCCACATCTTCGTCGGTATCGAGACGATCAACCGCGCCGAGACGGCACGGATCGTACGCAACCTCGAGCGCCACGGACTCAAAACCATGGACTTGTCGGACAACGAGATGGCGAAGACGCACCTGCGCCACATGGTCGGCGGGCGAGCGCCCTGGTCCGGCGACCGGCGCGCGACGCGCGCGGCCAACGAGCTTCTGTACCGATTCGAGTTTCCCGAGCGTCCCGGCGCGCTGATGCGCTTTCTCAGCAGCATGCGCAGCGACTGGAACATCAGCCTGTTCCATTACCGCAATCAAGGGGCCGACTACGGCCGCGTGCTGGTGGGCGTCCAGGTGCCGAAAGAGGAAATGCGCGAATTCCAGCGCTTTCTCGACAAGCTCGGTTATCCCTGCGCCGACGAGTCGAAGAATCCCGCCTACCGCCTCTTCCTCGGATGAGCCGGGCCGCCCGGCGGCAGCTTGCTAGGAGGATTCGCCACCGAAGTGGCGCTCATCGGCGTAGCACACGGGAGAGGCGAGCGCCCCGGTCCCGCCGGGTTCCGGCATGCCGAGGAACACCAGTCCTTCCGGATCGCGCCGATACAGACCGCGCTCGGTGACCAGGTAGTCGACCGGGATATCCCAGCTTTGCGGGTGGATGGTGTCGAGGCGCGCGATTTCGTAGGTCACGCCGATGACGACCGGTTTCCGGGCCATCGCGGCCAGGGTGCGGTCGAAAAACCCGCCGCCATAGCCCAGCCGATAGCCCTTCATGTCCCAACCGTTCATGGGCAACAGCACCGCGTCGGGCGCGAGCTCCGGGGTAGCTACGGGGTAGGGTATGCCGAGCGCTCCCTCGGCGAGCTCGACACCCGGGTGCCATTCCCGGAACACGAGTGGAACGCCGCGAGCCACCACCACCGGCAGGGCGATGCGCGTGCCTCGGCCGCGCAAGCGGTGCGCCAGATGCCGGGCATCGTATTCATTCTTGATCGGCCAGCATAGCGCGAGCGTCTTGCCCGCGAGCCCGGGAAACGCGCGCTCTAGCACGGTGTCGATGCTGTGGCGCCACGCCACGATCGTCGGCGCCGGGAGCGCTTGTCGCGCCGCGAGCAGGCGTTCCCGCTCGCTTTTGCGCCACTGCATCAGTGCCTTGTAATCCACGCTCGTGCTATGCTGTTAATCGATGATTTTGAAGCATTTCCGTAATCTTACGCTTGCCCTTTGCCTGCTCGCACCGGGAGTGCAGGCCGCCTCGCACGAGCAGACCACGGACGACGCGTTGCTCGCCGCCTACGATGCTTTCAACGCCGGCGACCCGATGAAGCTCGCCCATGCCGCGCGCGTCCTGAAAGGCAACGTACTCGAGCCATACGTCGATTACTGGACCCTCTCGCTGCGTCTCGAGGACGCGGACGAGAGCGAAGTTCGCGCGTTCCTGCAGAGTCATTCCGGTACCTACGTCGCAGAGCTGCTGCGCGCGCAATGGCTCAAGGTGCTCGGCAAGCGCGCCAGCTGGGCGGACTTCGAGCAGGAGCGCCCGGGACTCGTGGGCGAGAACCTCGAGGTACGCTGCTACGGATGGCTCGCGCGCATGGCGCATGGCGAACGCCTCGCGCTGCGCGCGGTGAAATCGATCTGGCTCCAGCCGCGCGATCTCCCCGATGGTTGCAACACGCTCACCGACCGGCTCGCCGCAGACGGCGTGATCGGCGTGGACGACATCTGGCGGCGCGTCCGGGTGTTGTTCGAGAACGGCCAGATTACCGCGGCGAAGCGCACACTCGGTTACCTTCCGAAAGGGGAAGCGCCGAACGAATGGAACCTCGCGCAGGCGGCGACGCGCCCGCAGAAGCTGTTGTCGCGCTCCCCGCTGGAGGCGAAAAAGCGCGCCGACCGCGAGGTTCTGGTGCTCGCCGCGGTGCGGCTAGCGGAGAAGGATCCGCAGGCTGTGGCCGACGCGCTCGCCGGACCGCTGGGGGCCGTCCTCGAGGCGGGGGACGAAGAGTACCTTTGGGCAAGGCTGGGCTACGAGGCGGCGCTGCGCCACGATGATCAGGCGCTCGACTGGTACGCAAAGGCCGGCGCTTACGAGCTGAGCGACGAGCAGTCGGCGTGGAAGGCGCGCGCTGCACTTCGGATGGGCGACTGGCAGGCGGTGCGCGACGCGATCGACAGGATGTCGGCGCGCGAGGGCCACCTCAGCGTATGGATCTACTGGTACGGACGCGCGCTCGCAGCGCAGGGTGAGGCCGACGCGGCGCGCGCGTACTACCTGCGCATCGCCGGCGATACGGACTTCTACAGCGTGCTCGCTACCGAGGAACTCGGTTTTCTCGCCACCGCTCCCCAGCCCGGCTACGAGCCGACCGAGGACGAGGTTGCCGCGGCACGCAGCAATGCCGGCCTGGCTCGCGCGCTCGAGCTGTACCGCCTCGGCCTGCGCACGGAGGGCGCGCAGGAATGGGCGTTCGCGATCCGCGGCATGGACGACCACCAGCTGCTCGCGGCGGCCGAGGTGGCGCGTCGCGAGGAGCTATTCGATCGCGCGATCACGACTGCCGACCAAACCACCCACGTGCACAACTTCCAGGTTCGCTATCTGGCGCCGTACCGCGACGTATTCGGCGAATACGCACGCGAGCACGGCTTGGACGAGGCCTGGGTGCTCGGCCTGGTCAGGCAGGAAAGCCGCTTCATCGTTGATGCCCATTCCGCCGCCGGCGCGCGAGGGCTGATGCAACTCATGCCCCGCACCGCCCGATGGGTGGCGCACAGGATCGGGTTGAAGCACTACCAGCCGAAGCACGTCGCGGAAGTGAAGACGAACATCACGCTCGGTACCGTCTATCTGAAGCTCGTGCTCGACAATCTCGGACACGAGGTGCTCGCCTCGGCGGCTTACAACGCGGGGCCCCGTCGAGCGAAGCGCTGGCGCGACGTGAACCCCGTAGAGGGTGCGATCTACGCCGAGAACATCCCGTTCGACGAGACCAGGCGCTACGTGAAGAAGGTCATGGCGAACGCCGTCTTCTACGCGGCGATCTACGGCGACGGGCCGTCGTCGCTCAAGGCCCGGTTGGGCACGGTGTCCTCCAACGACGACCCGGCCGGCGACGGCGCCTCGCTTCCCTAAACGTTCGGTTCCATGCCATACAAGAACATCCTGGCCGTCGGCGGAGGCGGTTTCGTGGGCCGCCACGTCGTCGCGGCGCTTGCCGCGCGAGGCGCGGCGGTTACGGTGCCGTCGCGTCGGCGCGAGCGCGCCAAGGGCCTCCTGCTGCTGCCGACGGTCGAAGTGGTCGAGTGTGACGTCAACCAGCCGGGGGTGCTCGGGCGGCTGGCGGCGGGACGCGACCTGGTGGTCAATCTGGTCGGCGTGCTGCACAGCCGGCGCGGGGGCCCGCAGGAGCGCGGACCGAACAATTACGGACCCGACTTCGCGCGAGCGCATGTGGAACTCCCTCAGGCAGTGCTCGCGGCCTGCCGCGCAGCGGGCGTCAGGCGCCTGCTGCACATGAGCGCGCTCGGTGCGTCGCCCGACGCCCCTTCCGAATACCTGCGCTCCAAGGGCGTAGGTGAGCGCGCCATGCTCGCGGCCGAGGACCTGGAGGTGACCGCGTTCCGGCCGTCCGTGGTATTCGGCCCGGACGACGCATTTCTCAACCTGTTCGCCACGCTCGCAAAGTGGCTGCCGGTCGTGCTGCTCGCCTGCCCCGAGGCGCGCTTCCAGCCGGTCTACGTCGGCGACGTGGTGCGAGCCGTACTCGCTTCGCTGGAGGATCGCGCATCCTTCGGCAAAGCGTACGACCTGTGCGGCCCGAAGGTATATACCCTGCGGGAGCTGGTGCATTACACGTGCCTGGTCGGCGGGCATCGCCGGATGGTGCTGGGGCTGTCCGAGCGGCTCTCGTACCTTCAGGCGTGGATGATGGAGTGCTTGCCGGGACCGACGCTCATGTCGCGCGACAATGTCCGCTCGATGCAGGTGCCGAGCGTGTGCGATTGCGAGGCACCCTTCCGCATCGCGCCGCAGGCGCTCGAGGCGCTTGCGCCGACGTGGCTTACGCCCTCCATGCCGCGGGAACGCTACTCGAGGCTGCGGTGGAAGGCGCGCAGATGAGCAAGCCGACCCTGGTCATCGGCAACAAGAACTACTCGTCGTGGTCCTTGCGGCCGTGGCTCGCGATGAAGGTGCTCGGTATCGAATTCGACGAAGTTCGCATTCCGCTCTATCAGCCGGAATCGAAGACGGTGATCCTGCGCTACTCGCCGGCAGGCAAGGTTCCGTGCCTGGTGGACGGTTCGATACGTGTGTGGGACTCGCTCGCGATCCTGGAGTATCTCGCCGAGACGCACCGCGACCTGTGGCCCGAGGCGCCGGCCGCGCGCGCCCTGGCGCGCTCGGTGTGCGCCGAAATGCACTCCGGCTTCAGCAACCTGCGCCAGCACATGAGCATGAACATTCGCAAGCGTCACCCTGGTAAGGGACGCACGCCGGAGTCGGAGGCCGAGGCAAGGCGAGTGATCGACATCTGGGGTGACTGCCGCACGCGTTTCGGCGCCGCGGGTCCGTTCCTGTTCGGACGTTTCTCGGCGGCGGACGCGATGTACGCGCCCGTGGTGCTGCGCTTCCGCACCTACGACTTCGACCTGCCCGCCGTTGCCCGCGCCTACTCCGATACGATTCTCGCGCTGCCGGCGATGCGCGAGTGGATCGCGGCGGCCGAGCGCGAGTCCGAGTCGCTGCCGCGGTTCGAGCAGTACGGCTAGGAGCACGGGTGAGACTGCCGGACGGGGCACGGCTGAACAGGCTGCTGGCCGCGGCCGCGCTGGTGGCCGCCATGTGGGGGGTGCGTGCAGAACTGCCGGCGGGACCGGCGCTGCACTTCCTGGGCGCTGCGGCGCTGTATCTCATGTTCGGCGCGCCGCTCGCACTGGCCGGGATGGCGCTCGCCGCGGCTCTCGCCTGCGCGCTCGAGCGCTATTCGCCCCCTAACCTGTTCGTCTATGTGTTCGGCGCGGCCTTCGCGGGTGCCGGGCTGTCGATGGTCGCGTCACTTGGCGCGCATCGTCTGCTCGGCTCGAGCATCGAGCCTTTCGCGGCGCTCGGGCTGATGCTGGGGTTCGGCGAGGGGTTCCTGACGGGGGCGCTGGTGACCCTGTTCGTGGTCTACCGGCGCGAGTGGGTCGCGACCTTCGATGACGCGCGCTACCTGGCGCGACGATGAAGAGCTACGTCGTCGGCGGCGCGGTGCGCGACGGGCTGCTCGGACTGCCGGTCGCCGACCGTGACTGGGTGGTAGTGGGCGCGACCCCCGAGGAGATGACGGCGCAGGGCTTCCGCCCCGTCGGCAAGGACTTCCCGGTGTTCCTGCACCCGCAAACGCAGGAGGAATACGCGCTCGCGCGAACGGAGCGCAAGAGCGGCCGCGGCTACAAGGGCTTCACCGTGTACGCCACTCCCGAGGTCACTCTCGAAGAGGACCTGCGGCGGCGGGACCTCACCATCAACGCCATGGCGCGGGGCGAGGACGGAGCCTTGATCGATCCGTTCGGCGGCGCGCGCGATCTCGAGGCCGGCGTGCTGCGCCACGTGAGCGACGCCTTCCGGGAAGACCCGGTGCGCATCCTTCGCGTCGCGCGCTTCGCCGCGCGCTTCGACTTTCGGGTCGCGGCCGAGACCCTCGCGCTGATGCGCGACATGGTCGAGGCCGGGGAAGTAGAGGACCTGGTATCCGAACGCGTGTGGCAGGAGTTCGCCCGCGGGCTGGTCGAGCCCCACCCGCAGGGCATGCTCGAGGTGCTCGAAGAGTGCGGCGCGCTTGCGCACCTGCTCCCTCCGCTGCGCCTCGACGCGGGTCTGCGCGAGGCGCTGGCGCGCGCAGCGGCGGCCTCCGCGCCGCTTCCGGTGCGCTTCACGGTGCTCACCGCCCGCCTCGATGAGCCGGCGCTGCGCAGCCTGAGCGAGCGCCTGCGCGTACCGAACGAGGTGCGCGAGCTCGCCCTCACGTACTGCCGCTGTCGCGACGGGCTGCGCCGGGCGGCCGATGGACCAGCGGGTGAACTGCTCGAGACCCTGAAGCGTGCCGATGCCCTGCGCCGCCCGGAGCGCTTCGCCGAGCTGCTTGCGGCCGCCCGCATCGCGGACCCCGGACTGGGCGCCGGTGCCGGACGGCTGGAGCGCGCTATTGCCGCCGCGCAAGGGG
>JBAUTZ010000446.1:0-7325 GCA_049582445.1 Burkholderiales bacterium
TGCTTTGCCGAGTCTGGTGCCGAGGAAGGGACTCGAACCCCCACAGTGTTGCCACCGCTAGGACCTGAACCTAGTGCGTCTACCAATTCCGCCACCTCGGCAGGGGACCGCAATTTTAGTTGCAGGGCACACGGGTGTCAAAGAAGAAGCCGACTAAGACCGCACTGCGCCGGCGCGCTCGCGCCGAGCGGCCATCGCCCGGGCGCGCCGCCTACGGCGCCGAAATCCTTGAGGCGCTGAACGCAGCCGGCGCGCCGCTCACTCCCGACGAGCTCGCCGGGCGTCTGAACGTTCACGCGCACGAGCGGCGCGTGTTCGACCGCTCGCTCGCCGAACTCCAGCGCTCCGGCTCGGTGGTGACGAACCGAGCCGGCAGCCTGCTGGTTGCGACGCGCATCGCGCTCATCGCGGGCCGCGTCGAGGGCCACCGCGACGGCCACGGCTTTCTGGTGCCTGATGACGGCGGCGCGCAGGTGTTCCTGCCGCCTGCGGAAATGCGCCAGCTGCTGCACGGCGACCGCGCGGCAGTGCGCGTCACCGGAAGCGACGCGCGAGGCCGGCCGGCGGGCACGGTCGTGGAGGTGCTGGAGCGCGCGACGCGGCGCATCGTCGGCAGGCTCCACTCAGAGCACGGGGTCATGTTCCTGGTGCCCGAGGACCGTCGCATAGCGCAGGACATCCTGGTGCCGCCCGCGGAAGCGGGTCGCGCCAAGGCCGGGCAGGTGGTGACCGTGGAGCTCGTCGCCCAGCCTTCCAAGCACGCGCAGCCGATCGGCCGCGTCGCCGAGGTCCTCGGCCGCTACGCCGATCCGGGCATGGAGATCGAGATCGCGCTGCGCAAGTTCGACCTCCCGCACGAGTTCTCCAGGCGCGCGCTGGCGAGCGCGCAGGCAATGCCCGCCGAAGTGCGCGCGGAGGACACGAAGGGGCGCCGCGACCTGCGCCACCTGCCCTTCGTCACCATCGACGGTGAGACCGCAAGGGACTTCGACGACGCCGTGCTCGCCGAGCGCGATGGGCGAGGCTTCCGGCTGTGGGTCGCGATCGCCGACGTCAGCAACTACGTGCGCCACGGCGACGCGCTCGATCTGGAGGCGCGCGAGCGTGGCACTTCGGTGTATTTCCCCCGGCGCGTGATCCCGATGCTTCCCGAGAAGCTGTCGAACGGCCTGTGCTCGCTCAACCCCGGCGTGGACCGTCTGGCCATGGTATGCGAGATGGCGCTCACGCCGAAAGGGGCGGTCGCGCGCCATGAGTTCTATCCCGCGGTCATCCGCTCGCACGCCCGCCTGACCTACACGGAGACCTGGGCGATGCTCTCCGCGCGCAACGCTCCGGCGCATCTCGAGACGCTGTACGAGGTGTTCCAGCGGCTCGCGGCGGAGCGGCGCCGGCGCGGCGCGATCGATTTCGAGACTGTCGAGACGCGCATGGAGTTCGATGCACGCGGCAAGATCGAGAGGATCGTTCCCGAAGAGCGCAACGACGCGCACCGCCTGATCGAGGAATGCATGCTCGCCGCCAACGTCTGCGCTGGCGCGTTCCTCATCGAGCGCAACCATCCGACGCTTTACCGCGTGCACGACGTTCCGGCGCCGGAGAAGGTATCGGGGCTGCGCGACTTCCTCGCCGAGCTCGGGCTGCAGCTGCCCGGCGGCGAGATTCCCCGCCCGAAGGATTACGCGCAGCTGCTGGACAAGATGCGCCACCGCGCCGATTTCAAGTTGCTGCAGACGATCCTGCTGCGCTCGCTCAAGCAGGCCGTGTACAGCCCGGACAACGCGGGCCACTTCGGTCTGGCGTTCGAGGCCTATGTGCATTTCACGTCGCCGATCCGGCGCTATCCGGACCTGCTGGTGCATCGCGCGATCCGCGCCTGCCTCGAGGGCCGGCGCTACGAAGGCGCGGACTGGGACGCGCTGGGGCGGCATTGCTCGGAGACCGAGCGCCGCGCCGACGACGCGAGCCGCGACGTCGAGAACTGGCTCAAGTGCTTCTACATGCAGGACCACGTGGGCGGCACCTACTCCGGTACCGTGACCGGCGTGACGCCTTTCGGGCTGTTCGTCACGCTCGACGACTATTTCGTCGACGGCCTGGTGCACGTATCGGAGCTCGGTCGCGACTACTTTCAGTTCGACGCCGCGCGCCACATGCTCCTCGGCGAGCGCACCGGCAAGCGCCACCGGCTGGCAGACCGCATGCAGGTGCGGCTGGTGCGGGTGGACCTGGAAACACGCAAGATCGACCTGGTGCCCGCGTGAGCCGTGGCGCGAAGGTCGAGCCGCGAGTCGTGTTCGGCTTCCACGCGGTACTCGCGCGGCTGCGCGCCGACCCCGCTTCGGTCATCGAGGTCTTCCTCGACGACGTGCGCCAGGATGCTCGCGCCCGTGACCTCGCGGCGGGGGTCGAGCGCTCCGGCGTGCGCCTGTTGCGAGTGCCGGCCGCGCGCCTGGACGGCATGTGCGGCGGCGCCCGCCACCAGGGAGTGGTGGCGCGAGTCGAAGCGAAGGTCTCCACGACGAGCCTCGACGAGCTGCTCGAGCAGCTCAAGGAACCGGCATTGCTCCTCGTGCTCGACGGTGTGACCGACCCGCACAATCTCGGGGCTTGCCTGCGGGTCGCCAACGCCGCTGGCGCGCACGCGGTGATCGCGCCCAAGGATCGCGCCGCCGGGATCGGCGCGACCGTGTCGAAGGTGGCGAGCGGCGCCGCCGAGCTGACCCCGTATTTCATGGTCACCAACCTCGCGCGCACGCTGGACGAACTCAAGGAGCGCAATATCTGGGTGGTGGGCGCCGACGCGGGCGCGCAGCTCGACCTGCACCAGGCCGATCTCCCCCAGGCCGTCGCCTGGGTGCTCGGCGCAGAGGGCGAGGGCATGCGGCGCCTGACGCGCGAGCGCTGCGACCTGCTGGTGCGCATTCCGATGCGCGGCGCGGTCGAGAGCCTAAACGTGTCGGTGGCGGCGGGCGTCGTGCTGTACGAATCGGTCCGCCGACGAGCCTTGCCCGCGCGCTAGTTTTTCCTTTATAATCCGCGCCCTTTCCTTGCCGCACCGCAACGCATGACGGGCGGCTTCAACCCACGAGGAGACTGCATGCGGCATTACGAGATCGTATTCATCGTCCATCCGGACCAGAGCGAGCAGGTGCCCGCGATGGTCGACCGCTACAAGGGCCTGATCGCGGCACGCAACGGCGTCGTTCACCGGCTCGAGGATTGGGGCCGGCGCCAGCTGGCGTTCCCGCTGCAAAAGGTTCACAAGGCGCACTACGTGCTGATGAACATCGAGTGCGACCTGGAGACGCTGGGCGAGCTCGAGCACTCGTTCAAGTTCAGCGACGCGGTGCTGCGTCACCTGATCGTCAAGATGACCAAGGCGGTGACGGCCCCCTCCCCGATGATGAAGGAAGAGAAGTCGAAATCGCTCATGGAGCGCGGCGGTGAAGGACGGGCGGCCGAGGGCCAGGCCGCCGAGGCACCGGCCGCCTGAGCGCTAATTGGGCGGAGCGAACCGGGTCGAGCTGTCGGGAAGGCTGGCGGAAATGGGCGCGCTGCGCCACACGCCCGCGGGCATTCCGGCGATCGAGTTCCGCGTCCGGCACGAGTCGGAGGCGGTGGAAGCCGGATCGAAACGAAAGGTGAGCGCGGAGGTCGAGGCGATCGCATTCGAGGGCCAGGCCCGCCTGGTCTCCGGCAGCGTTCTGGACCGCGCGCTCAGGCTGGAAGGATTTTTGTGCGCCAAGAGCCGGCGCTCGAAGAAGCTGGTTCTGCACGTGACACACATCGAATTCGTTGAAGGAGAATGAACATGCCCGCTCCACGTGGAAGAGGCAAAGGCAAAGGCAAGGGGAAGTTCGCGAAGGACAAGAAAGAACGCGGCCAGAAGGCGCTTTTCCGGCGCCGCAAGTTCTGCCGTTTCACCGCCGAGAAGGTCGAGTGGATCGACTACAAGGACATCGAGGTCCTGAAGGATTTCGTCAACGAGACCGGCAAGATCATTCCAGCGCGCATCACCGGGACTTCGTCCGGCTATCAGCGCCAGCTCTCGGAAGCGATCAAGCGCGCGCGCTTCCTCGCGCTGCTGCCGTATACGGACCTGCACTGAGGGGCGCATCATGCAAGTGATCCTGATGGAGAAGGTCGTCAACCTCGGAAACCTCGGCGACGTCGTCAAGGTCAAGGACGGCTTCGCGCGCAATTACCTGATTCCGCAGGGCAAGGCGAAGCGCGCGACGCCCGACAACCTGAAGGCATTCGAGGCGCGGCGCGCGGAGCTGGAAAAAGCCCAGGCCGACGCGCTCGCCAAGGCGCAGGAGCGCGCCGCCAAGCTCGAGGGGCTCATGGTGCAGGTTACGCAAAAGGCCGGCGTGGACGGGCGGTTGTTCGGCTCGGTCGGCAACTACGACATCGTCGAGGCGCTGGCGAAGCAGGGCATCGAGATCGAGCGCGCGCAGGTGCGCATGCCGCAAGGCCCGCTCAAGCAGGTCGGCGACTACCCGATACAGATCGTTCTGCACAGCGATGTCCTCGCGACGATCACCGTATCGGTGCTCGGCGAAGCCTAATGCGGTTATGATGCAGGGCCTCGACCCTGCATCGACCCATGGCGCGCGCGCAACAGAACGTTTCCGTCAGCTCCGCCCTGCGTGAAGGGGGCGATCCCCAGCTCCTCGCACTGAAGGTTCCGCCGCACTCGGTGGAAGCCGAGCAGTCCCTGCTCGGCGGCTTGCTGCTCGACAACCAGGCGTTCGACCGCATCGCCGATCTCGTGGTCGGCGAGGACTTCTACCGCGACGACCACCGTCGCATCTACCGCCATATCTCGAAGCTCGTCGAGAGCGGCAAGCCCGCGGACGTCGTGACCGTCTCGGAGTCGATCGAAGCGAGCGAGGACAAAGACAAGACCGGCGGCCCCGCCTACCTCGGCGCGCTGGCGCAGAACACGCCGAGCGCGCTCAACATCCGCCGCTACGCGGAACTGGTGCGCGAGCGCGCGGTGCAGCGCCGCCTGGCGCAGACCGCGACCGAGATCGCAGAGAACGCGCTCAATCCGGCCGGAAAGGAGGTCGGGCAGCTGCTCGACGAGGCCGAGACGCGTATCCTCGAGATCGGCGAAGCCGGCTCGCGGCACACCGTCGGGCTGGAGGAGATCAAGCCGGTGCTGGCGCGGGTGCTCGAGCGCATCGACCACCTGTACCATCGCGACAATCCGTCCGACGTCACCGGCGTGCCGACGGGCTTCCACGACCTCGACTCCAAGACCGCGGGCCTGCAGCCCGGCGACCTGATCATCGTCGCCGGCCGCCCCTCGATGGGCAAGACGGCTTTCGCGCTCAACATCGCCGAAAACGTGGCGCTGCACAGCCTGCTGCCCGTGGCGGTGTTCAGCATGGAAATGAGCGGCACGCAGCTCGCAACGCGCATGCTCGGCTCGATCGCCAGGGTCGACCAGCACAAGATGCGTACTGGGCGGCTGTCGGATCAGGAGTGGCACGATCTCTCGGACGCGATGGGCCGCCTGCACGACGCGCCGATCTTCATCGACGAGACCGCGGCCCTAAACGCGCTCGAGCTGCGCACACGCGCCCGGCGCCTATGGCGCCAGTTCGGCGGCAAGCTCGGGCTCGTGGTGGTGGACTACCTGCAGCTCATGTCCTCGGCCAACTCGAGAGGCAACGAGAACCGCGCCACCGAGATCTCCGAGATCTCGCGCTCGCTCAAGGCGCTCGCCAAGGAGCTGAAGGTTCCGGTGATCGCGCTGTCGCAGCTCTCGCGCGCGGTCGAATCGAGAAACGACCGGCGCCCGATGATGTCCGACCTGCGCGAATCGGGTGCCATCGAGCAGGACGCAGACGTAATCCTGTTCATCTACCGCGACGAGGT
This sequence comes from Burkholderiales bacterium, assembly GCA_049582445.1. GTDB lineage: Bacteria > Pseudomonadota > Gammaproteobacteria > Burkholderiales > SG8-39 > DAHVFK01. The sequence continues at coordinate 5,890 of JBAUTZ010000446.1, forward strand.
GTACTCCCCCGATAAGCCGGAAGCGAAGGGCCGGGCGGAAGTGATCATCGGCAAGCAGAGGAACGGCCCGATCGGCAAGGTCGAGCTGACCTTCCTTGGCCAGTTCACGAGGTTCGAGAACTTCGCGCCGCCTGGGTCGTTCTGACCGGCACAGTCGCTTCGCGATCGTCCGGGCGCTGATCCTCGCGCTGCCGCTGCTCGCCGCCGCGCTTGCGGGTGCCGCGCACGCGCAGGAAGTTGGCGAAACCAGGCCAGCGCAGGCGACAGGAAGCGAGGCGGCGGGCGGGAAATCGGGCTATCGGCTGGCGATCGAGGCGCCCGACCCCGTCAGGCGAATGCTCGAGCAGGGCCTGAGCTTGGCCCGATGGCGGGGCGACACCGGAATGACCGAGGCGCTGCTGCTGCGCCTGGTGGCCGAGTCGGTGCCGGAAATCACGCAGGCGCTAAACGCGGAAGGCTGGTTCTCGCCGCACATCGAAACGGCCGTCGAGTCGTCGAGCGGCGGCGTGATCGCGCGCATCAAGGTCGACCCCGGCGAGCCGACGCTCGTGACCGCGGTCGATCTGCGCTTCACCGGGCCGGTGACCCTGGGCGATCGCGACGACACCTTGCGCGTGAAGGCCGCGCGCGCCGCGTGGAGCCTCGCTCCCGGCAGTCGCTTCAGGCAGGCCGACTGGGACGCGGCAAAGCAGAAGGCGCTCGCCGTACTCGCCGCGGAGCGCTACGCCGCCGCTGCCATCGTCTCGAGCGAAGCGCGCATCGACCCGGAATCCCGCAGCGCGGTGCTAAGCGTGACCTTCGACTCGGGTCCGCCGTTCTACCTCGGGCCGGTCGAGGTTTCCGGCACGCGCCGCGTCGACCCGAAGGTGGTGAAGAACTTCAACCCGCTGCGCGAGGGCGAGCCCTGGAGCAAGGGGCGGGTCGCGCTCTACGAGCGAAGGCTGGTCGCGAGCGGCTACTTTGCCGGCGTGCAAATCGACATCGATCGCGATCCGGCCAAGGCTGCTGCCGCGCCGCTGCGGGTCAGGGTGATCGAGGGCCGCACGCAGCATGTCGATGGCGGTATCGGATACAGCACGGACGCCGGCGTGCGCGGCAACCTCAATTATCGCAACAGCAACGTTCGCATATTCTCCGAGCCGTGGCGGCTGCGCGGCGGCCTGCGCGCCGACAGCAAGACCCAGGCGATCGAAGGCGTGCTGGACGGACCGCCGCGCCCCAACGGAACCTGGGACAGCTATGGCGCCAGCCTCGAGCGCAATGACATCCAGAACCAGAAGACGCTTGGCACGCGCCTGGGCTACGCCTACAACTGGGGCCAGGAGCAGAACCCCTCGCGCATCGGCCTGGAATGGCAGGTCGAGGAGCGCGAGATCGCGGGCCTGCCCGACGACAGCCGCTACGCGGTGTTCCTCGGCTACCGCAAGACATTGCGC
>JBAUTZ010000447.1:0-4710 GCA_049582445.1 Burkholderiales bacterium
GCTGCCGCGCTCGTCGCAGTTGCCCTCGATCCTCACCGCCGCCTGCCCGTGTCCGCGCAGGTAGCCCGCGTGCGCCTCGACCAGCCCCCGGTACTCGGACTTGATCTCGGACTTGTCGAAGTCATAGAAGATGCTGCGCTTGGCCAGAATGCTGTTGGGATCGTGCAGCGGGTTGGCCCCCACCGCCTGCGAGCCCACCGCCCCAGACTGCGGCGACTGCGCCCCGGCCGAAGACGACGCCGGCTGCGCACCGCTCGTGCTCGACTCCTTCGCCTGCTGGCTCGCGCAGGCCCCAAGCAGCAGCGCCAGCGAGGCAGCAACCGGAACAGCGAACGTCTTGAGTTTCATGCGACTCCCTTTCTTGAATGACAGATTCGTGCGTGCGTACCCCGCGCATAGTGCTTTTGTACTATCAGAACGTCAACAGGCGCCGCACGCCTCACTCGGCGAGCTTCGCTGCGGTCGCGTGCTCGAAGACGCGGTCGCGTTGCATCCGAGCGAAGAGCTTGCCGACGAACTCGGCGACTTCCTCGGGTCGGCTACCCTCGTCGACCGCGCGGCAGCCGCGAGAGCCGTCGAAGATGCTGCGGTAGCTGTCCGAGAGATCGTAGCTGCGGACTTGCTTGCCGCTGCGGTCGGAGAGCTTCGCCTTGAGCGAGAACGTCGTCGCGCTGCACGGGCTGACGAGCGCGAGGCTCATGATGCCGGCCATCGTGCGAACCAGCGTCTGATCGCTCGAGCCGAATCCGAGGTCGATGTCGAGCGTGAAGTCGGCTTCGCGCGCCTCCTTGTCGTCGAACACGAACTGCGCGTACGGCGCCGACGTGAGCGCGACGCGCTGCACGATGTCCCCGGCCCGGTTCGCGGTGACGTAGACGCGTGGGCGATCGTCCGCCGCGGCTGGCGCGGTGTTGGCGGTCGCGAGCAGGCGGTCCTCACCGATGTCGCGATAGAGCGTCTGCAGCAATCCATTCGCCACCGCTTTCACCCGCTCGGCGGCCGGCACGCTGCCGCAGTTCTCGCCGTGGAGCAGCCACAACCAGGACGTCTCGGTGTCGCGCAGGTCGTAGGACTTGAGACGCCGCCCGGAGCGGTCCGACACGTCGGCGACGAGCTCGTACTCGTCGCGCGCGCAGGTGCTCGGGTAAACGGTAAAGAGAATCGCCGTCGTCATCCCCCAGACCGTCTCGGCGTCCGACACCGCGCGCCGCTGGGACGTGAGCCCAAGCTTGATCGTCAGGTCGGCGGGCAGCGCCGGCTTGGGCGCTGCGCTGACCGGGCCGAACAGCCCCGAGTCGCGCGTCGCTTGCTCGGCGACGTCGGTCAGCGCCGCAGCAACGTCGTCCGTCAGCACCAGCTGCACGCTCGGCTTCGGGCCCGTCGCAACGGCTTCCGCCGTCGCGTTCCGCGTCGCCTCGTTTTGCACCGAGGCGCAGCCGCTCGATAACGCCACGGCGAGCACGAGCGCGCGCCGGCCAGTTCCTGAGTAGACGATATTCATGCGAGTTCCTCCTTCCGTGGCCCCCATACTCGGCGAAAGGGGGCTGCCGACCACATACGGGTCGGTCACGGATTGGTCACGGATATCCCCGGCCCATGGGATGCCGGGCAGGCATCCCCTCGGCTAGCATGGGATCGCCTCGTGCAAGGAGACGAAACCAGTGGTCGGATTGCGAGCGGCACTTTCGACATGCGTGGCGCTTCTGCTGGTCATCGCGGCGGGCTGCGCGACGCCCCCGCGGCCGGCCTATCGCGCCTACTCTGGAGCCGAGGCGCCGGACACGTCGCTTGCGATCCTGACTTTCGATGCGGGCGACCTGGTGCGGGTCGACGACCAGGTGATCGACGGCATGAAGTACGGCTCGGTCGAGCTTCTGCCCGGCCCGCACGACATCGGCTGGACGCACACGTTCCTCGTGAGCGTGCTGGTCGAGCCGAGCGGACGCTCGCACTTCGAGGTCGGGCCGGCCGAGGTGACGCTCGAGGCCGGACACCGCTACCGGCTGCGCTCGCAGCGGACGACCGGGCGCGGCTACCGCGTCTACTTCAGGATCGAGGAGGCGAGCAGCGGCCTCGCCATCTGGACGTCGCGCTAGTCGCGCCTGCGGGTCAGGATTTCGACCGGCACGACGCGCGACTCGGCGATGCCGCGCGAGCTGTTGGCCGCGGCGCGCGGTCCCATTTCGCCGTGCACGAGGAAGACGGCGCGGTGCGGGGGCTTCCCGCCGCGCGCCACCATCTCGCGCGATCTGGCGCCGAAGGCGAGCGACTCCTCGACGGTGGTGCGAAAGTTCACGACCTCGAACCCGGCGTCTTCCAGGCCGCGCAGCGTTTCCTCGGGCGTCGAGAGGAAGCTCGCGTGCGCGCTGCTCGCCCAAGGAGTCGGGTAGTCGATCTCCGGACCGGTTCCGCGGGCAAGCTCGGACAGCATGAGCCAGCCGCCGGGTTTCAGCACGCGCCGCACCTCGCGGTAGAAGGCATCCTTGTCGGCGATGTTCATCGACACGTTCATCGAGTAGGCGCCCTCGAAGCTCGCGTCGCCGAACGGCATCGCCAGCGCATTGCCCAACTCGAATCGCACGCGCTCCTCGAACCCGAGCAAGCGCGTGAGATGGCGCGCGACGTCGCAGAACTCCGCGGTGAGGTCGATCCCGGTGACGCGGCAGTCGAAGCGCCGCGCCATGTATCGCGCGGGCCCGCCGATCCCGCTGCCGACGTCCAGCACGTGGTCGCCCGCCGAAATGTCGAGCGAGTCGGCGATCTCTTCGGTCGCTTCCAGGCCGCGGCCGTGAAACTGGTCGTAGGGCGCCAGCTGCTCCAGGCTCGGGCGGTCCGGATCGACGCCGTCCTCGGCCAGCGCCGCACGCAGCCGCTCGTGCAGCGTGCCGCGGCTGTAATGCCCGGTGATGCGCGGGTCTGGGTTCACAGCGCGCTCAGGCGACCTTCTTCGCGCGCTCCGCGCCCTCGAGCAGGCCGGCGTCGACGAGCGCCCGGCGCACGCGCTCGATCTCCGCGGCCGGGAGCTTCATGAGCGGCGGGCGCACGGTGGCGCGCGGCAGCTTTCCGAGCAGCACCAGCGCCTCCTTCATGCGGTTGTGCATGTCGACCCACGGTTCGCCGTAGAACGCCTCGGCGGTGGGCCAGATGCGGTCGTTGATGCGGCGCGCCTCTGCCAGATCATTGCTTCTGACGGCGCGCCACAGCTGCGCCTGCAGCCCGGCGATCACCGAGCCGCTGCCCGACAGCAGGCCGTTGCAGCCGAGCACCAGCGAGCTCATCAGCCAGGCGCTGTGCGTGGTGAGCACGTTCACCGCCGGAGTCCTCGACTGCAGCACGCGGATGTGGCGCTCGTGCAGCTGGGGATTGGAGCACCAGTCCTTGATCGCGCGCACCGTGGGCACCGCCTCGACGATCTTCAGCAGCGTCGGGAGGGGATAACCCTGCCCGCCGGCGAGCGGGTACTGGAACACGATGAGCGGCAGGTCGGTCACGCCCGCGATGCGCCTGAAATGGTCGACCGCCATTTCCGGGCGCTGGCCGAACGTGAACACGCCCGAGGGGAAGACGAGCAGCGCGCTAGCGCCGCCTTCGTGCGCCATCTTCGCGATGCGCGCCGCTTCGAGCGCGCTTTCGGCGTACACCCCGTTCACGATCGGCACGCGCGCGCCGATCTCGTCCTCGGTGATCGCGAGCACGCGCTCTTGCTCCTCGAAGCTGCAAGCGGCGACCTCGGAGGCGTGCGCGTTGGTGGTGATCGCCGAGATGCCCTCGACCGAGGCGACGTCCCTCAGGTGCGCCCGGTATGCCGCCTCGTCGATCGACAGGTCCTCGTGGAACGGCAGCAGCACCGCCGGAATCACGCCCTGCGGAACGTAGTCGCGATGTCTTGGCATGGGGGCACTCCTGCGGCCGCGTGAGGGACCCCAAGTGTACCGCCGCCGCGATTGCCCGGGTCGGCCCCGGCCCCTATGATTCCGCGACGGGCATGCAAAGCGAACAACAGTACGATGTCATCGTGGTCGGGGCGGGCGCGGGCGGGCTCGCCGCCGCCTGCGTCGCCGCGGCCGAGGGGCTGAAGACGCTGCTCGTCGAGAAGTCCTCGCTCGTGGGCGGGACGACGGCCATCTCGGGCGGCATGGTGTGGATCCCCGCCAACCCGAAGATGGCCGCCGCCGGCATCGCCGACAGCATCGACGACGCCCGGCGCTACCTCGATTGCAGCGCGCCACCGGCGCGCGACACGGCGGTGCGCGAGGCGTTTCTCGCGCGCGGGCCCGAGGCGATCGCCTACCTGGAGGCGCACACCGCGCTGCGCCTGCGCCCCGTGCTCAGCTACCCGGACTACTACCCCGGGCTGGACGGCGCGACGCTTGGAGGTCGCGTGCTGGAGCCGGTCGACTTCGACGCGCGCGAGCTCGGCGGCAACTTCTCACTGCTGCGCTGGCCGCTAAGGGAATTCATGCTGTTCGGCGGCATGATGGTCGCGCGCCCGGACCTGCCGCACTTCCGCAACGTGTTTCGCTCGCCGCGCTCCGCGGCACGCGTGCTTCACCTCACTGCGCGCTACGCCTGGCAGCGCCTCTCGGCGGCGCGCGGCACGCGCTTGGTGCTCGGCAACGCGCTCGCGGGGCGCTTGCTCAAGTCCGCGACCGACCTCGGGGTCGCGCTGCGCCTCGGCGAGCGTGCCGCGCGCGTGGTGATGCGCGAGGG
>JBAUTZ010000448.1:0-1642 GCA_049582445.1 Burkholderiales bacterium
GCATGATGCTTCTCGAGCAGCTCGCGCCAACCGCGGTCGCCAAGCGCGGCCGCCTTCTCGGTCGAGCCCGCGATGTCGGTGAACAGCACCGTCGCCAGCACGCGGTCGGGCTCGGCGCCGTGGCGCGCGCCCGTCAGGAACTCCTCGACCTCGTCGAGCAGGGCATCGGAGTCGCCGATCCAGGGCAGGTGGTCGTTCCCCGGCAGCTCGACGAGCTTTGCGTTCGGGATGTGCCGGGCGCTGAATCGAGCGTGCTCGACTCGAATGTACAGATCTCCGCTGCGGTGCAAGACGAGTGTGGGAACGCGGACCGCGGGCAGAACATCGCGAACGTCGATTTCGCGGTTCATCTGCATCAGAGCCTGGACCGCTCCCGGGCTCGCCGCGGCCCGCATGGCCGCCGCGGCTGCTTCGCACGCGCGCGGGTCGCGGGCGATGCTCGGCGCCATGAGATTCAGATCGACGCCGCGCGGCGTTCCCCAGAAGCGCTCGACGCTCGCGAAGAATGCGGCCCATTCCTCGTCGCGCCAGCCGAACGGATAGTCCTCGGCCCACGACCGCTTGGCGTAGGCGCCGTACACGGCGAGAGCGGCGGTTCGTTCGGGGTAGGTCGCGGCGAACAGGATCGACATCGGTCCGCCCTCGGATATGCCGAACAGCGCCGCGCGCGCACACCCGGCCGCGTCCATCACCGCGCGCACGTCGTCCATGCGCTGCTCGAGGGTGAAGATCTGCGAGCTGCGATCCGAAAGCCCCGTGCCGCGCTTGTCGAACAGGATCAGGCGCGAGAAGGACGCGAGCCGTCGCTGGAACTTCGCGATGGCCGGGTTCTGCCACCCTGCTTCCAGGTGCGATACGAATCCCGGCACGAACACCAGGTCGAGCGGGCCCTCGCCCAGCACCTGGTAGGCGATGTGGACGTCGCCGCTTTTCGCATAGCGCGTTTCCGGTTGCGCGGTGCTCACTTGTGCCTGTATGCGATGCCCGTCGCCTCGGGGAGCGGCCCGCAACCTCCAGTCGCGGCGGAATCGAGGAACGCCTCGGCGGCATTGACCGTGAGGGATTCGACTTCGCGCGAGTGGCCGCGGCCGCCCAAGTCCATGTGCCGCGCGCCGTCGATCACGCCGAGCCACTTGCAGCCCGCGGGCATCCCTTCGTAGGGGATGATGCGCGTGGTCCAGTCGCCCTCGAGCGCGCCGTCGCGCGTCCCGGTCAGCATGAGCATCGGCTTCGCGATCCGGCGCCAGGCGTTCTCCGGGAAGATCGAGCCCGGCCCCTGCGGCGACATCGCGATGTAGGCGTCGAAGCGGTCCTTGCCGCTCAGGCCGAGCTTGTTCTCGGCGCCCGCTTCGAGCATGACCGTGGCCGCGCCCATCGAATGCCCGACGAGGACGCTGTAGTGCGAGGCGCAGCGGGTGCGCGCCCATTCGAGCGCCACTGCGAGGTCCATCGAGCGCGCCTCGTAGGCCGAGCGGTCGGTGGTCAGGCGGAGCAGCGCATCCTTCAGTCCCGGCCCGCGCAGATCGGCGCGCAGCGCCGACGGGCCGCTCTCGCGGTGGCCCGCCACCACGGCGAGCCAGCCGTCGCGGCCGAGCGCCTCGGCGAGGTAGCTCAATCCCTTCTCGGTGCCGCCGGCGCCCGG
>JBAUTZ010000449.1:0-3019 GCA_049582445.1 Burkholderiales bacterium
CGTGAGGGCAAAGCGGCGTGCGCCGGCCTCGATCCGCGCCTCGTCGCGTCCCGCGTGCTCTGCCAGCCAGCCGTTCGCTGCCTCGGCCACCGCTTGCAGCCGCGCCGAGAGCGCGAGCAGCTCCTTCTCGCGCACCGTGCCGAGCAACAGCCCGATTTCGCGCAGCCATGGGGCGAGACCGCTCGGCGCGATCGCGCGCAGCGTGTCCAGAGCGAGCACGTTGGTGGTGCCCTCCCAGATCGGGAATACCTGCGCGTCGCGCAACAGCATGGGAAGTCCCGTGTCCTCGACGTAGCCGGCGCCGCCGAAGGCCTCCAGCACTTCCGACAGCACCGCGACCGACTGGCGTCCGGTGAGGAGCTTCGCCACGGGCGTGAGAATTCTGAGCAGCGCCTGCTGCTCCGCGCTCGCCGCGCCGCGCTCGACGCGCCCGAGGAGCTCGACCACGAAAAAGGCGAGCTGGAACCCCGCCTCGTACTCGGCCTGCAGCCCGGCGAGCGTGTCGACATGCAGCGGCTTGTCCGCGAGGCGCGCGCCGAAGGCGACGCGCTCTGCGGCGTAGGCGCGCGCCAGCGCCAGCCCGCGCCGCATGTACGACACCGCAGAGACCGCGTTCCAGACGCGCGTGATGTTGAGCACGGTGCTGATCGCGCGCACTCCGTTGCCGAGCTCGGCCACCGGGATCGCGCGTGTTCCCTCGAGCGTGAGCTCCGCGGTCGGAACCTTGCGCGTGCCGAGCTTGTCCTTGAGCCGGTCGACCTTCAGCTGGTTCGGCCGCCCCTCGGCGTCGCGCGTCTCGAGGTAGAACAGCGTCAGTCCCTTGCCGCCGGGCGGACTGTCCGAGGGTCGCGCCAGCGTGAGCGCCATCTGCGACGCGATCGCAGAGGTGAACCACTTGCGGCCGTACAGCCGCCAGCCCTCGCCGGGCGCGAAGCGCGCCTCGGCCTCAGCCAGCCCGACGTCCGAGCCGCCGATCGCCTCGGTCATCCACTGGCCGCTGGTCCAGAAGCGCGCCGGGTCGCGGCTCACCAGGTGCGGCAGCGCTCGTTCGAGGAGCTCGCGGTTGCCCGACGCCGCGATGGTGCGTGCCGCGCCGTCGGTCATCGCCAGCGGGCACGCATACACATCGGTCGACGACGTGAAAAGGTAAACGAGCGCGAACTGCAGCACCCTGGAGAGCGCGCCGAGCGGCGCCTCGTGCGGCAGCGCGATCAACCCCTCGCGCGCCGCGATCTCCTCTGCGCGCCGCCATAGCGGCGTGACCTCGATGTGGTCGACGCGGTTGCCCCACGCGTCCCACTGCACGAGAACAGGCTCGAGCTCGCGCTCGGCGAGCTGCTGCGCGTAGAGCTCGCCGCCGGCAAGCGCACCCATGCGCGCGAGCTGCGCCTGTGACGCCGCGAGCTGCTCGGGCGGCAGGGTGCGCTCGAGGTAGCCGCGCAGCACCCGGTCATCGGTATGCTGGTTGCCGAGCCGCGGTGCAGCCTGGACGAATGCCATGGTCAGTCTCCTTGCGCGATCTCGCGCAGCCGCTCGGGCGCCACGCGCACCGAGATTCCGGCGCGCTCCTCGGCGAGGGTCATGGCGATGCGCGCGTCGCGCTCGCCCCAGCCGCGAGCGAGCGCTGCGTCAAGCTCGGCGAGCGCGTGTGCGGCTATCGGCAGCGGAACGTCGCTCTCCTCGCCGAGTGCGGCGACGAGCAGCATGTCTTTGTGCGCGAGCCGCAGCGCGTGCGCGGGCGGGTCGTAGTCGCCGGACAGGAAATGCTCCGCCAGCCGGTCGAAGGTGCGCGCGCGTCCGAGCGCGCCCTGGCGCAGCGCTTCGAACAGCGCCGGCGGCTCGACGCCTGCCTTCACGCCCAGCGTGAAGGCCTCGGCGAGCGCCGCCTGAACGGCGAAGCTGGCGCAGTTGTGCACCAGCTTGGCAATCGAGCCAGCGCCGATCGGTCCGAGGTACAGCACCCGGTCGCCGATCGAGCGCAGCACCGGCAGGTGGCGCTCGAACTGCGCGCGATCGCCGCCGACCCACATCGCGAGGCGGCCCGTGCGCGCCGCCTGGGGCCCGCCGCTTACCGGCGCGTCGAGCACGTGAACGCCGCGCCCGAGAAAATCGGTGTGGAGCCGCCGCACCGTGGAGGGCGCGTTGGTGCCGAGGTCGAACCAGGCCGAGCCGCTGCGCATGACCTCCGTGAGGCCGAGTGCGACCTGAACGGTTTCCTCCGGTCCCGGCAGCGACGTGAACACCAGCTCGCACTCGCGCGCCGCCTCTGCCGCGCTGTCGGCCCAGACTGCACCGGCGGCGACGAGCTCCTGCGCCGCCTGCGGCCTGAGGTCGTGCACCGTGAGCGCGTGACCGGCGCGCTGCAGGCTGGCGGCCATGGGGTGGCCCATCTGGCCCAGACCAATGAAGGCGATGCGCATGACGCGGGTTTCTCGCTTGTCCAATTGTCCGACGAGAAAACTGTAGCACGCCGCGCATCCCGTAAAATCGCGTTATGGCCCAATACGTCTACACCATGCGCCGGGTGAGCAAGACCGTGCCCCCGAAGCGCACGATCATCAAGAACATTTCGCTGAATTTCTTTCCTGGGGCAAAGATCGGCGTGCTCGGCCTGAACGGGGCCGGCAAGTCGACGCTCCTGCGCATCATGGCGGGCGAGGACAGGGACTTCGAAGGCGAGGCGATCCCGATGCCCAATCTGCGCATCGGCTTCCTGCCGCAGGAGCCGCGCCTCGACCCGGCGAAGAACGTACGCGGCAACGTCGAGGAGGGCCTTGGTGCGACGCTCGCCGCGATCAAGCGCCTCGAGCAGATCTACGCCGCCTACTCGGAGCCCGACGCCGACTTCGACAAGCTCGCCGAGGAGCAGGCGAAGCTCGAGGCCGAGGTCAACGCCGGCGGCGCGGACGTCGAGCGCCGGCTGGAAATCGCCGCCGACGCGCTGCGCCTGCCGCCCTGGGATGCGGACGTCACCAAGATCTCGGGCGGCGAGCGCAGGCGCGTGGCGCTGTGCCGGCTG
>JBAUTZ010000450.1:0-7185 GCA_049582445.1 Burkholderiales bacterium
GGCCACGACCGCGCGCGCGCCCTCCGCGGCGAAGCGCGCGGCGAGCGCCTTGCCGATGCCGCTCGCGGCGCCCGTTACGACGCACACTTTGTCGCCGAGCTTCATGCGCCTTCAGCCATGGAACTTCGCGTGGCGCTTCTCGAGGAAAGCGCCGATGCCTTCGCCCGCCTCCGGGCCGTGCAGCGCCTCGACGAAGAGGGCCCGCTCGAGCTCGAGGTGCCGGCTGTAGTCGTTCGTGTGCGCCTCGTTTAGCAGCCGCTTGATGCGGCCGATCGCCTGCGTCGCGCCGCCGGCGAGCAGCGCCGCCCAGTCGAGCGCTTCGTCGACTGCTTTGCCCTTCGGCGCAATGCGGTTGACGACGCCCAGCGCGGCGAGGCGCGATGCGGCGACCGCCGTGCCGGTCATCGCGAGTTCCGCCGCCATCTGGGGCGGCAACGCGCGCGCGAGCGAGTAGCTGCCGTTGCCGTCGGGATTGAGGCCGACCTTGACGTAGGCCATGGTGAACTGCGCGTCTTCGGCGGCGACGATCAGATCGCAGGAAAGCGCGATCGAGAATCCGGCGCCCGCGGCGTGGCCCTCGACGGCGGCGATCACCGGCTTGGCGCACTGGCGAAGCGCACGCACCAGCTCGTTCAGCTTGCTGATGCGGTCGTAGTGGTGCTGCCGGGGCTGGGTGCGGCGCGTTTCGTGGAGCGTGCCGAGGTCGCCGCCGGCGCAGAAGTGCGGCCCCGCTCCCGAGATCACCACCGCGCCGATCGAGTCGTCGTCCGACGCGAGGCGAAGTTCGCGCGCGAGCGCCTGCGAGAATTCCGGACGCAGCGCGTTGCGCTGCGCGGGGTTGTCGATGACGAGCGAAAGGACACGCGCCTTGCGCGCGATGCCGATGCCGGCTTCGGCGGTCACCTCAATGAATCCCTAGGGCCGCCTCGACGTTGCGCACCATGGCGACCAGGCGCGGCCCGATGTCGTCCTCCAGCTGGCCTTTCTTCAGAGCGAACGAGGGCACGCCGCAGTTGAAGGCGATGATCTCGCCGTCGACCGTGCGGCGCATCGGCACGGCAACCGCCGATACCTCGCGGCGCAGCTCGCCGACCGACACGCAGAAGCCCCGGCTGCGGATGTCCTCGAGGCTCTTGTCCATCGCAGGCCGGAACTTGCGGTGCATTTCCGGCTCCTTGACCTTGATCTGGTTGAGCACCGCCTCGCGCTCGGCGGGCGTGCAGGCGGCGAGGAAGGCGCGGCCGATCGCCGCCTGGGCGATCGGCACCGCGGTGCCGATATCGGGCAGCATGGTGAGCGAGTTGCCGTTGCGCGAGGACTCGACATAGACCATGTTGAGCCGGTCCCGGATGCCCATCGACACCGAGCCGCCGCAGTAGTCTGCGAGCTCCTTCATGAGCGGGCGGGCAACCTGGCGCACGCTCATCGAAGCGAGCAGCGGGTAGCCGATCGAAAGCACGGCCGAGCCGAGCTGATACTTGCCCAGCCGCATGTTGTGGCGCAGATAGCCGAGCTTGGTGAGCGTGTAGGTGAGGCGCGACACCGTGGGCTTGGGCAGTCCGGTGCGCACCGAGATTTCCTTGTTGCCGAGCATCGGCTCGAGCGGCGTGAAGCAGCGCAGCACCTCGAGGCCGCGTGCCAGGGTCGTGGCGAACTGGCGGTCACCCTCGTGCTCGTAGCTGTAAGTCACTCCCGCAGGGGATAGGGGGGCATTGGCCTCTGGCGCGCCCATTTATTTGTCTCCTCGTTTCTTTTGGGGGATACGGCGGACTGTTTCGCGTTTCGATATTCGTTCGTGGACCAATCCACTGTCAACTTAGTCATATCATATTTCGCATATCAAAACACGGGGAATCCAGGCCATGGCCCGATCCATATTCGACCTGAGCGGCAAGGTGGCTTTCATTACCGGATCGACTCGCGGCATCGGCAAATCGATCGCCGAGGAAATGGCGCGCGCCGGTGCCAAGGTGGTGGTCTCCAGCCGCAAGGCCGAGGCCTGCGAGGCGGTGCGGGCGGAATTCGAACAGCAGGGCTGGCCGGTGATCGCCCAGCCCTGCAACGTGTCGCGCAAGGAGGAGCTGCGGGCCCTGGTCGACCGCACGCTCGCAACCTGGGGGGCGATCGACATTGCGGTGGCCAACGCGGCCGCGAACCCGTACTACGGCCCGCTCGCCCAGCTGCCCGACGACACGTTCGACAAAATCTTCGCCAACAACGTGAAAAGCGTGCTGTGGCTCGCCAACATGACCCTGCCGGGTATGGCCGAGCGCGGCGGCGGCAGCTTCATCACCATCGGCTCGATCGGCGGCATCCTCGCCAACACGGTGATCGGCGCCTACGGCATGTCGAAGGCGGCCGACCACGCGCTTGTCAGGAACCTCGCCGCGGAGTGGGGGCCGAGGAACGTGCGCGTAAACGCCATCGCCCCCGGCCTCATCAAGACCGACTTCGCGCGGGCGTTATGGGAAGACGACAAGCGCCGCAAGGAGCGCGAGGCGCTCACGCCGCTCAGGCGGCTGGGCGAGGCGCGCGAGATCGGCGGCATCGCCGTGTTTCTCGCCTCGCAGGCGGCATCGTTCATTACCGGCCAGGTGATCGTCGCCGACGGTGGCGTGACGATCGTCTGAGCACTGCGCTAGACTTGTCGCCCCCAAGGAGACCGTCATGGATCTCAACTACTCCCCCGAAGAGCTGGCGTTTCGTGACGAGGTGCGGGCTTGGCTAAACGCCAACCTGCCTGACGGCCTGCGGCGCAAGGTCGCCGAGTACCAGGAGCTCACGCGCGAGGACCTGCTCGGCTGGCACCGCATCCTCGCCAAGAAGGGCTGGGTCGCGCCGTCCTGGCCGAAGGAATGGGGCGGCACCGGCTGGAACGTGGTCGAGCGCTACATCTTCGAGGAGGAGTGCGGCTACGCGGGCACGCCGCCGCTCATCCCGTTCGGACTCTCGATGTGCGCGCCGGTGCTGCTCAAGTTCGGCACCGAGGCACAGAAGAAGCGCTTCCTGCCGCGCATCTACGACGGCGACGATTTCTGGTGCCAGGGCTATTCGGAGCCCGGCTCCGGGTCGGACCTCGCCTCGCTCAAGACCAAGGCGGTGCGCCAGGGCGACCACTACGTGGTCAACGGGCAGAAAATCTGGACCACGCTCGCGCACTACGCCGACTGGATCTTCTGCCTGGTTCGAAGCGACAGCGGCACCGCCAAGCGCCAGGAGGGCATCTCGTTCCTGCTGATCGACATGAAGACGCCGGGAATCACGGTGAGGCCGCTCGTTCTCCTCGACGGCGGCCACGAAGTGAACGAGGTGTTCTTCGACGACGTCAAGGTGCCGCTGGAAAACCTCGTGTTCGAGGAAGGCAAGGGCTGGACCGTGGCGAAATACCTGCTCGGCCACGAGCGCATGAACACGGGGCGCATTGGCGCGTCCAAGCGCGAGCTGACGAAGCTCAAGGAGTTCGCGGCACGGCAGATCAGCAACGGCCGGCCGCTGATCGATGACGTGCGCTTCCGCGACAAGCTCTCGCGCGTCGAGATCGAGCTCACCGCGCTGGAGATCACGAACCTGAGGTTTCTTGACCAGATGCGGCGCACCGGACAGCCTCCCGGCGCGGATGTGTCGATGCTCAAGATCAAGGGCACGGAGATCCAGCAGGCGCTCTCCGAGCTGATGATGCAGGCGGTTGGCCCGCTTGCGCAGCCATTCAAGCCTTCCAACGGCGGCGACGGCTTCGACTTCTTCATCGCGGCGCTCGCGCCGCGTTACTGCAACATGAGGAAGACTACGATCTACGCGGGCTCGAACGAGATCCAGCGCAACATCATCTCCAAGATGACCTTGGGTCTCTAGCCATGCACTTCGATTACAACGAAGAGCAGCAGCTGCTCGCGGATTCGATCCGGCGCTTCGTCGCCAAGGACTACGACTTCGACAAGCGCAAGAAAATCCTCGCCTCGCCCGAGGGCGCGAGCGACGACGTGTGGCGGATGTTCGCCGAGATGGGACTGCTCGGCATCCCGTTTGCGCCCGAGTACGGGGGCTTCGGCGGCGGCGCGATCGATCTGATGAGCGCCATGGAAGCGATCGGCGAGGGGCTGGTAGTGGAGCCTTTCGTCGCCACGATCGGCCTTGCGGCGCAACTGGTCGCGCGCGGCGGCAGCGAGGCGCAGAAGAAGGCGATCCTGCCGGCGGTGATCGAGGGCCGGCTGAAGATGGCGTTCGCGCATACCGAGAGCGGAGCGCGCTACGACCTCGCGCACGTCGCGACCACGGCCAAGAAGGCGGGCAAGGTGTGGGTGCTCGACGGCGAGAAGCGCGTCGTGCTCGGCGCGCCGCTCGCCGACAAGCTGGTCGTGTCGGCGCGCACCTCCGGCGGGACTTCCGAGCCCCGCGGCATCAGCCTGTTCCTCGTCGATCGCAAGGCCGCCGGCCTGAACCTCAGGCCTTACGTGACGCTCGACGAAATGCGCGCCGCGGACGTGACGCTGAAGGGCGTGGAGGTCGGCGCCGACGCGCTGCTCGGCACGGAAGGCCAGGCCGGGCCGCTCATCGAGGAGGTGGTCGATTTCGCCACGGCTTTGCTGTGCGCGGAGGCCGTGGGCGCGATGAAGCACGCGAACGACGCGACGCTCGAGTACCTGAAGACGCGCAAGCAGTTCGGGGTGCCGATCGGCACCTTCCAGGCGCTGCAGCACCGCATGGTCGATATGGTGATCGCCGCGGAGCAGGCGCGCTCGATGGCCTGCCTCGCCTGCGCCAAGGTGGACGGCGAAAAGGATGCGCGCGAGCGCGCGCGCATGGTGTCGGCGTCCAAGGTGAAAATCGCCGACGCCTGCCGCCAGGTCAGCCAGGAGTCGATCCAGCTCCATGGCGGCATGGGCATGACCGAGGAGCTAAAAGTGAGCCACACCTTCCGCCGCCTGACCATGATCGCGCAGCTGTTCGGCGATGCCGAGCATCACCTGGCGCGCTTCGCCGCGCTCGACCGGAGCTAGGCGATGCCGGTGAACAAGGCCTGGACGCTGGCCAGCCGTCCCGCGGGCGGCGTCAGCGAGGACAACTTCAAGCTCGCCGAATCGGAGGCGCCGCGCCCGAAGGAGGGCGAAGTCCTGGTGAGGAACCTGTGGCTGTCGCTCGATCCCTACATGCGGGGGCGCATGAACGACGTCAAGTCGTACGTGCCGCCGGTCGGCATCGGCGAGGTGATGGTCGGGCAGACCGCGGGCGAGGTGCTGGAATCGCGGCACCCGGGATTCAAGCAGGGCGACAAGGTGCTCGCGGCCGGCTGGCAGCTCTACAGCTGCATGAAGGGCGAGGAGCTCGACAAGGTCGACGCCGGGCGCGCGCCGCTGTCGTACTTCCTTGGCGCGCTCGGCATGCCGGGCCTCACCGCCTACTTCGGGATGAAGGACATCGGTGCGCCTAAGGCAGGCGAGACGGTCGTGGTGTCGGCGGCCTCGGGGGCGGTGGGCAGCGTGGTCGGCCAGCTGGCGAAGATCGCGGGCTGCCGCGCCGTGGGCATTGCCGGCGGCAAGGCGAAGTGCGACTACGTGGTCAAGGAGCTGGGGTTCGACGCCTGCGTCGACTACAAGGCAGGCAACCTCTACCGCGACCTGAAGGAGGCCTGTCCCAAGGGCGTCGACGTGTACTTCGACAACGTCGCCGGCGAAGTCCTGGAAACCATGCTGCGCATCATGAACCTGTTCTCGCGCATCGTCGTCTGCGGCCGCATCGCCGAGCACAACGAGCTCTTCTGCCACAAGAACCTCGGTGCGGTGCTGGTGAACCGCATCAAGATGCAGGGCATGATCGTGTTCGACTGGAAGAGCCGCTACCCCGAGGGGATCCGCGCGCTTGCCGGCTACATGGCCGAGGGCAGGCTCAAATGCCGGGAATCGGTCGCCGAGGGCATCGAGAATGCGCCCAAGGCGTTCATCGGCATGCTCAAGGGGCAGAACTTCGGCAAGCAGCTGGTGAAGCTTGCCTAGCAGCGTGCCGGAAGCCGAATACGTAGGATTCTGGAGGCGGCTGCTCGCCGCGGCAATCGATTTCCTGATCCTGTTCGTGGTGACCACGCCGATCCTGCTGGCGATCTACGGGCAAAGGTACTTTGCCATGGTGGAGGGCGGCGCGAGCGCGGGGTTCTGGGACTTCGCCATCGAGTACGTCGCGCCGGCGGTCGCGGTGGTCGCCTTCTGGCGGGTCTATGGCGCCACGCCGGGCAAGATGGCGGTCGGCGCGAAGATCGTCGACGCCAAGTCGGGCGAGAGGCCTTCTACCGCCCGGCTGGTAGTACGCTATTTCGCATACCTGGTTTCGGCGCTGCCGCTGTTTCTCGGCTTCATTTGGATCGGCATCAGCCGCCGCAAGCAGGGCTTTCACGACAAAATCGCACGCACCATGGTGATCTACGATGATTGAGCTCTACACCTGGCCCACTCCGAACGGCCACAAAATCCACATCATGCTCGAGGAGACCGGGCTGCCCTACCGGGTGCATCCGGTCGACATCGGGGCAGGGGACCAGTTCAAGCCCGAGTTCCTCAAGATCTCGCCCAACAACAAGATGCCGGCGATGATCGACACCGAAGGTCCGGGCGGCAAACCGTTCGCGCTCGCGGAGTCGGGCGCGATGCTCTTTTACCTCGCCTCCAAGACCGGCAAGTTCCTGCCCGAGGATCTGGGGGACCGCTGGCACGTGATGCAATGGGTGATGTTCCAGATGGGCCATATCGGCCCGATGCTGGGGCAGGCGCACCACTTCCTCGGCTACGCGCCGGAGAAAATCGAGTACGCCATGAACCGCTACCGGAACGAGGCGAACCGGCTGTACGCCGTGCTCGAGCGGCGGCTGGGCGAATCGAAGTACGTCGCCTGCGGCGAGTACACCATCGCCGACATGGCGATCATGCCGTGGCTGCGTTTCCCGGAGCGCCAGGGCGTGAACATCGACGAGTACCCGAACGTGAAGCGCTGGCGCGACGCCATCCTGGCGCGCCCCGCAGTGCAAAGGGCGCTGCAAGTGCTCGCCGACCGCCGCCGCGCGGGCCCGCAGACGGCGCAGGAGCGCGAGAACCTGTTCGGGGCGAAGCAATATGTCCGGCGCTGAGCTGCGCGGCAAGGTCGCCTGGATCACCGGCGGCGGCAGCGGCATCGGCTTCGCCGGCGCGCTCGAGCTGGCGC
>JBAUTZ010000451.1:0-2313 GCA_049582445.1 Burkholderiales bacterium
GCGCATGAAACCCGTAGTCCATCAGGCGTTTGGCCACATCCTCGGCGTTTACGCCGTAGGCCTGCTTGAGCGGACGCAGGTCGAGGATGCACTCGTGCGCCACGCGGCCGCCGCGCCCGGTGTACAGGATCGGGAAATACCGCGCGAGGCGCGCGGCGATGTAGTTGGCGGCGAGGATCGCAGTCTCGGTAGCGAGGCGCACGCCTTCGGCGCCCATCATGCGCAGGTACATCCACGAGATCGTGACGATTAGCGGGCTGCCGAAAGGCGCGGCACTCACGCTGCCGTTCTCCGGCACGAGCCCCGCTTCGGGGACGAGCGGGTGGCACGGCAGGTGGGTGGCGAGGTGGGCCGCGACGCCGATCGGCCCCATGCCCGGGCCGCCGCCGCCGTGCGGGATGCAGAACGTCTTGTGCAGGTTGATGTGGCAGACGTCGGCGCCGAGATCGGCCGGCCGCGCCAGTCCAGCGAGCGCGTTGAGGTTGGCGCCGTCCATGTAGACCTGCCCGCCGGCGTCGTGCACCAGCCGGCAGATCCTCGTCACCGCTTCCTCGAACACGCCGTGCGTCGACGGATAGGTGATCATCAGCGCGGCCAGCCGCTCGCGGTGCGCCGCGATCTTCGCCTCGAGGTCGGCGAGGTCGACGTTGCCCTGCGCGTCGCACGCCACGATTACCACATCGAGCCCCGCCATGCGGGCCGAAGCGGGGTTGGTGCCGTGCGCCGACGAGGGAATCAGGCAGACGTCGCGGGCGGCCTCGCCGCGCGACGCATGGTAGTTGCGAATCGTCACCAGCCCGGCGTATTCGCCGTTGGCGCCCGAGTTCGGCTGCATCGTCATGCGCGCGAGTCCCGTGATCGCGCACAGTGCCGCCGAGACCTCGCCCAGCATGCGCGCGCTGCCGCGCGCCTGTCCGCGCGGCACGAACGGATGGAGATTTGCGAAGGCCGGCCAGGACACCGGCGCCATCTCGGCCGCCGCGTTCAGCTTCATGGTGCAGGAACCGAGCGGGATCATGCCGTGCACCAGCGAGTAGTCGCGGTTCTCGAGGCGCTTGAGGTAGCGCATCATCTCGCTCTCGCTGCGATGGCGGTGAAACACTGGGTGGGTGAGAATGGAGTCGTCGCGCCTCAGTCCCGCGGGAATGCATTCGTCACCGGGAATCTTCGAGACGCTCGCGTCTCCGGTCAGCACCCAGGCGAGATCGGCCACGTCCTGCGCCGTCGTGGTCTCGTCGAGCGCCACGCCGACGAGGTTGCCGTCGTAGCGCAGGTTGATTCGCCTCTCCTCGGCTCTTTGCCTGATCGCGCCGCTGGCGCCGTCGTACGTCAAGGTATCGAAAAAGCATTCGTGCACGGGCTTCAGCCGCGGCGAGACGCTCGCGGCGAGCAGGCGCGCGAGCAGGTGGCAGCGCCGCGCGATGCGCGCGAGCCCGTCGGGGCCGTGCCATACCGCGTAAAACCCTGCAATGTTGGCGAGCAGCACCTGCGAGGTGCAGATGTTGCTCGTCGCCTTCTCGCGCCGGATGTGCTGCTCGCGCGTCTGCAGTGCCATGCGGTAGGCCGTGCGGCCGCCGGCGTCGACGCTGACGCCGATGATGCGTCCCGGCATCTGGCGCACCAGCTCGGCCCGGCACGACATGTAGGCCGCATGCGGTCCACCGTAGCCGAGCGGCACGCCGAAGCGCTGCGCCGAGCCGAGCGCGATGTCGGCGCCGAGCGCGCCGGGCGACTTGAGCAGCACGAGCGCGAGCGGGTCGGTGCCGAGTGAAACGAGGCCGCCGCAGGCGTGAATACGGGAAATTGATTCTGAATGATCGAACAGACCTCCCCATGTGTCCGGATACTGAAGGTGGGCGCCGAACACCGCCGTGGGATCGAGATCGGCGGGATCGCCGACGAGGAGTGGAATGCGCATCCACTTCGCGCGCGTGGCGAGCACGGCGAGTACCTGCGGGTGGCAGGCCGCATCGGCGAAGAACGCCTGCGCCTGGCTCTTCGCGGCGCGCCGCATCAGCGCCATCGCCTCGGCCGCCGCCGTGGCCTCGTCGAGGAGCGAAGCGTTCGCCACCGGCAAGCCGGTGAGGTCGATCACCGTCTGCTGGAACACGAGCAACGCCTCCAGGCGCCCCTGCGAGATCTCCGCCTGGTAGGGCGTGTAGGCGGTGTACCAGCCGGGATTCTCCAGCACGTTCCTCTGGATCACGTGCGGCGTGAGGCAATGGTGGTAGCCGGTACCGATGTAGCTGCGCCAGAGCTCGTTCTCGCCTGCGATCGCGCGCAGCTCGGCGAGCGCGTCGGCCTCGCCGAGCG
>JBAUTZ010000452.1:0-2648 GCA_049582445.1 Burkholderiales bacterium
CTTGTACTCGGGCTTGAGGTACTGGTCGAACATCGCGCGCATCGCGAGGTTGGTCGCGACAGGATTGTTGGTGTGCACGAACGGCAACTCGAACACCTCGCTGCGCGGGAAGAGGCCCGCGGTGTAGCCGTTCACCGTCCAGACGATGTCCACTACGCCGTCGCGCGCCTGGTTGATGAGCTGGGGCGGCTTGCCGCCCAGCGACATCGAGGGGTAGATCTCGATCTTGACCTTGCCGCCCGAGGCTTTTTCGACGTTCTGCGCCCAAGGCTCGAGCATCTTCACCTGGGCGGGCGACTTGGGCCCGAGGAAATGGTGCAGCTTGAGCGTGATCTGCTGCGCCCCGGCCGCGGACGAAAGCGCGGCGAAGGCGGCCCCGACAACGATGGCCGAAAGGGCCCGTTTGATTCTCATGTTCTCCTCCTCCTTGATCTACGTATTGGCAAACCGGCGCGAAATATTAGCAACGGGCGCCTGAAATAGATAGCCGACGCGGATAACGAAGCCGCGAGGATTATGCACTATCGTGCACTACGTTTCGCGCGTGTCAGCCGTGTACGAAGCGCGTGCCCGCGGCGCCGGCGAGCGCCGCCGCGAGGTGGGGCGGGTCGGTGATGATCGCTTCGCTGCCGCCGCCCTCGAGATACTCGATCACCGCGCGGATCTTCGGACCCATGCTGCCGCGGTCGAACTGCCCGGCGTCGTACAGTCGCTTCGCCTCGGCGAGCGTCACGCGCTCCAGCCAGCGCTGGCCGGGCTTGCCGTAGTCGAGCGCCACCCGCTCGACGCCGGTGGCCACGACGAAACGATCGGCGCCCAGCGTCCGCGCGAGCAGGCTGGAGGCGAGGTCCTTGTCGATCACCGCCTCGACGCCGACCAGATCGCGCTCGGCGTTGCGCACCACGGGGATGCCGCCGCCGCCGCAGGCGATGACGAGGTAGCCGTCGCCCACCAGGTGCCTGATCACGTCGAGATCGACGATGGCGCGCGGCGCGGGCGAGGGCACCACGCGGCGCCAGCCCCGTCCCGGATCCTCGCGCACCTGCCAGCCCAGGTCGTCCGCGCGCTTGCGCGCCGTGGCCTCGTCCATCGGCGAGCCGATCGGCTTGGTCGGGTCGCGAAACGCCGCGTCGGCTGGGTCGACCTCTACCAGCGTTACCACCGCGACCGCTTCGCGCCGCATCGCTCGGCGGCGGAAGGCGTTGCGCAGCGCTTTTACGAACATGTAGCCGAGCGCGCCCTGCAGGTCCGCGCCGGCGTAGTCCATCGGCACCGGGATCACCTCGTGCAGCGCGAGCTCCGAACGCCGCAGGATGAAGCCCATCTGCGGGCCGCTGCCGTGCGTCAGTACCACCCGCCAGCCAGCCTCGAGCAGGTCGACCACGTAGCCGACGGTCTCGCTCGCCGTCTGGTACTGGTCGGGAATGCTGCGATGCTGCTCGTCGCGAATCAGCGCGTTGCCACCGACCGCCACGACCGCCAGCTTCGACCCGCCGTTCACGCCTCCTCCTGACCGCGCGCGAGCTGCGCGTCGAGCGCCACCACCGCCTGCGCGAAGCAGGCGAGCGGGGCGCGTGTCAGGCCGGCGCCGATCTGCCCGATCCCGGGGTCGCGGTGTGCGATGCCGGTATTGATCACCGGCTCGATGCCGGTGTCGACCACGCGGCGCGCGTCGATGCCGCTAGCCGTGCCACGGAAGTCGAGCGTCGGCAGCCGGAACACGTCCGACTCGCCGAGCGTCACCTGGCGCATACGCAGCGAGTTCTCCAACGCGTCCTCGGGCGTGCCGCCGACGAATTTGACGATGGCGGGCGCGGCGGCCATAGCGAAGCCGCCCAGACCGGCGGTTTCCGTAATCGCGCTGTCGCCCAGGTCGCGCGCCGCGTCGGAGGCGCTGTAGCCGGCGAAGTACAGCCCGTGGACGGTCGCCGCCGGCGCGGTGAACCAGCGCTCGCCCAGCCCGCTCACGCGGATGCCGAACTCGACCCCGTTGCGCGCCATCGCGGTGACCATGCTCGAACCGGGCACGCCGTGCGCCGCGTCGAGCATCGCCTTGCAGGCGGCCATCGACACGTTGAGAAAGAAGTGCTCGTTGCCGGCGACGAAATCGAATACGCCGGAGAGTGCCTGGGTGGAGGTTGCGCTGCGCGCGAGCGCACCGGCCATGCGCCGCAACAGCAGGGAACTTGCCGCAGCGTTGCGATTGTGCACCTCGTCGCCCATGGTGAGCGCCTGTGCCATCAACGGCTTGAGCTCGATGCCGCCGAGCGCGTCGAGCGCCGCCGCGATCGCCGGCGCCAGCGTGGACGCGATCCACTTCAGCCGCTCCAGCACCTCCGGCCCGTAGGCGCCGAAGCGCAGCGCCTTGCCGAGCCCTTCGTTGAAGTTGCTGTAGGCGCGGCGCGCGTGCGCCGTGTCCTCGACCACCCAAAGAGGCATCGAAGGGCTGATGATGCCCGCCATCGGTCCGACCGCGGCGTGGTGGTGCGCCGGCGCGAAGCGGATCGCGCCACTCGCGGCCAGCGCGCGCGCCGCCTCGGCGTCCTTCGCCCAGCCCTCGTACAGGATCGCGCCGACGATCGCGCCCTGCATCGGGCCGCACATGCGCGCCCATTCGATCGGCGGACCGGCGTGCAGCAGGACATGTC
>JBAUTZ010000453.1:0-19892 GCA_049582445.1 Burkholderiales bacterium
CGTCGGACCCGCGTCGCACTCCGCCGTCGATCAGCACCGGCACCCTGCCGCCGACCGCGGCGGCCACCGCGGGCAAGGCCTCCAGCGCGCTGATCGCGCCATCGAGCTGCCTGCCGCCGTGATTGGAGAGCCACACCGCGTCCGCGCCGAGCGCCACCACCCGCTCGGCATCGTCGGCGCGCGCCAAACCCTTGACGATGAGTTTTCCCTTCCACCGATCGCGCAGCCGAGCCAGGCCGCGCTCGT
The DNA here is from genome assembly GCA_049582445.1 of Burkholderiales bacterium. Classification (GTDB taxonomy): domain Bacteria; phylum Pseudomonadota; class Gammaproteobacteria; order Burkholderiales; family SG8-39; genus DAHVFK01. Next base: position 247 of record JBAUTZ010000453.1, read on the forward strand.
CGAACGAGGCGTCGAGCTGCTGGCCGACCGAGGACGAGGTCGCAATCATGCCAGCGCGCGGACGGCGCTCGAAGCCGCGCATGTTGGCGAGCTCGGGAATGCCTCCGGCGGCGGCGATGCGCCAGGCCCACGACGGGTGCGTGACGCCGGCGAGCAACTCGCGCCAGCCCGGCCGGAACGGCAGCACGAAGCCGTTGTGCGTGTCGCGCTCGCGCTTTCCGCCGACCGGCAGGTCCACCGTGACCACCAGCGCCTCGTAACCGGCCGCGCGCGCGCGCTCGACCAGACCGTCGGTAAAGGCCTGGTCGTAGAGCACGTAGAGCTGGAACCACAGGCGCCCGGGCGCCTTCTCGGCGATCTCTTCGATCGTCACGGTGGCCGTAGTCGACAGCGTGTAGGGGATGCCGTACTCCGCCGCGGCACGCGCGATCGCGAGGTCGGCGCCGGGCCAGCCCATACCGATCGCGCCCGTCGGGGCGACGATCATCGGGTAGCGCGATGGTCCCCCCAGGATCTCGGTCGAGGGGTCCACCTTGGCGACGTCGCGCAGCACCCGGGGGACGAAGCGCAGTCGCTGGAAGGCCGTCCGGTTTGCGCGCAGAGTGAGCTCGTCTTCCGCACCGCCGTCGAAGAAGTCGAACACGATCTTCGGCAGCCGCCGACGCGCCAGCTCGCGCAGGTCGTCGATATTGGCGACGCGGGACAGGTCCATGGGCAGCGAGTCTACCGCGAGCGCGCCGCTTGCATATAATGCTCTGCTACCCATTTCAGCGCGGATCTCCATGGCAAACCAGCAACGCATCACAGGCGTCCTGTCGCCGGTCGTCACCCCGTTTGACAAGGACCTGGCGCCCGACGCGCCGCGCTTCGTGCGCCACTGCAAGTGGCTGCTCGCGAACGGCTGCTCGGGGCTCGCGGTTTTCGGCACCAACAGCGAGGCGAACTCGATGTCGGTGGAGGAAAAGCTGCGGCTCCTCGAGGCGCTGGTCGCGGGCGGGGTTCCGCCTGCGACGCTGATGCCCGGCACGGGGCACTGTGCACTAAGCGACTCGGTGGCGATGACGCGCCGCGCGGTGCAGATGGGCTGTGCGGGCGTCCTGATGCTGCCGCCGTTCTACTACAAGGGCGTTTCCGACGAGGGTCTGTACCGCAATTTCGCCGAAGTGATCGAGCGCGTGGGCGACGACCGGCTGCGCCTTTACCTTTACCACATCCCGCCGGTTTCGCAGGTGCCGATCACGCTGGCCCTGATCGAACGGCTGCTCGGGAAGTATCCCGGCATCGTCGCCGGCGTCAAGGACTCCTCCGGCGACTGGAACAACACGAAGGCGATGCTCGACGCCTTCGGCAAGAGCGGCTTCGACGTATTCGCGGGCAGCGAGGTCTTCCTGCTCGACAACATGCGCCACGGCGGAAAGGGCTGCATCACCGCGACCGGGAACGTGAACCCCGCGGCGATCGACCAGGTGTTCCGTAACTGGCAGTCGGCCGACGCGGACAAGCTGCAGGCCGGCATCACGGCCACGCGCAAAATCGTGCAGAAAGTGCAAATGATTCCCGCGCTCAAGGCCATCATCGCCCACTTTTCCAACGATCCCGCATGGCGCACGCTGCGCCCGCCTCTGGTGGAGCTGGAACGCAACCAGGAAGAAGGCCTGATCGCCGAGCTTCGCTCCTCCGGGTTCCGGATGCCGGGCCTGGCTGCCTGACATGCCGGTCGCGCTGATCACCGGCGCGGGCAGGGGAATCGGCCTGGAGACGGCGCGCGCCTTTCACGGCGCGGGCTACCGCGTGCTCGCGCTGGACAAGGACTTCTCGCAGTTCGATTTCGCGGGCGCCGAACGCATCACATACGATCTGACGGTGGTGGCGGAAATCCCCGCGCTCGTTGCCTCGCTCGGGGCGATCGACACCTTGGTGAACAACGCCGGGGTGCTCTACTGCGAACCCTACGACGCGATCCCGGACGCGCACCGTCGCGAGATCATGGCGGTGAACCTCGAGGCACCCGAGGCGCTCATGCGGTCGCTCGCGCCGCAGATGATGAAGCGCCGCGCCGGGCGCATGGTGAACGTCGGGTCGGTGGCCGCCTACACCGGCCATCCCGACCTGTGGTACGGCGCGAGCAAGGCGGCGTTGCTCAACGTCACCAAGAGCTACGCTGCGTGGCTCGGGCGGCACGGTGTGCTGGTCAACGCGGTTGCGCCGGGTCCGACGCAGACCGCGATGTACGAGCAGCTGCCCGACTCGCGCAAGGAAGGCGTGATGCGCGCCGTGTACTCGGGTCGCGTCTGCACCCCTGGCGAGGTGGCGCAAGCGATCCTGTGGCTCGGCAGCGCGAGCCCCGAGTACGTGAACGGCACCACGCTCGACGTCAACAACGGCTCGTATCCGCGCTGATGGCCGCAACCCTCTTCGACAAGGTGTGGGATGCGCACGTCGTAAGCGAGCTTGGCGGCGGCGTCGACCTGCTGCACGTCGACCGGCACCTGTTGCACGACCTGGGAGGTAGCGCCGCCCTCGCGGAGGTCGCCGCGCGCGGTCTCAGAGTACGCAATCCAGGCCTCACTTTCGCCACTGCAGATCACGTCGTGTCGTCGGCGCCTGGCCGTACGGGCGGCGCGCACGACTGGGCACAGGTACTGGTGGACGGCCTGCGCCGGGAAACGCGCAAGGCGGGCGTGCGCCTGTTCGACGTCGGCGGCGAGGAGCAGGGAATCGTGCACGTGATCGGGCCCGAGCTCGGCATCACCCAGCCCGGGACGCTGGTGGTGTGCGGCGACTCGCACACCTGCACCAACGGCGCGCTTGGGGCTCTGGGATTCGGCATCGGCGCCTCGGAGATCGTGCACGTGCTCGTCACCCAGACCGTCGAGCAGCGCAGGCCGAAGACGATGCGCGCGCGCTTCGAAGGCGCCGCGGCGAGGGGCGTATACGCCAAGGACATGATCCTCGCGCTGATCGCCCGCGTCGGCATGGCGGGCGGCGTCGGGCACGCGGTGGAATATGCCGGCAGCGGTGTGCGCGCGCTCGGCATGGAAGCGCGCTTGACGCTCTGCAACCTGTCGATCGAGCTCGGCGCCAAGATCGGCATGGTCGCCCCCGACGAGACGACCTACGACTACCTGAAGGGGCGGCGCTTCGCGCCGCAGGGCGCGCAATGGGACGCGGCGCTCGCCTGGTGGCGGACGCTGCCTTCCGACCGCGGCGCGAAGTTCGACCGCGAAGTCGAAATCGACGTCTCGGGGCTCGCACCGCAGGTCACCTGGGGCACGAGCCCCGAGGACGCGATCGCGGTCGACGCACGGATCCCCGACGCCAAGCGCGAAGCACTCGAATACATGGGGCTCGAACCCGGGCGTCCGATCGCGGGAACGCCGATAGACCGCGTGTTCATCGGGTCCTGTACCAACTCGCGCCTGTCCGACCTTCGCGCCGCGGCGGAAATCGCCCGCGGACGCAAGGTGGCGCCCAAGGTCGAGGCCTGGGTGGTGCCCGGATCGATGGCGGTCAAGCGCGCGGCCGAAGCCGAGGGACTGCACGAGTTGTTTCGTGACGCCGGGTTCCAATGGCGCGAGCCGGGCTGCTCGCTGTGCGTGGGCGCCAACGGCGAGCTGGTGGAGGCGGGAGCGCGCTGCGTGTCGACCTCGAATCGCAACTTCGTCGGCCGACAGGGTCCGGGCGCGCGCACGCACCTCGCGAGTCCAGCGACCGCCGCGGCCTGCGCGCTCGCCGGAGAGATCGCGGACGTGCGCGATTTTCTCGCCTGAATATGGACAAATTCTCGGTTCTTCGCGCCGCCGCCGCAGCGCTGCCCTGGGCCAACGTCGACACCGACATGATCATTCGCGTGGAGCGTTGCGTGCGCACGCCGCGCGCGGAGATGGGACGCTGGGCGTTCGAGATGGCGCGCTACCGGCCGGACGGAAGCGCCGACCCGAAATTCCCGCTGAATCGGGAGGCATACCGGGACGCCCGGATCCTGGTCGCGGGCGAGAACTTCGGCTGCGGCAGCTCGCGCGAGATGGCGGTGTGGGCGATCGCGGGGCTGGGCTTTCGCTGCGTGATCGCGCCCTCGTTCGGCGACATCTTCTACAACAACTGCTTTCAGAACGGCGTGCTGGCGATCCGCCTGCCCAAGACCGTGGTCGACGGCCTGCTGCGTGCTCTCGGCGAAGCTGCGGCGCCGGCCGAAGTCACGATCGACCTGCCGGCGCAGACGCTCACCGCGCCCGACGGCGAGGTGCACGGTTTCGACATCGACGCGCTGAGAAAGAAGGCCCTGCTCGAGGGGCTCGACGCCGTCGGCGTGACGCTGACGCGAGAGCGTGCGATCGCTGCCTGGCAGGAATCGGATCGGGCGCGTCGGCCCTGGGTGTGGGCCGACCAGCCCTAATGGACCCGATAGATGCGTTCCGCGAAATCACCGCGCGAGATCTCGAGCTGGGCGAAGCGCGTCCCCAGGCGCGCCGAAAGCAGCACCTTGTCTCCTGCCTTCTGCCAGCGCGCCCGGTAGGTCTGGCGGTCGGCCTTGCCGGGGCGGCTGATGGTCTCTACCCGCTCGGAGAGCGGCTCGCCGTAGCGCGACTTGAGGAACGCGGCAACGCGCTCGCGATCGTGCGCGTCGAAGCGCACGTCGAATGCCTGGACCGCGTCGCCCTTGAGATAGAAAGTAACGCGCGCCGCGACGCCCGCAAATGAGCTCTTGCCGTCGTCGCAGCGGCGGTCGGCGGCGGTCGTTTGCCATTCGAGCGGTCGGCAAAACGCGCTCGGAAACGCTGCCTGTACCGCGCGCTCGCTGTCGCCGAGCGCAACTCCATTCATGTCGTAGGCGAGCGCAGCACGAGCGACGGCGAACATCATGGCGATGCCGAGCCGCGTCTTCATTTTCGCGCCAGGCTCCGGTGCCTGAAGCAATCCACCGTGTGGTCGTTTACCATGCCGACCGCCTGCATGAATGCGTAGATGATGGTCGAGCCGACGAACTTGAAGCCGCGCCCCTTCAGGTCCTTCGCGAGCGCATCCGAGATCTCGGTGCGCGCGGGAATATCGGCGGGCCGACGCCTGCGGCCTTGCAGGGGATGCCCGTCGACGAAGCCCCAGACGTAAGCCGCGAAGCTGCGGTACTCCTGCTGTACATCGAGGAAGCGCTGCGCGTTTAGAACTGCGGCCTCCACCTTGGCACGGTTCCTCACGATGCCTGGATCCGAAAGGAGCTGCGCCTTCTTCGCCGCGCCGAAGCGCGCCACGCTGCGCGGATCGAAACCGTCGAATACCTCGCGGTAGCGTTCGCGCTTGGCAAGGATCGTGTCCCAGGACAGGCCCGCTTGCGCGCCTTCGAGCATCAGGAACTCGAAAAGCCTGCGGTCGTCGCGCACCGGCACCCCCCACTCGCGGTCGTGGTAGGCAATGGCGAGCGGCGATTTCGCCCAGGCGCAGCGCTTCATGCAGCTCTCTTCACGCTGGAGCCGGTTTCGTCCTTCAGCTCGTGACTGGCCGGCCTCGCCCGCAGCTTGACGTCGGTCAGCTCGGCACGGTCGCGAAGCGCGTTGCGCAGTGCCTGGTCGCGGCCCGAAAGATAAGGCAGCGGCCAGTGCTGGCCCGCGTGCTGGTACCACGCCGCGGCCTGCAGCGTGAAGTACGGGTTCGCCAGGTGCGGCCGCGCCAGCGCAACGAGGTCGGCCTTGCCCGAGGCGAGCAGCGTATTCACCTGGTCTGCGGTCGTCACAGCGCCCACCGTCATGGTGGCGATTCCGACCTCGTTTCGCACCCAGTCGGCGAACGGCGCCTGGTACATGCGTCCATAGACCGGCTTCTGGTGCGGCACCGTCTGTCCCGACGAGCAGTCGATCAGGTCGCAGCCCGCGTCCTTCAACATGCGCGTGAGCGCCATCAAATCCTCGCCCGACAGGCCTCCCGCAGCCCAGTCGGTCGCCGAGATGCGCACCGACATCGGCTTGTCCTGCGGCCACGCGGCACGGCAGGCGCGGAACACCTCGAGCGGGAAGCGCATGCGGTTGCCGATCGGTCCGCCGTAGTCGTCGCCGCGCGTGTTGGTGAGCGGCGAGATGAAGCTTGCGAGCAGGTAGCCGTGCGCCATGTGCAGCTCGAGCATGTCGAAGCCGGCCTCGTCGGCGAGCCGCGCCGCGCGCACGAACTCGTCGCGTACCCGGTCCATGTCCGCCCGCGCCATCTCGCGCGGAACCTGCGACTCGCCCTCGTAGTAGGGGATCGGCGAGGCCGATACGAGCGGCCAGTTGCCGCTCGCAAGCGGGTGATCGATACGCTCCCAGCCGAGCTGCGTGGAGCCCTTGCGGCCCGAGTGACCGATCTGCATGCACAGCTTGGCATGAGAATTCGCGTGGCAGAAGTCGGCGATGCGCCTGAAGGCGTCGCGCTGCGCCTCGTTCCACAGCCCGGTGCATCCCGGCGAGATGCGTCCCTCAGGCGAGGTGCAGGTCATCTCGATGTACATCAGGCCGGCGCCGCCGACCGCGCGCGAGCCGTAGTGCACGAAATGCCAGTCGGTGGGCATGCCGTCGACGGCAGAATACTGGTCCATCGGCGAGACCACCACGCGGTTCTCGAGCGTCATGCCCCGCAGGCGGAACGGGGTAAACATCGGTACCGGCGGATTAGCGACGTCGATGTCGAACCCCCTCGCGCGCGCGTCGGCTGCGAACCAGCGCTGCACCTCGCGCACGAACGCGGGATCGCGCAACTCGAGGTTCTCCCAGGTGATCTGCTTGGAGCGCGACATCACCCCGAAGGCGAATTGCAGCGGATCCATGCCCCAGTAGCGCCTCATGTGCTCGAACCAGGCGAGCGACACGTTTGCCGCATGCTGCGTCTTTTCGACTTCCTCGCGGCGGGCCGTGTCGTAGAGCCGCAGCGCGGCCTTCGGCGAACTCTCCTTCCTCAGAGCCTCGAACAAGGCGATCGCGTCCTCCATCGCCAGCTTGGTGCCCGAGCCGATGGAGAAGTGCGCCGTCGCCTTGGCGTCGCCCACCAGCACCACGCCCGTTTTCCCTTCCGTCATGACCCAGGTCGAGTTCGTGATGGTCGGAAAGTTGCGCCAGATGGAGCGGTTGGCGATGAGCGGGTGCCCAGCGAGCTCCTCGGCGAACACCCGCTCCAGCACGGGCAGCATCTCGGCCTCGCTCATCCGGTCGAAGCCGAAGTTCTTCCAGGTGTTCTCGTCCGTTTCGATCACCCAGGTCGAGCGTCCCTCTTCATACTGGTAGCAGTGCGCGAGGATGATGCCTTCGGATGTCTCGCGGAAGAAGTACTTGAATGCGTCCAGCGGCCGGGTCGAGCCGAGCCAGGTGAACTTGTTGGGACGCAGGTCGACGCTCGGCCTGAAGTGACTCTTGTGCTTTTCGCGAATCCTGGAGTTGATGCCATCGGCGACCACGATGAGCTCCGAATCGGCGAACTGCTCGAGCCCGTCAACCTCGGTCTGGAAGCGGATCTGCACGCCGAGCTCGCGGCAGCGGTCCTGCAGGATCGCGAGCAGCGCGTTCCTCGAGCAGCCGCAGAAGCCGTTGCCTCCCGAGCGCATGACGCGGCCCTTGTAGACGACGTCGACGTCGCCCCAGTAGGCGAAGCGCCGGCGGATCCGTTCGTAGCTCACGACGTCGTAGGCCTTGAAGGTGTCGAGCGTCTGGTCGGAGAACACGACGCCGAAGCCGAAGGTGTCGTCCGGGCGGTTGCGCTCGTACACCGTGATGTCCCAGCGCGGCCAGGCCTTCTTCGCGAGCAGGGCGAAGTACAGTCCGCCCGGACCGCCACCGATGATGGTGACTTTCATGTAACCCCCTCAGTCCGGGATGACAGCGGTCGCCTCGATCTCCAACCGGGCCTGCGCCTCGACCAGGCCGCTCACTTGCAGCACCGCCATCGTCGGGTAATGCTTGCCGATCAACTCGCGGTATGCCGCCCCGACTTCACGCAGCGCAGCGAGATACTCCTGGCGGTCGAGCACGTACCAGGTAAGGCGCACCAGGTGCTCGGGTCGCCCGCCCGCCTCGGCCAGCACCGCGACGATGTTGGCGAGCGCCTGGCGGAACTGTCCGGCGAATGAGGCTTCCAGCCACTCTCCCTGGCCGGTCCAGCCCACCTGCCCGGCGATGTACACCGTGCGCCCGCCGCGCACCGCGATGCCATTGGAAAAGCCCTTGGGCCGTGCCCAACCCGGAGGTTGCAGGATTTGCATTACGCCACCTTCCTCAGCTTGAAGCGCTGCAGCTTGCCGGTCTCGGTGCGCGGCAGCGCGTCCAGAAATTCGACCGCGCGCGGGTACTTGTATGGCGCGATCACCCGCTTCACGTGCTCCTTCAGTTCCTCGGCAAGCGCCTCGCTCCTGGCATAGCCCGGCTTCAGCACGACGAACGCCTTGACGATCGTGCCGCGCTCCTCGTCGGGCCAGCCGACGACGCCGCACTCGGCCACCGCGGCGTGGCCGAGAAGCGCGCCCTCGACCTCCGGGCCGGCGATGTTGTAGCCGGCGGAGATGATCATGTCGTCGGTGCGGGCCTGATAGAAGAAGTAGCCATCCGCGTCCATCGAGTAGGCGTCGCCGGTGATGTTCCAGCCGCCCTGGACGTAGTTGGCCTGGCGCTCGTCGGCCAGGTAGCGGCAGCCCGTCGGGCCCTTCACCGCCAGGCGGCCGACCGCGCCGGGCCTGCAAGGCCGCCCCTCGTCGTCCAGCACCGTTGCCCGGTAGCCGGGAATCGCGTAGCCGGTCGCGCCGCGCCGTACGCGCTCCGGCGTATGGGAGATGAAAATGTGGATCATCTCGGTCGAGCCGATGCCATCGATGATCTCGACGCCGGTGGCGCCCTTGAACAGCTGCCGCGTCGCATCGGGCAGCGCCTCGCCCGCCGAGACGCATTTCTTCAGGCTCGAGAGGTCGTAGCCCTTCGCGATACCCGCCATGGCCCGGAACATGGTCGGCGCGGTGAAGCACACCGTGGCGCGGAACCGGCTGATGGTATCGAGCAGGCTGTCGGGAGCGAGCCGCTCGATCAGCACCGTCGAGGCGCCGAAGCGCAGCGGGAAGCACAGCATGCCGCCCAGGCCGAAGGTGAAGGCGATCGGCGGGGTGCCGCAGAACACGTCGTCTTTCGTCGGCTTGAGGCAGGAGCGCGGAAAGCAGTCGCACATCGCGATCACGTCGCGATGAAAGTGCATCGTGCCTTTGGGCTTGCCGGTCGTGCCGGAGGTGAATGCGATCAGCGCGACATCGTCGGCCGCGGTGTCCACGTTGCGAAAGCCCGCGGGCTGCGCCGCGGCCAGCACGTCCAGCGCATCCTGTCCGTCGTCGTACCAGTAGCGGATCGTCTGCAGCGTCGGACAGGCTGGAAGCGCCGCTACCAGCTCAGATTCGAGGCGCTTGTCGCACAACGCGTGCGTGACCTGCGCCTTGTTGATGATGTCCGTGAGCTCCTTGGCGCGCAGCAGTGGCATGGTAGGCACGACGATGCCGCCCGCCTTGATCACCGCGAACCAGCAGGCGGCCATCATCGGGTTGTTCGGGCCTCTAAGCAGTACGCGGTTGCCGGGCTTGAGGCCCATGTGCCGCACGAGAACGTTCGCCAGCCGGTTGGCCTGGGCCAGCAACTGCGCGTAGCTGCAGCGGCCGTCAGCCGCGTGGATCGCAGTGCGCGCTCCGTGCCCTTTCCTGACCGCCGCGTCGAGCAACTCGGCGGCGCAGTTCATGCGCGCGGGATACTTCAGCCCCGGCCCCTCGAACAGGAACTCCGGCCACTGATGCCGCGGCGGCAGGTTGTCGCGCGCGAAGGTATCGCTATGCGCCGTGTAGCTCATTTCAGCAGCTCCCTGGCGATGATCAGCTTTTGCACTTCGGTCGCACCTTCGTAGATGCGCAGCGCGCGCACCTCGCGGTAGAGGAGCTCGACCGGATGGCCACGCGTCACCCCGAGTCCGCCGCAGATCTGCACCGCGTCGTCGATCACCCGCTGTGCGGTCTCGGTGGCATACATCTTGGCCATCGCGGCCTCGCTCGTGACGCGTCGGCCATGGACATCGCGTACCCAGGCCGAGCGGTAGGTGAGCAGCGCCGCCGCGTCGATTCCGGTCGCCATATCGGCGAGCTTCGCCTGCGTGAGCTGGAAGTCGGCCAGGGTCTGGCCGAACATGCGCCGCTCCTTCGCTCGCGCCCGAGCCACGTCGAGCGCGCGTCGCGCAAGGCCGAGCGCCGCCGCGGCGACCGTGGTGCGGAACACGTCGAGATTGCGCATCGCCAGCTTGAAGCCTTCTCCGGGCTCCCCGATCAGAGTGTCGGCTGGAACGCGGCAGCCGCTGAAGCGCACCGTCGCCATCGGGTGCGGGGCGACGATATCGATGCGCTCGCGCGCGTCGAGTCCCGGGGTGTCGGCATCGATCACGAATGCCGAGATGCCCCGCGTGCCGGCGGCGGAATCGGTCTTGGCGAACACGACGTAGAAGTCCGCGATGCCGCCGTTCGAGATCCAGGTCTTGGTTCCATCCAGCACCCAGTGCGCACCATCGCGCCCGGCGGTGGTGGAGAGCGCCGCCACATCCGAGCCGGCATCGGGCTCCGACAGTGCGAATGCCGCGATCGCCTGGCCCGCGGCGACCTTCGTCAGGTAGCGCTCACGCTGCGCCGCGCTGCCCGCGAGCGCAATCGGGCCGCTACCCAGGCCCTGCATGACGAAGGCGAAATCCGCCAGCCCCGCGTGATACGCAAACACCTCGCGCAGCAACGCGATCGAGCGCACGTCGAATTGGTCGGTGCCGGGGGCGCAATAGCGCAGGAAGCCGGCCGCGCCGAGCTCCTTGACCAGCCGCTTGCACACCGCGTCGGCATCTTCCTCGTGCGCGTAGCCGAGGTGCGCCTTCGCCCACGCCTCGGCCTCGTGCGCGAGCCTTGCGTGGCGCTCGTCGAGAAACGGCCATTCGTAGTGCGAGAAGCGATTCATGTCGCTCCCTTTTCGATGTGCGTAAGAGCGTTGTGCTTGACCTTGGCGAGCAGGCGGAAGAGCTGCCCGTGCTCGCTACGGTTGAGACCCGAAAGCGTCGCAACGATCCATTCCTCGTGCGCACGCGCCATCTCTGCGAACGCACGCTCGCCCGCGCGCGTCAGCCGCACGCGCAGCGCACGGCGGTCGGAAGGGTCGGGCTGGCGCTCGACCAGCCCCTCCTTCGCAAGCTGATCGACGATGCCCGTGACATTGCCGCCGGTCACCATCATCCGGCGCGACAGCTCGTTCATCTTCAGTCCTTCCGGATGGCGCTCCAGCTGTGACATCAGATCGAAGCGTGGCAGCGTAGTGGCGAAGCGCTCACGCAGACGGCCGCGAACCACACCTTCGATCAGGTGGGTGCAAGTCAGCAGCCGCAGCCACAGGCGCAGCGCGCGGTGGTCGTCCGCTCGCGAGCCGGATTCGCGGTCTTCGCGCGCAACGGCCGTGGCGGAGGATCGCAGCATTATGTAAAGGCCTAAATAGATTAAACCTAAATTATGTTGCGCCAACCGCTGGCGCTTGTCACGCTGCGCTGCGCAACGCCGCCGTGTTCTGGTATCGTTCTGCCTGAGGCAACGATGATCAAGCGAATATTCGTTTCATTGCTGGTTGCGCTGTGGCTGGGCCCGGCGCTGGCCGCCGACGAGCCGAAAGCCGACGACAAGAAGCCGGAGGTCGACCCGAAGGTGGTGCAGGAGATATTCAACTGCATCGCCGTGGGCCTTCCCAGCAACTGGAAGCGCGCCTGGGTGGTCGTGACCGAGCTGAAAAAGGAGGGCGGCACCCGGCATTTCGAGGCGGACTTCTTCTACGCCGCCGCGGGGGACGAGGCCGCCGGGCACCCGCTCCAGCCGTGCGACAAGGAAAAGGTGGCGAAGGACGTCTATTCGCTCAACCAGTTCCTTCCGACCTACGAGCAGCGGCAATGGCGGCAAGCGACGCTGATGTTCACCAGCGACGGCAGCTTCAACATCAAGTACGACTACGAGAAGTAGCGCGGCCCTAGGCCTTGCGCAGGAAGTCGAAGTCGCAGCCGTCTTCCGCCTGCAACACGTGGTCCATGTAGAGCTTGCCGTATCCGCGTGAGGGCGCGGCAGGAGGGCGCCACCCGGCGCGCCGTTTTGCGAGCTCGTCTTCGGCAACCAGCAGGTCGATGCGGCGGCTCTTCACCGAGATCCGGATGCGGTCGCCGTTCCTGACCAGCGCAAGCGGACCCCCGACGGCCGCCTCGGGCGAGACGTGCAGCACGATCGTGCCGTAGGCGGTGCCGCTCATCCTCGCATCCGAGATTCTCACCATGTCCTTGACGCCGGCGCGCGCCAGCTTCGCCGGAATCGGCAAGTACCCCGCCTCGGGCATCGCGTAGCCGCTCTTCGGCCCCGCGTTCTGCAGCACGAGGAAGTCCTCGGGACGAACGTCGAGCTCGGGCGAATCAATGCGCGCGGCGAGGTCATCGAGCGAGCCGAACACGACCGTGCGGCCCTCGCGCTCGAAGAGCGCGGGGTCGGCCGCCGATCGCTTGAGAATCGCGCCGTTCGGCGCCAACGAACCAAACAGCGCCACCAGGCCGCCCTCCTTCTGGAACGGCTCGGAGAACGACCGCACGACGGCACGATCGACCCAGGCGCCGGCCTGTTCCTCGCGTGTGAGGCGCTCGCCGAGGGTCTCGCCGGCGACCGTCATGCAATCGAGATTGAGCAACGGCTTGAGCTCCCGCAGCACCGCGCCGATCCCTCCGGCAGCGTACAGGTCCGACATGTAGTACTGGCCCGTGGGCTTGAGATCCACCAGCACCGGCGTCGAGTCCGAAAGCTGGTTCAGGCGCGCGAGTTCGAGCTTCACTCCCACGCGCCCCGCGATCGCGGTCAGGTGCACGATCGCGTTGGTCGAGCCGCCGATCGCGAGCAGCACGCGCAGCGCGTTCTCGATAGACTTCTCCGTAATCACCTGCGATGGGCGCACCGGGGCACGCGCCATCTCGGCCGCGCGTCGGCCGCTCGCTTCCGCAGCCCGCAACCGGTCGGCGTGCACTGCCGGAATGGCCGCCGTACCAGGCAAAGCCATGCCGAGAGCCTCCGCAAGCGAAGCCATGGTCGAGGCGGTCCCCATGACCGCGCAGGTTCCTGCCGTGGTCGCGAGATTGCCCTCGATCTCCTCGATGCCGCGCTCATCGACCTTGCCCGCACGATGCATCGCCCAGAAACGCCGGCAGTCGGTACAGGCGCCGAGGCGCTCGCCATGAAACGACGTCGGCATCATCGGGCCGGCGAGCAATTGGACCGCGGGAACATCGGCGCTCGCCGCGCCCATCAGCTGCGCGGGCACCGTCTTGTCGCAGCCGCCCATCAGAACCACGGCGTCCATGGGCTGCGCCCGCACCATCTCCTCGACGTCGATCGACATCAGGTTGCGGAACATCATCGAGGTGGGCGACAGGAAGACCTCGCCCAGGGAAACCGTCGGAAATTCGAGCGGTAACCCGCCTCCGGCGATCACGCCGCGCTTCACCGCCTCAAGCAGCTCCGGGAAATGCCGGTGGCAATTATTGAACCCGCTCCTCGAATCGGCGATCCCGACCACGGGCCGCTCGAGCATCTCACCCGAGAAGCCCATGCTCTTGGCAAACGAGCGCCGCAGGTAGAGCGAGAAACCCGCGTCGCCGTAGTTGGTGAGACCGCGGGCCAGACCGCGCGAGGGCTTGTCGCTCATGGAGCGAGGATTCTAGCCGACGATCCACGGCGCACGACGTTGGGGAGCGTTGAACAGTAACCCTTTGATTAATTGAGTTGGGATACATCCCACTTCCAAATCTGTTTCCGTTGTGGTTGTCTTCCCAACAAGCACGGTCTTAGCGTTCGGCAGAGGAGGTCAGATGGATACGGTCACGCAGCGCGGCGGCGCGCTGCTCGACAGCATCGCCGAGTTCTGCCGACGAAACGGCGTGGCGGAGTCGACCTTCGGCCGCCGCGCGGTCAACGACGGCAAGTTCGTGGCGCGCCTCCGCGACGGGGCTCGCATTACGCCCGAGACGCTGGAACGCGTCAGCACCTACCTGGCGCGGCACGGCGCGACCTCGCCCGTGCATCCCGTCGAACTGCTGCCCCTCATTCGCCCCGCCTCGCGCAGCCCGCAGGCATCCGAGGTCGCTCAGTTGGAAGGCGCGCCTTCGCGGAATTTCCGTTTCTTCGACAACCGGCAGAAGTACCTTCTGTTCGTCAACACCTGCGGCGAGAAAGGCGTGATCGCGCAGCGCGTCGGCATGGAGCTCGCGCACATCCATCCGCAGCCGCCGGCGGTGCGCGTGTTCGACGCCGGAATGGGTGACGGTACGGTGCTGACGCGCGTGATGCGCGAGATGCACCGGCGCTTTCCGACCGCGCCCTTTTTCTTCGTCGGCAAGGAGATCAGCCTTGAGGACGTGCGCCTGTCGCTCAACAAGATGGCCGACCGTCTGTTCGAGCATCCCGCCACGGTGCTGGTGGTGACCAATATGTACTACAACGAGGCGCCGTGGCTCGCACCCAAGTCGGTCAGCGCCGCAACCTCGCTCGTATGGCACGAGGTTGCGCTCACCGGCACCACCGCCCACGATTTCGACGAGCAGATCACAGCCCTCGAGCCGTTTCTCGCGCGCAACTGGCAGGCTCGCCACAGCGCGAAAACGGGGAATCCCGTGTACGAGCGTCCGGTGGCGCTGGTGATCTACCGCGACGACTTCCGCTTCCTCCTGCACAATGTCATTCCCCTCCACGGCAAGGCGCGCGCCGACTATGACCTGGTGATCGCGTCGCAGCCCTACCGGGCGAGGGTACCGGCTGAATTCAAGGCGGCGAAGGTGATCGGACCGCTCGCGCGGGCGCTCGGACCCGGCGGGCGACTGCTCGGCATCCACTCCTACGGCAATGACCCGGGGCTGGAAATCGTGCGCAGGGTCTGGCCGGACGAGAGTCCGTTCCGGACCGGACGCCACGACCTGCTGCGCGTCGTGCGCGCCGAACTCGGCCGGGAAGCCCGACACTACAACTTCAACGCCTATTCCGATGCCCGCGCGGTGTTCCGCTACGACATGCACACGCTGCCCACCGAGATCTCGGAAAGTATCGGCACCTCGACGCTGTTCGCGGCCTGGAACGCGGCGGTGTACGTAGCGCAGATCGACGATGAGCGGCTCGCCGGGGCGCTGGGCGAGCGCGGCTACCTCGAGGCCACGCGCGACGTGCTGCAGCGTCACGGGGGCCTGTGGTTCCTCGACGAATCGTACGTGGTGTCGCGCAAGAGACGCTAGGAGACCAACATGAGCACCGTCAACGCCGCACCGGACGCCGTCGCCGAAACGATCGCAGAGCTGGTGTCCTGCGGCTCCGTCGAAATGACCGCGCATCGCGCCGAGGACGCACACGCGCTCGGCACGATGCTGCCCGCCGGCACCAAGGTCTACGTCAATCACCTGCCACGCCATTCGCTCGCCGAGACGCTCGCAGCGCTCGAGGCGGTGCACGCCGCCGGGCTTGAACCGGTGCCGCACCTCGCTGCCCGGCGCGTCGCGTCGCGCAGCGAACTGACGGCATTCCTCGCGCGTGCGGTACGACATGCGGGCGTGCAGAAAGTGCTGCTCATCGGGGGTGACGACCCACAGCCGCGCGGCCCTTGGGCCGACAGCGTCGCGCTGCTCGAAGATGGCGCGCTTGCGGAGTGCGGCGTGCGTGAGGTCGGGCTTGCGGGCTACCCGGAGGGACATGCGCGCATCCCGCGCACGGCGCTCGAGCGCGCCATGGAAACGAAGCTTTCGCTCGCCGCCGCGCAGGGGCTAGGGGCCTACGTCGTGACCCAGTTCTCCTTCGCACCGGCACGCGTGGTCGAGTACTGCGCCGACCTCGCCGCGCGCGCGCCGCGCGTCCCGGTCTACGTCGGCGTCGCGGGTCCGACCGAGCCGGCGACGCTGCTCAGGTTCGCGCAGCGCTGCGGGGTAAGCGCGTCGCTGCGCGCCCTGCGCGACCAGGGAATGGGCATCGCGCGCCTCGTCACGCACACCGACCCTCACGAGCAGCTGGTCGCGATTGCGCGCTACTGCCTCGCGCGGACGGCGTGCAACGTCGTGGGCGCGCATTTCTTCAGCTTCGGCGGTGCCGCGCACACCGCACGCTGGATGAACCGGGTAATCGCCGCGCCGGGCGCCGCCTAGCCCCAGATCGCGCGCGCAGCTTCGACGCAGAGCCTCAGTTTCGCGCGCTCGTCGGCCTCAGTCACCGGGTTGCCGCCCATGGTGCTGGCGAAGCCGCACTGCGGGCTCAGCGCGAGGCGCGCGGGATCGACATATTTCGCCGCCTCGGCGGCCCTCTTCTTCAGCAGGTCGATACTCTCGAGCTGGGGGGTCTTCGAGCTCACCAGGCCTAGTACGACGCCCTTGTCGCGCGGCACGAAGCGCAAGGGAGCGAAGTCGCCCGCGCGCGGCGTGTCGAACTCGAGCAAGAAGTGGTTGACGCGCGCGCGGCCGAAAAGGTTCTCGGCGATCGAGTCGTAGCCGCCTTCGGAGAGGTACAGGCCCTTGTAGTTGCCGCGGCACATGTGCACGCCGATCACCATCCCGGGGGGCCGCCGGTCGACTGCCGCGTTGATCGCATCGACATAGAGGTCGACGAGCCGCTGCGGATCGCCGCCAGCGGCCTTCACCTGGTCGCGCGCGGCCGGGTCGCACAGCATGGCGAGCGCGACTTCGTCGAGCTGCACGTAACGCGCGCCGGCGCGGGCGAGCTCGGCGATCTCGGCCTGGTACACCGTGCCCAGGTCGGCGAAGAACTCGCCGGGCTCGCGGTAGACGCCTGGCGCCGCGTAGTCGGTGAAGCGGTAGAAGTGCATCGTCGAGGGCGCCGGCATGGTGATCTTCGGCGTGCGCCGGGTCACGCCCTTTACGAACTCGAACTCGTCGAGCGCGATCGGCGCGCCGCGCGCCACCTTCTTAATCACGTACGGCGCGGTGAACTCGCTCTCGTGCCCGTGCGAATCGTGGAACCTGAACACCGCGTCCTTGACCGTCAGCCCCTCGGTGAGGCGGACGAATTTCTCCCAGTAGGAGGCGCGGCGATACTCGCCGTCGGTGATCACCTCCAGGCCGCAGTCTTCCTGCAATCTCACCACGTCGCGTACCGCGGCGTGCTCCACCGCCCTCAAGGCGGCGTCGTCAAGCCGCCCCGCGGCGTGCTCGCGGAACGCGTGGCGCAGCTTCTGCGGGCGCAGCAGGCTGCCGATGTGGTCGGCGCGAAACGGCGGCCGGCCGTTCGGTTCGATGGGCTTTGTCATGGTCACGGTATTCTATCGATCGAGGAGGGAGGGACTCCATGGCTGACACCGACCGCAAGCAAGCGACGCGCCGCAAGTGGCTCGAGACGCTGGAGAAGCACCGCCGCGACTTCGAGAAACCTGGATCGCCCGAATACTGGTCGCCCTCCCTCGATTGCGCGTCGCGCGACGAACTGCGCGCGCTGCAGGACGAAAAGTTAGCGGTACTGACCCCGTTCCTGTACGAGAACTCGGCGTTCTACCGGCGCCGCTTCGACCGGCTCGGCCTGACGCCCGACGACATCCGCTGTGTGGACGACCTGGTGAAGTGGCCGCCCATCGACAAGAAGGAGATGGCCGAGGATCTGATGGCCAATCCGCCCTGGGGGACCTACACCACGCACGACGACGAGATCTGGAATGAGCGCGGCTGGACGCTCTTTCCCACCTCGGGTACCACCGGTCTGCCGCGCATCTTTCGCTACTCGAAGTTCGACCTGAAGCAGTGGCAGTGGGCGAATGCGCGCGCACTGTGGTCGCTCGGCGCGCGGCGCGGCGAGAAGGTATTCCTGGTGGTGGGGTTCGGCCCACATGTTTGGGCCTGGGGCGTGCTGCACGCGCTCGCACACATGGGCGTGCCGTGCATCCCTGGCGGCGGCCTCACCGCGGAACTGCGCTGCAACATCATTATGCGCTACCAGCCCACGATCCTCGCGACGCTCCCCTCGCAGCTGCTGCGGCTCGGGCGCACCATGCAGCAGATGGGCCACGACCCGCGCAAGACCTCGGTGAAGACACTATTCACCGGCGGCGAACCGGCCGCCGGGATCGCGGCGACGCGCGAGCGGCTGGAAAATATGTGGGACGCGAAGCTGGTCGAGTTCTACGGTTGTACCGAGGCGGCGCCGCATTCCGGCGGCTATTCCTGCCCGGCAGCAGTGCGTCCCGATGGCAGGATTCAGACCCACCTGATGGAAGACTTCCAAGTGTGGGAGCTCATCGACCCCGAGACCGGCAAGCGCGTTCCCGAGGGCGAGCGCGGCATCACGCTGTGCACCAACATGAACTCGGAAAGCTCCTCGCAGCTGCGCTTCGTGGTGGGCGACTACACGGTGTTCGACAGCGCGCGCTGCGCCTGCGGCCGCACCCACGTGCGCGCGATCGGCGGCTTCCAGGGACGCGCCGACGATCTCATCAACCTGCGCGCGATCAAGTTCTACCCCTCGGTCCTGGAGGAGGGTGTGCGCTCCGTGGCCGGCATAGGCGACGAGTACGAAGTCGTCCTCGACACCAATCCCGACGGGATCGACTTCATGACCGTCCTGGTCGAGCACGCGGACTATCAGAAGCCCGCCGCGGTGATCGCCGCGGTGCAGAACGCGATCAGCTCGCGCATCGAGCTGCGCGTCGGCGTCGACGTCCTGCCGCCCGACACGTTGCCGAAAACGGAGTTCAAGGCCAAGCGCATCAAAGACCGGCGCAAGAAGGGCTGAGGCGGCGCAATTGCGCACCCTCCTCGGATATCTCGGCCGGCACGCGCGCTGGGCGCTGCCCGCGGGGGTGTTCGTCGGCATCGTCCTGCCGGACCTCGCGACGTTGCTGCGCCCCCTGCTCACCTACTTGGTGATCGGCACGCTGACCGCGGCGCTTCTGCGGCTCGACTGGGACCGTATCGCGCAAGCCGCGCGACGACCGGCGCTGCCGGGGTGGATCACGCTCTGGCAACTAGTGGCCTCGCCACTGGTCGTATGGTTCGGCACCGGATTCGCGGGGCTGGAGCCCGACCTCCGCCTGGTGCTGCTGCTGCAGGCGGCGGCACCGCCGATCGGCTCGGCCGCGGTGTTCGCGATGATCCTGGGCCTGGACGGCGTGTTGGCAGTCGTCGCCACCGTGGCAACGACGCTCGTCCTGCCGCTCACGCTCACGCCGCTGGTCGCGCTGCTGTTGCCCCAGACGGGGGTTCAGATCGACCTGGCGGCGTTCTTCGTGCGAGTGACGCTCGTGGTGGCCGCGCCCTTCGCGCTCTCCTTTGCGCTTCGGCGCGCGATCGGCCGCGCGCGGCTGGCCCGCAACGACGGGCTTCTCGCGGGCTTGAACGTGGTGCTGCTGGTCGTGTTCGCGATCGTGGTGATGGACGGGGTGACCGCACGCCTGCTGCGCGATCCACGGTTCATCGGCGAGCTGCTGCTCGTGGCCTGCGTCGCGACTGCGCTGCTGCACCTCGCGGGATTCGCGCTGTTTCGCCGAGCCGGGGCTGCGGCGGCCTACGGCGCGGCGCTCCTGAGCGGCAACCGCAACATGGGACTGATGCTGGCGATCACCGCGGGAACCGCGGGCCCGACGTTCTCGCTCTACGTCGGC
>JBAUTZ010000454.1:0-4583 GCA_049582445.1 Burkholderiales bacterium
GCACCTGGCGCGGCACGAACCCCTGCTCTTCCCAGGCGGGAGCGTGGGGAATCACCTCTTTCTCGACGAAGCGCCGCAGCGTGTCGCGCAGCAGGCGGTGCGTGTCGTCGAAGTAGGGGGAGGACAAATTCATGGATGGGTGAGCTCCGGTGGGAAGTTTCCCCCAAGTCCTGCTGCCAGCGAAACACCATTTCGAGTACTTGACGCGCCATGACAGGGGGTAGAGCATCGGCTCCCCCACCCGAGCGGGGCCGCAATGGCGCCGCCGATCGGGAGGTAATTGCCCGAGACAAGCACAAGCGGGTTCCACGATAGGGAGAGGAAACATGAAACGCAGCGCTATGGTCCTAGCGATCGGCCTGGCTTTTTCGATTTCCGCCGGCACCGTCTTCGCGAAGGACGATGATGCAAACCTGGAGAAACTGGGAGCCTTCAAGCGCACCGATGCGGTAGCCGGAAAAAGGGTGCCGCAAGGTGGCCAATACGCGGAAAACCTGAAGAAGGTGCTGCAGCGCATCAAGCTGCCCGACGGATTCAAGATCGAGCTATTCGCGATCGTGCCGGATGCACGCCAGATGTCCGTGAGCCGCAACAAGGGCACCGTGTTCGTCGGGACTCGCAAGACCACCTTCTGGGCGGTCACCGACCGCGACATGGACAACGTCGCCGACACGGTCGACGAGTTCAGCCCGAGCGTCAAGTTCGACGACCCGGCGGGATCCTGCTATTCGCCCGACGGCTTCCTGTTCGTGGTCGAGCGCAACCGGGTAATGATGTTCCCGGCGGCGGAATACTTCATGGAGAGCCCCGACACGGTCGCGGTTCCGATCGTCAAGCAGGGGCAGCTGATCCCGCCCGAGGAAGAGTCGTACAACCACACCGCGCGCGCCTGCGTGATCGGGCCCGACAATAGGCTCTACATCACGCTCGGGCAGCCGTTCAACGTCACCCCGCCCGAAAAGGTCGATCTGTACCGGAAATGGGGCATCGGCGGCATCGTATCCTTCAATCGTGACGGGGGCGACCGCCAGGTCATCCTCACCGGGATGCGCAATTCGTCGGGGCTGGACTTCAATCCCAAAGATCACAGCCTCTGGTTCACCGACAACCAGGTCGACGGCATGGGGGACGAGATTCCTCCGGGCGAGCTGAACAAGGTGCCCGCCACGAACGGCAAGCTCCATATGGGCGGCTGGTACGGCTTCCCGTATTACGGCGGCGGGAGCACGCGCACAAACGAGTACAAGGACAAGCAGATCCCGAAGGAGCTCGCCGCGATCTACGTCAAGCCCCAGGTGGAAATGATCGCGCACGCAGCGGACCTGGGCATGATGTTCTATACCGGCAAGATGTTCCCCGAGAAGTACCACAACGCGATCTTCAGCGCGCAGCACGGCTCCTGGAACGCGGTGAAACCGAGGGGCGCCCGGGTGATGGTCACCTACCTTGACGCCAAGGGCAACGCCGTGAAGACCGAGCCCTTCGCCGAGGGCTGGATGAACGAGGAAGGCGTGTACCTCGGCCGGCCGGTCGACGTCAGGCAATACGTCGATGGCTCAATCCTCGTGGCGGACGACAAGGCCGGCGCGATCTATCGCATTTCGTACCAAGGCAAGTAGCCAACTGAAGCAACCCGGCGGTCGGGCACCGCGCCCGGCCGCCGCTCTTTTTGGGGCAAAGCGGATGAACAAGAATCGCTTCGTTCTGGCGCTCCTTCTCGCTCTGCCCGCAGCCTGGCCGCTCGCCGCCGCGCGGGCAGGGGATCTCGCGGCAGGGCGACACAAGGTCAATACGCTATGCCAGAACTGCCATGGCGAGGATGGCCGGGCGACGCTTCCCGGAGCGGCGAACCTGAGCGGCCAGCAGAAGGAATACGTCGTCGAGCAACTGCGCGCGTTCCGCTCGGGCAGCCGCCATAACGAGCAGATGAGCGTCGTCGCGAAGTCGCTTTCCGATGCAGACATCGAAAATGTCGCCGAGTGGTATTCGAGCATCAAGGTGACCGTGGAGATGCCGAAATGAGCACGACCCGAAGCATCGCATGCGGTGTGGTGCTCCTCTGTGCGCCGATCCTCTCGCTGGCGCAGCAGGCCGCCGACAGCGACGCGGTGACGGTGACCGCGACGCGCAACGCGCGGCCCACGCTCGAGGTACCGGCCTCGATCGACCGCGTCTACGGCGACGAGATCCATCTCGACCGGCAGGAGGTCAACCTGTCCGAGTCGCTCGGCGCGGTGCCGGGAATCGTGGCGCAGAACCGTCAGAACTACGCGCAGGACCTGCAGATCTCCTCGCGCGGCTTCGGCGCGCGTTCGACCTTCGGCATCCGCGGCCTGCGGCTGATGGTGGACGGCATCCCGGCCAGCATGCCCGACGGCCAGGGGCAGGTATCGCACGTCGATCTCGGCTCGACCGACAAGATCGAGGTACTGCGCGGGCCGTCCTCGGTGATGTACGGCAACGCCGCGGGCGGCGTGCTCAACATCTTCACGCAGACCGGCTCCAGCGCGCCGGGATTCAGCGCGAGCGCCGAGGGGGGCTCCTACGGCACATGGCGCGCGGGACTGAAGGCGGGCGAGCGCAGCGGGAACATGGATTGGCTGGCGAGCGGCGCGCGCTTCGGAACCGACGGCTACCGCGATCACAGCAGCGCGCGGCGCGACGATCTGAACACCAAGCTGCGCTTCGGCCTGGAGGGCGACACCACGGTGACGGTGGTGGCCAACTACTTCAACAGCCCGGAGGTGCAGGATCCGCTCGGCCTGACCCGCGCCCAACTCGACGCCGACCGCCGCCAGGCCGGTACGGGAGCGATCCAGTTCGACACGCGCAAGAGCGTGCTGCAAAACCAGGTCGGCGGTACGCTGGAGCACCGCTTCGGCGACAACACGCTGAGCGCGACGCTGTACGCCGGCGACCGTACCGTGCGCCAGTACCTCGCGATCCCGCTCGGCGCGCAGAACGCGCCGACCAGTTCGGGCGGGGTGGTCGACCTCGGCCGGAATTTCGGTGGCGCGGGGCTGCGCCTGGCGCACGACGCCACGCTCGCCGGTCGGCCGCTCACCCTCAACGTCGGCGCCGAGTACGAGGTCCAGGACGAGCACCGCCGCGGCTATATCAACGATTTCGGCGATCTCGGGGGCCTGAAGCGCGACGAGGACGACTCGGTGACCGGCACCGGGGTCTACGCCCAGGCCGAGTGGCGTCCAGCGGAGAAATGGATCGCGATTGCCGGCGTGCGTGCCAGCCAGGTGTCATTCGACTCGGTCGACCACTACATCGTTTTGCCGAGCAACCCCGACGACAGCGGCAGCCGGAACTTCAGCGCCACCACGCCGACCGCGGGGCTGCTGTATCGCATCACGCCGACGGCCAGCGCCTACGTCAGCTATGGCCAGGGCTTCGAAACCCCGACCTTCGTCGAGATGGCTTACAAGCCCGGGGGAGGAACGGGACTGAACTTCGCGCTCGACCCGGCCACGAGCCGCCACTGGGAGACGGGCATCAAGGCGCTCGTCGCGTCCAACCTGCGCCTCAATCTCGCGCTCTACGATATCCAGACCCGCAACGAGATCGTGGTCGACACCAACACCGGCGGACGCGCCACCTACGTGAACGCCAGCCGGACGCGTCGTACCGGCGCCGAGCTCGGCGCGAGCGCGACGCTGCCCTACGACATCGAGGCGACGCTCGCCTGGACGCTGCTCGACGCCACGTTCGAAGACAGCTTCACCACCCCCGCCAGCGGCACCGTCGCCGCCGGCAACGTGCTCCCCGGCGTGCCGCGCAACAGCCTGTACGGCGAGCTACGCTGGAGCCATCCCCCGACCGGATTCAACGTGCTGTTCGAGGCGCAGTACCGCTCGCGTATCGCCGCGAACGACGCCAACACGCAGTTCGCCGACGCATACACCATCGCCAACCTGGCGTTTGGCTTCAAACAGCGAGCGCATAGCTGGCAGCTCTCGGAGTTCCTGCGCATCGACAACCTCGCGGACCGGGACTACGTCGGCTCGGTCATCGTCAACGAATCGAACCAGCGCTTCTTCGAGCCTGCCCCCGGGCGCAGCTACATGCTCGGGGCGCAGGCGAAGCTCGGCTTCTAGCCATTAATCGGGGTCATTAATCGGGGTCAGATTCGAATTTTCCGCCTGGCGGAATATTGGAATCTGACCCCATTTTCGCATTTTCACGGTTTTGCGCGGTGCGTCAGCCGGCGCCGGAACTCTGCCGCAAGCAGCGGCAATCCGATCCCCGCCACCATGAATACCGGCCAGACGCCAACGCTGTCCACGAAGCGCGAGGAGAGCCACACGCCGAGCGACTGCCCGGTAAAGAGGAAGCAGGCAAACAGCGCCACCGCCGCACCGCGCGCCTGCGGCGCCATCTGCGTCGCGTTCACCTGCAGCGTGTTGTGCAGCATGTAAAGACCGATCCCGATAGTGAACATGCACGGGACCGAATACGCCGCGTGCGGCGCGGCGACCAGCCCGAGGTACCCAAGGCCGAGCGCGACGCCGCCGGCGATCGCCAGGCCCCGCTCGCCCAAACGCGGCACGATGCGGTTCGCGACGGCGGCGTAG
>JBAUTZ010000455.1:0-6597 GCA_049582445.1 Burkholderiales bacterium
GCCGCAGGGTGACGGAGGGGTGCTTAGCTCAGTGGTAGAGCGTCGCCCTTACAAGGCGAATGTCGGGAGTTCGACCCTCTCAGCACCCACCAGCGCTGGAGTGGTAGTTCAGTTGGTTAGAATACCGGCCTGTCACGCCGGGGGTCGCGGGTTCGAGTCCCGTCCACTCCGCCAAACTTCCTGAAAGGGCGAACACCGGTTCGCCCTTTTTTACATCCGGAACGTCCATGTTCGATTTCGTCCAAAAACAGAAAAAGATCATCCAGATCATCATCATTCTGCTGGCGCTGACCTTCGCCGCCTGGGGAATCGAGTCCTATACGCGCGGCCGCGGTCAGAGCGACGCGGTTGCCAAGCTGGACGGGATGGTGATTTCGCAGCGCGAGTTCTCGGACGAGCTTGGCCGGCAGCAGGCACGCCTGCGCCAGGTGTTCGGGCAGAACTTCGACCCCAGCACCGTGGACACGCTGGAGTCGCGCCGCGCTCTGCTGGAAGGCATGATCGACCGCCGCCTGGTCGAGGAGGCCGCGATCAAGCGGCGGCTGTTCGTGTCCGATGATGCGCTGCGGGAGGTGATTGCAGGCATTCCTGCATTCCAGGAGAACGGCAAGTTCTCCAAATCCACCTATGAGTCCGTCCTGCGTGCGCAGAATCCGCCGCTCACCCCGGTCGAGTACGAGTCGCGCCTGCGCTACGACCTGGCGCTGCAGCGGCTGGCACGCTCGATTGGCGACACGGCGATTCCGTCGCGCGAAGTGGCGCAGACTCTGGTGCGGCTGCAGGAGGAGAGCCGCGACGTGTCCGACGCTCTGGTGCCGTCGGACAAGTTCCTAGCCCAGGTAAAGATCGGCGACGCGCAGGCCAAGGCCTATTACGATTCGCACCGGGAGGAATTCCGCATCCCCGAGCGGGTGCGGGCGCAGTACGTCGTCCTTTCCGCCGAGGCGCTCGGCCGCGAGCAGGCGGTGAGCGACGCGGACGTGAAGAAGGCGTACGAATCGCACATCGGGCGGTACCAGGTAGGCGAGGAACGGCACCTGAGCCACATCCTGATTGCGGTGCCGTCCGACGCGACCGACGCTCAGCGCAAGGAGGCGCACGCCAAGGCGGAGCAGATCCTCGCCGAGCTAGGCAAGTCGCCCCAGCGCTTCGCGGAGCTGGCCAAGAAATACTCGCAGGATCCGGGCTCGGCGCAGAAGGGAGGCGACCTCGGCCTGGTAAGCCGCGGCATGATGGTCAAGCCTTTCGAGGACGCCGCATTCGCGTTGAAGGACGGCGAGACCAGCGGAATCGTTCAAACCGAGTATGGCTATCACATCATCCGGGTCACGGCCGTCACGCCCGCCAAGGTCCGGCCGCTCGAGGAGGTGCGCCCGGAGCTGGTGGCCGAGATCCGGAAGCAGAAGGGCGAGCAGCGCTACGCCGAGGCCGCCGAGGGCTTCACCAACATGGTCTACGAGCAGTCGGACAGCCTGCAGCCGGTCGCCGATCGCTACAAGCTGCCTCTGCGTACCACGGACTGGATCACCCGGGATACGGGCAAGGCGCCGGCGCCGCTCGACAACAAGCGGGTGATTAACGCGCTGTTTTCGGATGACGCCATCCGCAACAAGCGTAACACCGAGGCGATCGAGGTGGGCCAGGACACGATGGTCGCGGCGCGCGTGCTCGAGCACCAGGCGCCGACGTTGCAGAAGTACGACGACGTGAAGGCGCAGATCGAGCAGAAACTTCGCCGCACCGAGGCCGCGGCACTCGCCGCCAAGGACGGCGCGGCGCTACTCGAGAAGCTGCGCAAGGGAGAGGACGCGGGCCTGACCTGGGGCGCGCCGCACAAGGTCTCGCGCAATTCGGCCGAAGGGCTGTCGGGCGACACGGTGCGCCTGATCGTGTCGGCCGACGTGTCCAAGTTGCCGGCCTACGTCGGCGCACCGGCCGGGACTCAGGGGTACGCGATCTACCGGATCTCCAAGGTGATCGAGCCGCCGGCGAAGACCGACGCCCAGAAGGCGGCCGACCTGCAGCGCATCGCCCAGGCGGACGGGGCCTCGGAGTACGACGCCTTCGTCGCCAGCTTGCGCGCCGATGCCGACGTCGATATCAACGAAAAGCTGCTGAAGCCGCAACAGCAATAGCGGAGCCGCTATTCTCCCGCGGTCATACCGCCGACCACGCTGCTGAACCCCGCGTCGACGTAGACGATCTCGCCCGTGATCCCGGCCGCGAGGTCCGAGAGCAGGAACGCCGACGCGTTGCCCACGTCCTCGATCGTGACGTTGCGCCGGAGCGGCGCGTGCTGCTCGACGAACTTCAGGATCCTCGAGAAGCCGGAGATGCCGCTCGCGGCGAGCGTCTTGATCGGCCCGGCCGAGATGCCGTTGACGCGTATTCCCTGGGCGCCTAAGTTCGAAGCGAGGTAGCGCACCGAAGCCTCCAGGCTCGCCTTGGCGAGCCCCATGACGTTGTAGTGGGGCACTACGCGCTCCGCGCCGAGGTAGGTGAGCGTGAGCAGCGCCGCCTGGCGACCTTGCATCATGGGCAGCGCGGCCTTCGCCAGCGCGGGGAAGCTGTACGAGGAAATGTCGTGCGCCTCGCGGAACGCCTCGCGCGACAGCCCGTCGAGCAGCTCGCCGGCGATCGCCTCGCGGGGTGCGAACGCGATCGCATGCACCAGTCCGTCCAGTCCGTCCCAGCGCCGTTTGAGCCCTGCGAACAGCTCTTCGATCTGCGCGTCGCTTGAAACGTCGCACGGGAGCACGAGGTCCGTGCCGAACTCCGCGGCCAGCTCCGTGACGCGGTCGCGGAACCGGTCCCCGACGTAGGTGAAGGCGAGCTCCGCCCCCTCGCGGTGCGCGGCGGCCGCGATGCCGTAGGCGATGGAACGGTTGCTCAGCAGACCGGTAACCAGGATTTTCTTGCCGGCGAGGAGGGCCATTGATCTTCGGGTCGATTGTCGGGTCCCGGATTATAGCGAAGGCCCTGCGCGCGCCTTCCGCTACACTGGCGGTCCATGGGCTCCCGGAGATCAATGGCGTGCGCCGCCGGTGTGGCGCTCTCCCTGCTCGCCGCGGGCTGCGGCGAGGTCTGGAACGATCCCTACCCGGCTGCGGACGCCGCGAAGAACATCTACTACTCGGCTTTCGTCGAGCGCCCGAAGCACCTCGACCCGGCGGTGTCCTACTCTGAGGACGAAGGGCGCTTCACGCAGCAGGTGTACGAGCCGCCGCTGCAATACCACTACCTGAAGCGGCCTTACGAACTGATACCCCTCACGGCGGCGCAGATGCCCGAGGTGAGCTATCTCGACCGCAACGGCCGGCCGGTTCCCGAGGCGAGCCCGGAGGTCGCGTTCAGCGTGTACCAGATCCGCATCCGGCCGGGCATTCTCTACCAGCCGCACCCGGCGTTCGCCAAGGATGCGAAAGGCCAGTTTCTCTATCAGGATCTCTCTCGGCGGCGGATCGGCTCGCTCGCCAACCCGTACGCGCTTCCGGCACGCGGCACGCGCGAGCTGACTTCGGACGACTACATCTACGAGATCAAGCGCCTTGCGCATCCGCGGCTGAATTCGCCGATCTACGGCCTGATGTCCGAGTACATCGTGGGCCTCGCGGACCTCTCGGCGCGCCTGCGAAAGCTGAACGAAGCGATGATCCGGCAGGGTCGCGGTGAAGAATGGATCGACCTGCGCGAGCAGCCGCTGGAAGGCGTCGAGCGGGTCGACGCGCACACCTTCCGCGTCAGGATCAAGGGCCGCTACCCGCAGTTCCTGTACTGGCTGGCGATGCCGTTCTTCGCGCCGGTGCCGTGGGAGGCGGACAGATTCTTCAATCAGCCCGGGATGGCGCAGAAGAACTTCACGTTCGACTGGTGGCCGGTCGGTACCGGGCCGTACATGCTGACCGAATACGACCCGAATTCGCGCATCGTGCTCGATCGCAACCCGAACTTCCGCGGCGAGCCCTATCCGTCGCGCGGCGAGCCCGGCGATCGCGAGGCGGGTCTGCTCGCAGACGCAGGCAAGACGATGCCGTTCATCGAACGCGCGGTGTACAGCCGCGAGAAGGAGAGCATTCCGTACTGGAACAAGTTCCTAGAGGGCTACTACGACAGCTCCGCGATCGCCTCGGACAACTTCGACCAGGCGGTGCAGGTCTCGATCGAGGGCGACGCGACGCTCACTCCGGAGATGGAGCTGCGCGGAATTCAGCTTCGCACTTCGGTCGCCACCACCATCATCTACGCGGGCTTCAACTGGCTCGATTCCGTGGTGGGCGGCGAGCAGGGCGGCGCGGCCGCCGAGCGCGCGCGGAAGCTGCGGCAAGCGATCTCGATCGCCGTCGACATGGAGGAATTCCTGTCGATCTTCGCCAACGGGCGAGGCATCGTGGCGAGCGGCCCGCTCCCGCCCGGGATCTTCGGTTGGCGCGGCGGCGAGCGGGGCATCAACCCGGTGACGCACGTGTGGCGCGACGGCGCGGCGCACCGCCGGTCGCTCGCGGCGGCGAGGAAGCTCCTGGCGGAGGCCGGCTATCCGGACGGTCGCGACGCAAAGACCGGCAAGCCGCTCGTGCTGTACCTCGATACGGTGGCGCGCGGTCCCGGCGACAAGGCGCGCCTGGACTGGTGGCGCAAGCAGTTCGCCTCGCTTTCGGTGCAGCTCGAGGTGCGCGAGACCGACTGGAACCGTTTCCGCGAGAAGCTGCGCAAGGGGAGCGAGCAGATCTTCATCCTGGGCTGGAACGCGGATTACCCGGATCCCGAGAACTTCATGTTCCTGCTCTACGGACCGCAGAGCCGCGCCAAGTACCACGGCGAG
Source organism: Burkholderiales bacterium (assembly GCA_049582445.1). Lineage (GTDB taxonomy): Bacteria > Pseudomonadota > Gammaproteobacteria > Burkholderiales > SG8-39 > DAHVFK01. The sequence continues at coordinate 4,820 of JBAUTZ010000455.1, forward strand.
AATTCCTCGAATTACGAGAATCCGGAGTATGACGCTCTGTTCCAGAAGATGAAGAACATGCCGAACTCCCCGGAGCGCGAGCGCATCATCGAGCGCATGGCCGAGATCTTGCGGCGCGATGCGCCCTGGATCTGGGGCTTCTACCCGAAGGACTACACGCTGTTTCACGGCTGGCTGTCCAACATCAAGCCGAACACCATGGCGCGTAACAACCTCAAGTACCTGCGCCTCGACGCGGCCAAGCGCGCGGCCCTGAGGCGCGAATGGAACCGTCCGCGGCTCTGGCCCCTCGGCCTGGTGGCCTTGCTGCTGGTGGCTGCCGCCATTCCCGCCGTCATCGGCTACCGACGCCGCGAGCGCATGGCCGCGCGCACCCCCGCCTAGCATGCTCGGCTACATCCTGCGGCGGGTGCTGTACGCGGTGCCGATCCTGGTCGGGGTGAACCTGATCACCTTCGCGGTGTTCTTCGTGCTGAACACGCCGGATGACATGGCGCGCATGCAGCTCGGGACCAAGCGCGTGACGGCCGAGGCGATCGAGAAGTGGAAGACCGAGCGCGGCTACGACAAGCCCATGTTGTGGAACGGCAAGGCGAGCGGCCTCGCCAAGCTCGAGGACACCATCTTCTTCCAGAAGTCGGTAAGGCTGTTCGTGCTCGATTTCGGGGCGGCCGAGGACGGCCGCAACATCGGCTCCGAAATCCGGGCACGCGTGGGACCGAGCCTCGCGATCGCGGTGCCGGTGTTCCTGGTCGGCCTGCTGGTGAACGTGAGCTTCGCGCTGCTGATGGCGTTCTTTCGCGCCACCTACGTCGATTTCAGCGGCGTGGTGCTTTGCGTCGCCATGATGTCGATCTCCACGCTGTTCTACATCATCGGCGGGCAATTCCTCGTGTCCAAGCTCTGGCACCTGGTGCCGATTTCGGGCTATGACCAGGGACTGAACGCCCTCAAGTTCCTCGTCCTTCCGGTGATCATCGGCGTGGTGAGCGGCATCGGCTCCGGAAGCCGCTGGTACCGCACCCTTTTCCTCGAGGAGATGAACAAAGACTACGTGCGCACCGCGCGCGCCAAGGGGCTGGCGGAAACCGCGGTGATGTTCCGCCACGTGCTGAAGAATGCGCTGATCCCGATCCTCACCGGGTGCGTGGCGGTGATCCCGCTCCTGTTCATGGGCAGCCTGCTGACCGAGTCCTTCTTCGGCATCCCGGGGCTGGGTGGCTACACCATCGACGCCATCCAGGCGCAGGATTTCGCCGTGGTGCGCTCGATGGTGTTCATCGGCTCGGTGCTGTACATCGTTGGCCTGCTGCTGACGGACCTCTCGTACACGCTGGTGGATCCCCGCATCCGGCTGCTATGAACATGGGATTCCTCTTCGTCCCGCTGTGGACCGACGTGCTGCTCTGGCTGCTGGTGGCGACGATCGCCGGCTACGGCTGGCGCTGCAGCCGGCAGCCGCATCTCGCGGCGGCGTGGGCGCGGGTGTTCCGCCGCCGCACCGCGGCGGTGACCAGCGTGGTGCTTGCCTGCTACGTGCTCGTGGCGCTGACGGACTCGGTGCATTTCCGGCGGCAGCTCGAGACCCAGCAGCCGGCGGCCGAGATCGCGTACGCCGGCCGGGTGACGACGCTGCTCGACCTCGCGCTGCCGCACCTGTACGAGCACAGCGAGAAGAGCTACTCGGCGCCGTTCGCGACGCGGCTGTTTTCCAAGGAGCTCGTCGAGCTGCCCGGCGGCAAGTCGGCGCGCGAATATCCGCGCTTGCGCTACGGCGG
>JBAUTZ010000456.1:0-2077 GCA_049582445.1 Burkholderiales bacterium
CTCCGAGGACGCTCAAGGTTGGCTTCGTCAGCCCGCGCACCGGCCCGCTCGCCGGCTTCGGCGAATGCGACCCGTTCGCGCTCGGGCTCGCGCGCAAGGCGCTCGCTAAAGGTCTGCGAATCGGCGACAAGAGCTACCACGTCGAAATCATCGACCGCGACACGCAGTCCGACCCGGCGCGCGCAAGCCAGCTCGCCAAGGGCCTGATCAACGAGGCGCACATTGACCTGATGCTGACTACCTCGACGCCCGAAGTTGTCAACCCGGTGTCGGACGCCTGCGAGGCCGCGGGCGTGCCCTGCTTGTCGACCATCGTCCCCTGGGAGGCGTGGTATTTCGGCCGCGGCGCGAAGCCCGGGCAGCCCTCGCCGTTTCACTGGACCTATCACTTCTGCTTCGGCGGCGGCGACTTCTTCAAGTGCTACGACTCGCAATGGAACGGCCCGGTCAAGACCAACAAGCGGGTCGGCATCCTCTATCCGAACGATGCCGACGGCAACGCGGTGCGCGAGCACCTCGCGACCGCGCTCGCGAAGGCCGGCTTCACCATCGTCGATCCGGGCGGCTACGAGGACGGCACCACCGACTACTCGGCGCAGATCGCCAAGTTCAAGGCTGAGCAGTGCGAGATCTTCAACACTTTCCCGATCCCGCCCGACTTCGCCACCTTCTGGCGCCAGGCGGCGCAGCAGGGCTACACGCGCATGGTGAAGATCGCGCAGATCGCCAAGACCGGGCTGTTTCCGTCCCAGGTCGAGGCGCTCGGCTCGCTCGGCTACAAGCTCGCCACCGGCTGCTACTGGCACCCGACCTGGCCCTACAAGTCGCCGCTCACCGGGCTGTCTTCGCAGGCGCTCGGCGGCGCCTACGAGAAGGCGACCGGGCGCCAGTGGAACCAGCAGCTCGGTGCCAGCATGGCGCTGCTCGACGCCGGCATGGCCACCCTGGCCGCGAGCGGCAATCCGCAGAACAAGGCCGAGGTCGCCAAGGCGATGAGCACGCTCAAGGTAGTGACCCCTATCGGCCCGATCGACTTTACCAAGGGACCGGTGCCGAACGTCTCGGCGACGCCGATCATCGGCTGCCAGTGGGTGAAGGCGACTCACGGCAAGTTCAAGCTGGCGCTGCCGATCACGGAGCACGCTGGCGACCCCAACGTTCCGATCGCGGCGCAGCTGGTGCCGTACAACGCATGACGCGGCGGTGATCCTCGCGGCTAAGGGCGTCAGCAAGAGCTTCGGCGCCCTGGTCGTCCTCGACCAGATCCACTTCGCTGTCGGCGCCGACGAGGCGGTGGGCATCGTCGGCCCGAACGGCGCCGGCAAGACCACGCTGCTCAACGTGCTGGCGGGCGCCTACCGTGCGAGTGCGGGTAGCGTCTTATTCAAGGGGGCGGACGTCACCGCCACCGGGGCGGCGGAGCGCTGCCGCCTCGGCCTCGCGCGCTCGCACCAGGTGCCGCGGCCGTTCGGCGGCATGACGGTGTTCGAGAACGTGCTGGTCGCCGCCACCGCGGGCGGCGGCCTGCGCGGCACATCCGCCTATGAGCGCTGCCTCGACTCGATCGAGCTGTGCGGCATGTTGCGCGTCGCCAACCGGCGTGCCGAGTCGCTCGGCCTGCTCGACCGCAAGCGGCTCGAGCTTGCCCGCGCGCTGGCGACCGACCCGGTGGTGCTGCTGCTCGACGAGATCGGCGGCGGACTGACCGACGCTGAAGCAGGCGAGCTGGTCGCCACCATCCTGCAGCTGCGTCAGCGCAAGATCGCAATCGTGTGGATCGAGCACATCGTGCACGTGCTGCTGCAGGTGGTCACGCGCCTTGTGTGCATGGACGCCGGGCACGTGCTCGCCGAAGGCGATCCAGCCACGGTGATGGCGGACACGGCGGTGATCGACGCCTACCTCGGCAGGACCGTGGCGTGAGCCTGCTCAGGGCCGAAAACCTCGAGGCGCGGCACGGCCAGTTGCAGGCCGTGCGCGGCATCTCGCTTGAGGTGCGCGAGGGCGAGACGCTGGCGCTGGTCGGCGCCAATGGCGCGGGCAAGCTCGAGCCGCTTGCGGTCGAGCAGGCCGAGCG
>JBAUTZ010000457.1:0-3468 GCA_049582445.1 Burkholderiales bacterium
GGCACTCGCCCTCGGCGATGATGACCTTGAGGCCGGGGTAGTCGGTGGTCATGGCTTCTTTGAGCGTCTGGGCCACCTCGCCCACGTGGTAGTTGTGCACCGTCTTCATCCAGCCCACACCCAGGCCTTGCAGGGTGCTTTCAATGGTGCGGTCGGCGGCCTTCGAGATGACGTTCTGAGTGCCGGTCGCGGAGGTGTAGCCGTTTTTCATGACCACAAGTACGGCATCGCCCTTATTCAGGAGGTTCGAGGCAACCCCTGAGAGCAGGCCGTTATGCCAGAAGCCGCCGTCGCCCATGATCGCAACGGGGCGGCGTGCCATCATCGGGCCGACCCCGGCGCTCGAGGCGAGGCTCATGCCGTAACCAAGGATCGAATTGCCCATCGAGAACGGCTCGAAGGTGGCGAAGGCGTGGCAGCCGATGTCGCCCGAGATATGAGGCCGGCCGGTCTCGCGCTCGGCGAGCTTGAGCGCGGAGAACACCGGACGCTCGGGGCAGCCGATGCAGAAGCCCGGGGGACGCGGCGGCAGCGTCCCGCCGAGGAGCTCAGCTGCGCGCTTGCGGGTCGCATCGACACCTTCCAACCAGCGCTCGCCGGCCGCGGTTTCGACGTGCGGTGCATGAGTGGCCAGGAGCTTGCGCACGCCCCGGACAATGACGTCGGTCGTATACTCCCCGGCCATCTGCAGCAGGTCCTTGCCATGCAGCCCGGTCTGCAGGTCGGCGCGCCGCAGGATTGTCGCGATGTCCTGCTCGATGAATTCCGGCTGCCCTTCCTCGACCACCAGCACCGCGCGCTTGCCGGCGCAGAATGCCGTGATCTCTTCGGGTACGAGCGGGTAGACCACGTTCAACGCCAGCATCGGAATGCGGCAGGCGCCGAAATCGTCCGCCAGTCCCGTCAGGCGCAGCGCCCGCAGCACGTTGTTGTAAAGCCCGCCCTGCACGATCAGGCCGACTTCGCCCACGTCGCCTTCGAACAGCTCGTTCAGGTGCTGCTCGCGAACGAAGCGGCGCGCCGCGGGCAGGCGCACCTCGGCCTTGAGCTTTTCCTGCCTGAAGGTCGCGGGCGGGTGCGACAGCCGATCGTAATCGAACGCCGCGGGTGCCTCCATGGGGTGGCGCGCCGAGACGGCGGGCGCGCGATTGTCGCGCGCCTCGAAAGTGCCCTGGACATGGCAAGCACGGATGCGCAGCTCCATCATCACCGGGGTGTTGCAGGCCTCCGAGAGCTCAAATCCTTTCTCGACCATTCTCACGATCGTGGTCAGGTTCGGCCGCGGGTCGAGCAGACAAAGCGACGACTTGAGCGCGATGGCGTGGGTGCGCTCGAGCGCTACGCTGGCGCCCTCGCCGTAATCCTCTCCAAGCACGATAAGCGCGCCACCGAGCACGCCCGCGGTGGACAGGTAACTGAGCGCGTCGGAGGCCACGTTGGTGCCGACAATCGACTTCCACGTCACCGCGCCGCGCGCCGGATAGTTGATCGAAGCGCCGAGCATCGCCGCGGCCGAAGCCTCGTTGGTGCAGGCTTCGACGTGCACGCCGAGCGTGTCGAGGTATTCGCGGGCCTGCACCATGACGTCGAGCAGGTGTGACACCGGCGCGCCCTGGTAGCCGCCGACATAGGCCACGCCCGACTGCAGCAGCGCCTTGGTGACCGCGAGGATGCCCTCGCCGTGAAAGGTCGCGCCGGCTCCCAGCTTGAGGAGCTCGATCTCCTCGGTGAACTGGCGTTCCATCGTCAGGCCGCCTTGCGCTCGTTCGTCGGCCGCCGGAAGAACTGCAGCGGTTTGGCCGTGGGCGGAAGCGGCGCGATGCCGTGCGCGGCGAGCGAGCCCTCGAGGCTGCGCCCCTCCGGATCGGCGAGCGCCGCCTCGCGCGCCTTGCGGATCGCCGCCGCGCGCTCGGTGGCATCGGCCACCGCGCCGCCCTCGACCAGCGTATCCATGATGCGCAGGAAATTGGCCTTGCCGCGCTGATGCGTGTCACCGTAGCCCTTGATCAGCCGGCCGCACAGCGCGATCTCGAGCGCGAGGGTGTGCTGGCGCGCCGCGCCGCGAATCGCCGTCAGCCAGCGCTCGATCAGCGCCTGCTCCTCCGTGTAGCGCGCACTCATCCGCCGCCACGGCCGAAGCCATGCGAGCAGACGCAGCATCAGGAACCCGCTTACGCTGGTGGTCTTCACGTGCATGCCGACGTTCAGCCGGTGCGCGTAGCCGCGACGCGTAGCCCATCTCACCAGCCGGCGCGACAGCCCGCGGGGCAGCAGGGCCGCGACCTCGTCGAGGCCAGGCTTGAGAAACTCGACGATGTGCACCGGCTCGTGGGGTTTGGCGAGCACCTCGGCGCGCACGCGCTCGAAACGGCTGCGGCGCGTTTTCAGGTCGGCGACCCGGATCACGTCCTCGTAGCACATCCACAGCGCGAGAAAGCGGCCGGTCTCGTTGGTGAGCCGGTACCCCGAGCTTGCCTGCCCCTCTTCCCGTTCGAGCCGCGCGATCGGCTCCAGGCGGTCAAGATAGAGCGTGGCGTAGGCCGCGTCCTGGTACGCGGCGCAGCGCGCAGCGCCTTCGGCGAGTATCGCCTGCGTTTCGGAGGGAAAGCTCCTGCGTACGCGCTCGCCCGGCTCGGCCCGCAGGTGCCTCACCTCGGCCGGAGACGGCGGCGCAGCCTCGCCAGAAGCGTGGCGGTATCCCGCGGCGAAGCCGGCGAGGCTCGCCTCGGCGCCCTTGCCGGAGGCGCGGATCGCGGCCTCGCAAGCAGAGCGCGGCAGTGGCAGCGCTCCCGAGCCCGCGAGCGCGCCGAAAAGCACCGAGCTGATCACGGTCCCGGACGTGGCGGCGAGACTCTGCATGTCGAACAGCACCGCGCGCTTGGCGAGCTCGCGCGTCGCCTTGAGAATGCGCTCGCTGTCGGCGCGGCCGTCGCCCATGGCCATTTTCTCGGCGGTGGTATAGATGCGATGCGTCGAGGCGATGAGCGTGGTGCGGTCGGGTGTGACGAAGCCGCTTTGCATCGCGCGGGCGGCTTCCAGCAGCTCCGAGGCGACCATGACGTCGACGAAGCTCGGTGCCGGGGCGAGCGTCATGACGGGGCGCCGCGCGCCGAGCGCAGCGGTCTGGACGGGGTAGATCTCGAGGTAGTAGGTGGTCGCGCCGGTGCGCTGCGCGACCCCGGGGATCGAGGTGCTCTGTACCGGGTAGTCCTGCGCGGTGGCCGCGGCGATGATCCAGTCGGCGAGCACGCCGCCGCCTTCGCCGCCGAGCGCGGCGACGAGAATGGTGATGGGACGTTCCGGAAGCGTCATGTCGTTCCTCGTGAAGTGTCGGCGATCACGCCGGCTGCAGCCAGGCGATGAAGGTTTGGCGGATGCGCTGGAGCAGGCGGTCCCAGGGCGAGGGGTTCTGGACCACCTCGGCGCGGTAAAACGAGGGGCACAGGATCGCGGCATGGGCCACTTCGC
>JBAUTZ010000458.1:0-1712 GCA_049582445.1 Burkholderiales bacterium
GGCACTCGCCCTCGGCGATGATGACCTTGAGGCCGGGGTAGTCGGTGGTCATGGCTTCTTTGAGCGTCTGGGCCACCTCGCCCACGTGGTAGTTGTGCACCGTCTTCATCCAGCCCACACCCAGGCCCTGGAGCGCGCGCTCGATGCCCATGTCGTCGGCCTTGTGCGCGGTGTGCTGCGGCGAAGAGGGGATCTCCTGCGTGCCGGTCGCGGAGCTGTAGCCGTTCTTCATGATGACCAGGATGCCGTCATCCTTGTTGAACACCGCATTGGCGACGCCCGAGGTCAGGCCGTTGTGCCAGAAGCCACCGTCACCCATGATGGTCACGGAGCGGCGGGCGAACATCGGCTGGATGGCCGAGTTGGACGCGAGGCCCAGCCCGTAACCGAGCACGGTGTGGCCGATGTTGAACGGCGGCAGCGTGGAGAAGGTGTGGCAACCGATGTCGGCCGAAACGTGGAAGGCGCCGGACTCGCGCTCTACCAGCTTCATCGCCGCGAACACCGGGCGCTCGGGGCAGCCGATGCAGAACCCGGGCGGGCGCGTGGGCACCGGCACGCCGAGTAGCTCGGCCGCCATTTTCTTCGGCGCGGTGAGCGCGTCGTACGTCTCGTGGATGTGGCTGGTGTCGACGCCCCGTGGCGCGACCTGCTCCACGAAGCGCGCGACCCCGGTGAGCACCACTTCGCCGGTGTACTCGCCCGCGAGCGGCAGAACGTCCTTTCCGTGCACGCGCACGGCGTTCACTTCGTGGCGCCGCAGGCAGGCGAGCACCGCGTCCTCGATGTAGGCCGGCTGGCCTTCCTCGACGATCAGCACCGCGCGCTTGCCTGCGCAGAACCCGACGACCTCCTCGGGCACCAGCGGGTAGGTCACGTTCATGCAGTAGATCGGAACGCGCGAGGCACCGAAGGCGTCGGCAAGACCCAGCTGCTGCAGCGCGCGCAGAGTGACGTTGTACATCCCGCCTTGGCATATGACGCCCACGTCGGCGAGCTCGCCGGCGAATGTCTCGTTAAGGCCGCGCTCGCGAATGAACCGGACCGCCGCCGGCCAGCGCACCTCGACCTTGTGCTTCTCCTGCGCGTATGTCGCCGGCGGCAGGCAGATTCGCCCGTAGTCGAAATCGGGGTGCTCGAGCACGTGCCGCTTGGAGAACTGCGGCGCGCGGTTGGCGCGCGCGGGGAAACTGCCGTGCACGTGGCAGGCGCGGATGCGCAACTCGAGCATTACTGGCGTACTCGAGGCCTCCGACAGCTCGAAGCCCTGTTCCACCATCTCGACGATCTTCGGCAGGCTGGGGCGGGGGTCGAGCAGCCACATCTGCGACTTCATCGCGAAGGCGTGGCTGCGCTCCTGGATGATCGAGGCGCCCTCGCCGTAATCCTCTCCGAGCACGATCAGCGCGCCGCCCTTGACGCCCGCGCTGGCGAGGTTGGAGAGCGCGTCCGACGCGACGTTGGTGCCTACTGTCGACTTGAACGTCACCGCGCCGCGCAAGGGGTAGTTGATCGAGGCGCCGAGCATCGCCGCGGCGCCCGCCTCGGAGGCGTTGGTCTCGATGTGCACGCCGAGCTCGTCCATGATGTCGCGCGCGTCGTTCAGCACGTCCATCATGTGCGACACCGGCGCGCCCTGATAGCCGCCTACATAAGCCACGCCCGACTGCAGCAGCGCCTTGGTGACCGCGAGGATGCCCTCGCCGTGGAAC
>JBAUTZ010000459.1:0-2288 GCA_049582445.1 Burkholderiales bacterium
GCGCAGTCGCGCGCGGCGCCTGGCGCCTTCGGCATCGTCGCGCGTCCACGCCTGGCTGCCGGCCGCCAGCGGAATCATGTCGATGCAGTCGACGGGGCAGGGCGGCAGGCAGAGCCGGCAGCCGATGCACCAGGGCTCCGCCACGGTATGCATCAGGTTGCGCGCGCCGACGATCGCGTCCACCGGGCAGGCGTCGATGCAGAGCGTGCAGCCGATGCAGCGGCTCTCGTCGATGCGGGCGACCGCGCTGCGCTTCATGCGGGAGACCACGCGCGGCCGGTGTCGCGCGCCAGGAATTCGTGAGTGATGCGGCCTGCGCGCACCTGCACTCCGCTGCCGAGCGCAGCGTCGAAGGTCCCGGCGGCGAGCATGCGCACGTAGGGCAGCACCGCGTACTCGAGCGCGAGGCTGGCGGTGCGCGCGCAGGCGGCGGGCATGTTCGGGACGCAGTAGTGCACGATGCCCTCTTCCTTGTAGATCGGATCACTGTGCGAGGTCGGGCGAGACGTCTCGGCGATGCCTCCCTGGTCGATGCCGACGTCGACCAGCGCCGATCCGGGGCGCATTCGCCGGAGCGTTGCGCGCGTCACGACTTTCGGCGACATCCGGCCGGGCGTGAGCACGCCGCCGACGATCAGGTCCGCATCGTCGAGGCCTTCGATCAAGGTCGAAAAGCGAGTCCGCGGATAGCGTGCGCGCAGCGCCGCGAAGCGCCGGTCGCTTTTCGCGTACACGGTCACCCGCGCGCCGATGCCATGGGCGATCGCGAGCGCGTTGGAGCCGACATTGCCGGCGCCGAGGATCGCCACGTGGCCTGGTTCGACGCCCTCGACGCCGGACAACAGCACCCCGCTGCCGCCGTTCGGCTTTTGCAGGCACCAGCCGCCGACCTGCAGCGCAAGCCGTCCCGCGATCGCCGACATCGGCGCAAGGATCGGCAGGCTGGCGTCGTCCTGGCCGACCGTCTCGTAGGCGACGAAAGTGGCTCCCGAGGCGAGCGCGGCGTCGAGCAGCCCGGGGTCCGGGCCGAAATGCTGGAAGCCGAAGATCGTCTGGCCCGGACGCGGCCGTCCGTACTCCTGCGGCTGCAGCTCCTTCACCTTGACCACCAGCTCGCATTGCCACGGGTCGCCGAGCTGGGCGCCCGCGGCCACGTAATCGCGATCCTGGAATCCCACCGCCGTGCCTGCGTCGGGCTCGACCACGACGTGCGAGGAAAGACGCTTCACACCCTCGGGAGAGAGGGCGACGCGCGACTCGCCGTCCTTCACTTCGCGCGGTATGCCGACGCGCATTCGGCGATCAGCACCGGCCCTCGGTAGATGAGGCCGGTATACAGTTGCACCAGTGACGCGCCGCGCTCGAACTTTTCGGCCGCGTCCGGTCCGCTCATGACTCCCCCGACGCCGATCAGCGGCACTTCTCCTTGCAGCTCGCCGGCGAGCATCGCGAGCGCGCGCGTGGCGCGCGCGCGGATCGGCGCGCCCGACAGGCCACCCGCTTCCTCGGCATGCGGCAGGCCCTCGACCCCTTCTCTCGACACCGAGGTGTTGGTGGCGATGACGGCATCGAAGCGGTGCTTGCGCACTGCGACGGCGATGGTGCGCAGCTGCGTGGCGTCCAGATCGGGCGATACCTTGAGCGCCAGGGGCACGCGCTTGCCGTGACGCTCGGCGAGCCGCGTGCGCGTTTGCGCCAGGCGTGCGAGCAGGGCGTCGAGCGCCGCGTCCTCCTGCAGCTCGCGCAGGCCCCGCGTGTTGGGGGACGATACGTTCACCGTGACGTAGCTCGCCGCCGGGTAGACGCGCTCGAGGCAGAACTGGTAGTCCTCTCCCGCGCGCTCCACTGGCGTATCGAAGTTCTTGCCGATGTTGATGCCGAGAATGCCGCGCCATCGGGCGCGCGCAACGTTCGCGAGGAATGCGTCCAGCCCGACGTTGTTGAAGCCGAAGCGATTGATCAGCGCCTCGGCGTCGGGCAGGCGGAAGACGCGCGGGGCCGGGTTGCCCGGTTGCGGGCGCGGGGTCACCGTGCCCACTTCGATGAAGCCGAAGCCGAGCGCCGCCAGCGCGTCGATATGTTCCGCGTTCTTGTCCAGGCCCGCGGCGAGGCCGATCGGGTTGGGAAAGTCGAGCCCCATGACCTGCACCGGGTTGTCGGGCACCCGGTGCGCGGCGAGGCCCGCCAGCCCGAGTGCTTGCGCGACGTCCACGAGGCGGAGCGTCAGGCGATGGGAAACTTCCGGATCGAGCGCGAACAGCAGCGGGCGCGCCAGCGCGTAGAGCATG
>JBAUTZ010000460.1:0-4202 GCA_049582445.1 Burkholderiales bacterium
TGCCGGTGGTGACAGACGCACCGGTTATCGCCACGGCGCCACCAGCGCGGCCCGCCGCCGCCGCGCCGTTCGCTCCGCCGGTGGCGATGATCGTCCCCGCGGAAGTGTCGACGGTCCCGCTCGCGGCGTTGATCGTCACCGTGCCGGCCGGTCGATTCGCGATGCCGCTCGTATTGATCGCTGCCCCGCCGAGCATCGTCACGCTCGTGCCGGCGGAACTGACGCCGAAGTTGCCGACGTTGACGTTGTCGTTGCCGCGCGTCCCGCCGCCCCTGCCCTGGGTCACGATAAAGGAGCCGGCGTTCATCAGGAACTGCGCGGCGCCCGGGTCGCGGTTGACTGCCTGCGCCGCGGCGTCGTTGACGGTGGCGGTGAAATTCGCGTCGTTGAGGGTGATGGTGCGACCGGCATTGAACACGATCGACCGGCCCGCCTGCATCGTGAGGCTCCGATTCGCCGTCGTTGCGGTCACGTCGTCGTCGACCGTGATGTCGGTGTTCGCCTGCAGCGTCACGTTGGCCGCGTTGATCGCGGTCGCGAGGTTCGCGCCGCTGATGACCGACGTGCCGGTCGGGTTCTCGGTGAACTGATTGTTGGTGGCGACCGGTGCCGGGCCGCCCGCCTGGATCAGGATGAACTTGGGATCGAGCAACAGTGTTCCGGCTGCGCCGGCATTCGCGCGCAGGTCGGTGTTGCCCGTGTACTCAAGGGTCTCCTTGCCCGAGGCCTCCGCGAAACCGCCGTTGCCCCCCGCCGCGCCGCCTCGGGCCGAGATCGAGCCGCCGAAGCGCGTGGTGCCGTCGGCCCACACGATCGCTTTTCCGCCGTCGCCAGAGTCGACCGCGTCGGCTGCGATACTCGCATCGGGCGCCACGTAGGTGACGCGCGCGTTCTGCACCTCGGCGTTCTTGCCTTGATAGTCGCCGCCGACGAGCACCGTGCCGCCGCCCGTGCGTCCCGACGCGTCGACGCTCGCCTGGTTCACCACGCCGACCTGCTGACCGAGCAGCTTCACGTCGCCGCCGCCCGACTGGCTGCCCTTCGACTCGACCCTCCCGTCGGCGAGCAGCGTGCCGGCCTCCGCCTGGACGGTGATCGAGCCGCCCTGTGCGCCGTTCGCGGTGAGCGAGCTCGTCGCATCGAGCGTCACGTCGCGCGACGCCTTGAGCATGACCGTCCCGGCGGCAGTCAGCTGTGCGCTGTCGGCGCTGACTGTCCCGCTGTTCCGGATTGCCGCGCCATAGATCGCGACGCGTCCACTCTCGGCCAACAGCCTGCCGAGGTTCAGCGCTTCGCCCCCGGCTTGAACCTGGACCCGCAGATCGGGATTCGCCGCCGAAACGATTTCCACGCTCTTGCCCGCGGCAAGGATCACGTCGCCGCCGGGCGCGTTAATGACACCGTCGTTCTCGACGCTTGGCGCGATGAGGTACACCACGCCGCTCGAGCCGGCGTTGATCGTCCCGGCGTTCGCCACCTTGCCGGCATTGCCCGGATCGGTGAAGCGGAACTTGCCGGCGAGAAAGTCCTCGTTCGAGAGATTCAGGCTCGAGGCGACGAACCCGGCGGTGTCGATCAGCGCGCCGGCGCCAACGGTTACGCCGTTCGGATTGATGAGGAACACTCGGCCATTCGACAGCAGCTGCCCGAGCAGGGCGGATTGATCGGGTCCGGTAACCCGGTTGAGCACGGCGCTCGCTGCGCCGGACTGAATGAAGCGCGTCACCTCGTCGGCTCGGATCGAGAACCCCTGCCAATTGATGATTGCGCCGGGCGTGTTCGTCACCGTCAGGCTCTTCCCGACGGCATCGAACGTTGCCGCGCCGCTCACGACCGACGGCGCGGTGGGGTTGGCGTGCACCCCAGTCGCGAAGCACGACGCGACGGCGAACTGAATAAGCTTTCGCCTGAATGGCCGCGATGCGGTTTCGCTTCGCCTTGTCATGAGCGCCGGAACTTCTACCCCTCAAAGGTTGTGATGCGCGGCGGTAACCACCTGGGCCACCCCCACCGAATCAGATTATCGTCAACTCTAAAAAAGGTGTTTAAGATTTTGTTTTGTTGTGCATTTTAGAACTATACTGTAAACGATGGCCCGACGGAGACGGAGACCATTTCTGGACAATAAGAACAAAGCACCTCTTGCGATTTGGGCCCGTGCCCTGTTGGTCTGCTACTTGCTCGCGTGGCAAGCGGTCGCCCTCGCGCAGGCGCCGAGCGCAGGGCCGGCGTTCGCCGTCCGGCGCTTCGACGTAGCGGGCGCCACGCTTGTGCCGCGCGACGAAATCGATGCCGCGCTCTCGCCCTTCGTCGGTCCGGATCGCACCCTTGCGGACCTGCAACGGGCCCGCGTGGCGCTCGAGACGATCTACGCCCAACACGGCTACGGCGCGACGCGCGTCGTGCTGCCGGAGCAGGAGATCAGGGACGGCGTCGTGCAATTGCGCGTCGTCGAGGCAAGGCTGGGACGCATCACGATCGAAGGAAACAAGTTCTTCGACGAGGCGAACGTGCGCGCAAGCCTGCCGACGCTTGCGCTGGGCCAGCCCCTCGACACTGTGCGGCTCGCCCGGGAGCTGAGTCTCGCCAACGAAAGCCCGGTGAAGCAGACAACCATCGTACTCAAGGGCGGCGACAGCGAAGGTGTGGTCGACGCGCAGGCGCGGGTTGCCGACCAGCGTCCCTACCGGTTCAGCCTCGGCTTGGACAACACCGGCACGCCAGAGTCCGGCGAGTACAGGGTCGGCGTCGGGTTCCAGGAAGCCAACATGTGGAACCGCGACCACGTGCTCAACGTTCAGTACGTCACCTCGCCCTCGGACCCAAATCACCCAAGCCAGTTCGCGCTGCCCCCGAACAAGAACGTGTCCATCTTCGGCGCGGGCTATCACGCGCCGCTCTACCGGCTCGGCGACTCGGTCGATGTTGTAGCCGGTTATGCGAATGTGGACTCGGGCGTCGTGCAGAACCTGTACAACATCAGCGGCAGTGGCCGCGTCTACGCTGGCCGCTACAATTTCGGCCTGCCGCAGGTCGGACAGGTCGAGCAAAAGCTTGCGCTCGGCTACGACGCGCGCTACTACGACAACAGCGTCGTCCCGGTCGGGGGCTCTACCACCGTCGTGCCGGACTACGTGCTGCACCCGCTGAGCCTTGCCTATTCGGGTGTGTGGCGGGGCGATGCAGACGAGCTCAGTATTGCTGCAGCCGGCGTCAGGAATTTCCCCTCGGGCCCGAATGGCGACCAGGCACAGTTCGATGTCGTACGCCCGGGAGCCGACGCGAGATACACGCTCGCTCGGCTCAACGCCAACTGGCTGCACAGTTTCCCGCAGGATCTCCAGGCGCGTGTGCGATTCACCGGGCAGTACACGCGCGATGAGCTACTTTCCGGGGAACAGTTCGGCCTCGGTGGTATGGATTCGGTCCGAGGCTTCTTCGAGCGTCAGTTCGCGGGCGACACGGGCTTCTCGGGGACGTTCGAGGTTTACTCGCCGGACCTCGGCGGAAGCGCTGCCCCGGGCGTTCGCGTGCGGCTGCTCGCGTTCTACGACTACGGGCGCGCATGGCTGAACAGCCCGCAGGTGTTCGAGCAGCGCGTGACGGGCATCGCAGCGGCGGGACCCGGCATCCGGATCGCCTACAAGTCGGAATTCAGCATGCGCTTCGACTACGGTTTCGTAATCGCGAAGGGCACGCCCGGCAACAGTGCGTCGGGCCGCGCGAACTTCAGCATGGTTATGGTGTTCTAACAGCGGCGACTTGGGTTTGAATCCCGCCGGGCGCGCCAACACCCCTCGTCGATCTAGCGGCCAAAGCGCGTCAGGAAGCGTCGGGCACCCTCAGGCGCGGTGCCGTCCCGAGCGCGGTCGAAATCGCAGCACAGCGTCCATCCTGGATCCTCTCTTGCAAGGCTGATCAGCGCGAAGCCGTCTCCCGGAGGCGCGAATTCGGTCTGCACCGCGCATTGGAATTCGTCGCCCGTCTCGCCCTGGTCCACGCGCTCGGTCGGGAAGCTGAACGCAAATTCGTCCGGCACGACGAAGTCCTCCGGGATCGAGTTGGCGAAAGGAAACGGGGCGTGCAAGGGCGAACTGTGGATCGAGACGATCTCGACCGGCGGGCCGCCAGCGG
Source organism: Burkholderiales bacterium (assembly GCA_049582445.1). Taxonomy (GTDB): domain Bacteria; phylum Pseudomonadota; class Gammaproteobacteria; order Burkholderiales; family SG8-39; genus DAHVFK01. Next base: position 4,135 of record JBAUTZ010000460.1, read on the forward strand.
AAGCTGTAATCGTGGCGCGCGCGACACACGAGAGGTGTTCGTCGCCCGACAGGAACACGACATTGCGG
>JBAUTZ010000461.1:0-4957 GCA_049582445.1 Burkholderiales bacterium
GCCTTGCACACCGCGCCGCGTGCCGCCCCGCCCTTCCGCCTGCTGACGCTGGCGTTGATCCCGGCCGACCGTGCCGACCTGCACGCGCGGATCGCGGAGCGATTCGCGCGCATGCTCGAGGCAGGACTGGTGGAGGAGCTGCGCGCGCTGCGTGCGCGCTACACGCTCGACGCGGCACTGCCGAGCATGCGCTGCGTGGGCTACCGTCAGGCTTGGGCTCACCTCGATGGCGTCTTCGACCGGGCGGCCCTGCGCGAAAAGGGCATCGCGGCGACGCGACAGCTCGCCAAGCGCCAGCTCACCTGGCTGCGCGCGCTGCCGCTCGATGCCGTTCTGGACCCCTTCGCGCCGTCTGCGGCGGAGCGCTTCGACGAGCTCGCCGGCCGCCTGTTGCGGGCTTGAGGGAGGCGCGGGCGTTGATCGTCATCGTGATGGGCGTCTCGGGCGCCGGCAAGACCACCGTCGGGGTGCTGCTCGCCGCGCGGCTCGAATGCGAGTTCCTCGACGCCGACGATTTTCATCCGCCCGAGAACGTCGCCAAGATGGCGGCTGGAATTCCACTCGATGACGATGATCGCGCGCCGTGGCTCGAGGAGCTCAACCGCCTGCTGCACAGCCGCGCGGCAGCCGGCTCGAGCGCGGTGCTCGCCTGCTCGGCGCTGAAGCGGTCCTACCGCGAGCGGCTGGCCGCGGGCCTGGAGCGCTTCGCACTGGTATACCTGCATGCGGACGTGGCGCTGCTGCGCGCGAGATTGCGCGCGCGCAGCCACCGCTACATGCCTGCATCGCTCCTCGACAGCCAGCTGGCCATCCTCGAACCGCCGGCGCAGGCGATCGTCGTGGACGCAGCCGAGCCGCCCGAGCGCTGCGTCGAGCTCATCGTTTCGGCCCTGACACGCCCTTAAGGATGGGTTAAGACCGCAAGCCGAAGATCCTGCTCACACAGCGCGCCGAAAGCGCGCACCGAGTGAACAAGGAGATCGTCATGAAACGCAAAGCCATCGTCGCCTCGCTCGCTGCCGCCGGGTTGTTGTCGCTCGGCGCGTGGGGCGGAATCCATGCCGACGCGCTATGGTCGCAGGCGCATGCAGCCGCGCCGTCGACGCAGCAGGCGCCGCAAGCCGCGCGCACCGTCGTGCAGACGCTGCCGGACTTCTCGTCGATCGTCGACGCGAATCGCGGCGCGGTGGTGAACATCACGGTCACCGAGAACGAGAAGACCTCTGCGCAGTCCGAGATGCCTGACTTCGGCAACGATCCGTTCTGGCAGTTCTTCCGCCATTTCCAGGTCCCGCAACCCCAACAAGGTCCGACCCACGGTCTGGGCTCGGGCTTCATCGTCAGCTCCGACGGCGTCATCCTCACCAATGCGCACGTCGTCGATGACGCGACCGACGTCACGGTCAAGCTGTCCGATCGCCGCGAATTCAAGGCCAAGGTGCTCGGCGTGGACAAGCCGACCGACATCGCGGTCATCAAGATCGACGCCAAGAACCTGCCGACGGTCAAGCTCGGCAATTCTTCCTCGGTGCGCGTCGGACAGTGGGTGCTGGCCATCGGCTCGCCCTACGGCTTCGAAAACACGGTCACCGCGGGGATCATCAGCGCGACCTCGCGCGCGCTTCCCGATGGCACCTACGTGCCCTTCCTCCAGACCGACGCCGCGGTGAACCCCGGAAACTCGGGCGGCCCGCTGTTCAACATGAACGGCGAGGTGATCGGCATCAACTCGCAGATCTATTCCCAGACCGGCGGCTACCAGGGACTGTCGTTCGCCATCCCGATCGACGTGGCCTCGAAGGTCGAGCAGCAACTGATCGCGCACGGCAAGGTCGAGCGCGGCCGGATCGGCGTCGCGATCCAGCAGGTGTCCCAGGGCCTTGCTCAGTCCTTCGGCCTCAACAAGCCCGAAGGTGCGCTGGTGTCCTCGGTCGAGAAGGACGGGCCGGCGGACAAGGCGGGCATGAAGGCGGGTGACGTGATCCTCGCGGTCAACGGTCAAAAGGTGGAAAACTCCAACCAGCTGCCGCCGCTGGTCGCAAACGTCAAGCCCGGCACCAAGGCGACCTTCGACGTGTGGCGCAATGGCGCCAAGAAGGAAGTCTCGGTAGTCGTCGGCGAACTGAAGAGCAGCCAGGTTGCGAGCGCCTCCGGCGGTGCGGACCAGAACGGCCGACTCGGACTCGCCGTGCGCCCCCTCACCAAGGACGAGCGCGACCAGGCGCAGATCGACGGCGGCCTGCTGGTGGAAAACGTAACCGGACCGGCGCAACAGGCCGGCATCCAGCAGGGAGACGTCATCCTCTCGGTCAACGGCACGCCGGTGAAGAGCGTCGCGCAGCTGCGCGCGCTCATCGCCAAGTCCGGCAAGCACGTCGCGCTGCTGGTCCAGCGCGAGGACGCCAAGATCTTCGTACCGCTGGAGCTCGGCTGAGCTCCAGCGTCGAAGAGCGGGCGGCGCCGGTAACCCCCCACCCCCCCACCGGCGCCGCCCTGCTTTCCCTTTCCCCTCCCTATGTGAAAGGAGAATTCCATGAGCAAGACCACGCATGTATTCCTTGCGACTCTGCTTTGCGCAGGGGTCGCGCACGCAGCAACCTCCGACAGCCTGCTGCCGAAGCCAAAGACCGAAAACGGGATCACCTGGCTCTCGGGCGGGATCGGGGAATCTCAGGCGCACGCGTTCCGCGAGGAAGCCAACAAATACCCGCTGTCGCTCGAGTTCGTGCTCAAGCCCGGGTACAAGGGCACGCCGGCAGAGTACACGGCCAACATCCCGGTGACCGTGCGCAACGCGCACGGCAAGGTGGTCCTGACGGCCACCGCGCAAGGCCCATACATGCTGCTCAAGCTGCCCGCGGGGCGCTACACGGTCGTCGCCGAGCACAGGGACCGGAAAATCGAGCGTCACTTGTACGTCGACCATGCCCACCGCCGCGTGGTGTTCGAGTGGCCCGCGGCTTGATGCGGGCGTGACGTAAAATAGTCTGCAGCTCGAGGGAAACGGAGCAATGCGGCTGCTGCTGGTCGAAGACGACCACATGATCGGCGAGAGCGTGCAAAAAGGCCTGCGCCAGGACGGCTTTTCAGTCGACTGGGTGCAGGACGGCCGCTCCGCCGAGCTGGCGCTCGAGACCGAGCGGTACGACTGCGCGCTCCTCGACCTCGGGCTTCCCAAGAAGGACGGGCTGGAGGTGCTGCGCGGCCTGCGCGCGCGGCGCGACTCCGTTCCCGTGGTCGTGATCACCGCGCGCGACGCCGTTCCCGAGCGCATCAAGGGCCTCGATGCCGGCGCCGACGATTATCTGGCCAAGCCTTTCGACCTCGACGAGCTCGCGGCGCGCGTGCGCGCCGTGGTGCGCCGGCGCGAGGGGCGCGCGGAACCGGTGATCGAGCATCTCGGTCTCGTGCTGCGCCCGGCCACGCACGAGGCGAGCTTCGAAGGTCGGCCGCTGATGCTCTCGCAGCGCGAGTTCGCGGTGCTCGAAGCCCTGCTCACCCGCCCCGGTGCGATCCTGTCCCGCGCCCAGCTCGAGGAGCGAATCTACGGCTGGGGCGAGGAAGTCGAGTCCAACGCAGTCGAGGTGTTCGTTCATGGCCTGCGCAGGAAGCTCGGGGCGGACTTCATCCGAACCGTGCGGGGCGCCGGGTACATGGTCCCCAAGGCGCGATGACCTCGATCAGGCGGCGCCTGCTGGCCTGGCTGCTCGGCGGCACGGCGCTGGCGATCGCCGTGGGTGCCGTGTCCACCTACCTCGTGGCGCGCGAGGAAGCGAACTCCCTGGCGGATTACCAGCTGCAACAGATGGCCTTGTCGTTCCGCGACCACGCGCTCGCCAGCGGCCTGGTGCCGCCGGAGAACGAGCCGAACGGGGGCCTGGAAGTACTGGTGCAGATCTGGAACCAGCAAGGCGTGCGGCTGTACATGTCGCATCCGAAATCCGGCATCCCCGACCGCGCGCAGCTCGGCTTCGCCGACGTCGCCGCGCAGGGCGGCCGCTGGCGCGTGTTCTCCGTCCAGCTTCGCGACCACGTCATCCAGGTGGCGCAGCCCTATTCCGTCCGCAACCGCCTGGCCGCGCGCCTGGCGTTGCGCACGGCCTGGCCGCTGGTCGCGGTGCTGCCGCTGCTCGGCCTGCTGATTTGGCTGACGGTCGGCAAGGGCCTGTCGCCGATCGAGCGCCTGGCGCGAGATGTTGGACGCCGCTCGCCGGACGCGCTCGAGCCGCTCGACGAGCGTGGACTGCCGCGCGAGGTGCAGCCGCTGGTGCATGCGCTGAACGGCCTCCTTTACCGCCTGCATCGGGCGCTCGAGACGCAGCGTGCCTTTGTCGCCGACGCCGCGCACGAGCTTCGCACCCCGCTCACCGCGCTGCGCCTCCAGGCGCAGATCGCCGAGCGCGCCGGGCAGGACCTCGAGCGTCGCGAGGCGCTCGGCAGTCTCAAGCTCGGCGTCGAGCGCGCCAGCCACCTCGTGCAACAGCTGCTCACGCTGGCGCGAGAGGAGGAACACGCCGCCCAGGCCCCGAGCGCCCAAGTGCGGCTGGACGAGCTCGCGCGCGAGGTGATCGCGGAGCACGCCGCGCTCGCGCACAGCAGGCACATCGACCTCGGCATGACCCGCGAGGAGCCCGTGTCGGCCCACGGCAGCGCGGCCGGACTGCGCACCGTCCTTTCCAACCTGGTGGACAACGCAGTGCGTTACACGCCCGCCGGTGGAAGCGTCGACGTCGCGGTCGCGCGCGAGGATGAACAGGCGGTCGTCGAGGTGAGCGACAGCGGGCCGGGGATACCTGCCGAGGAGCGCGCCCGGGTGTTCGACCGCTTCTACCGTCGCGCGGGCGACGGGCCCGAAGGCAGCGGGCTCGGCCTCGCGATCGTCAAGCAGGTCGTGGAGCGACAGGGCGGATCGATCGAGCTGGGGGACTCCCCCATGGGCGGTCTCAGGGCCGTGCTG
>JBAUTZ010000462.1:0-14969 GCA_049582445.1 Burkholderiales bacterium
GTTCGTCGGCTTCGGCCTGTTCTTCGCCGTCTGGGCGGCCAGCTTCTACCAGCTCGGCACGTCGCTGCGCATGGGACCGGGCTACTTTCCCGCGGTGCTCGGCGGGCTCCTGGTGCTCCTCGGGATGGTGATCCTCGGCAAGTCGCTCTCCTTCGCGGGCGCGAGGGTCGCGAGCTTTCATTTCCGGCCGCTGATGATGGTGCTGGGCGGCTGCATCGCCTACGGCTACCTGGTGACGCCGCTTGGGCTGGTCCTGGCGACCGCGGCGCTGGTGTTCATCAGCGCCTTGGGCGGTCACGAGTTCAGGTGGAAGGAGGGCGCGGTCCTGGCGGCGGTGCTGGTCGTGTTCTCGGTGCTGGTATTCGTCAAGGGCCTGGACCTGCCGTTCCCGATGTGGCCGGCGGCCTTCGGCTAAGCGGGTAGTGACGATGGACATACTCCACAACCTGCTGCTCGGCTTCCAGGTCGCGGTCTCGCCGGTCAACCTGCTGTATTGCCTGATCGGCGTGCTGCTCGGCACCCTGATCGGGGTGTTGCCGGGCGTCGGGCCGATCGCGACCATCGCGATGCTGCTTCCGGTCACCTTCAATCTGAACCCGGTCGCCGCGCTCATCATGCTCGCAGGCATCTACTACGGCGCGCAGTACGGCGGCTCGACCACCTCGATCCTGGTCAACATGCCGGGCGAGGCGTCGTCGATCGTCACCACCCTGGACGGCCACCAGATGGCGCGCCAGGGCCGCGGCGGCCTCGCGTTGGCCACCGCGGCGCTCGGCTCGTTCTTCGCCGGCTGCGTGTCGACGCTGGTGGTCGCCACGGCCGCGCCGCCGCTCGCGGAGGTGGCGCTCAAGTTCGGCCCCGCGGAGTACTTCTCGCTGATGGTGTTCGGACTCATCGCCGCGACCGTGCTGGCGCACGGCTCGCTCATCAAGGCGATCGCGATGGTGATTCTCGGGCTGCTGCTCGGGCTGGTCGGCACCGACGTCAATTCGGGCGTCCTGCGCTTTACGTTCGACGTTCCGGAGCTCGCCGATGGCATCGGCTTCGTCACCGTGGCGATGGGGATGTTCGGCATCGCCGAGATCATCAGCAATCTCGAGCAGCGCGGTGCGCGCGAGGTGTTCGTCACGAAGGTGACTCACCTCTACCCGACGCGGAACGACCTCAAGCGCGCATGGAAGGCGGTATTGCGCGGCACCGGCGTGGGCTCGGTGCTCGGCATCCTGCCGGGCGGCGGCGCCTTGCTGGCGTCCTTCGCCTCCTACATGGTGGAAAAGCGAAGCTCCAGGCATCCCGAGGAGTTCGGCAAGGGCGCGATCGAGGGCGTCGCGGGGCCCGAGTCGGCGAACAACGCGGGCGCGCAGACCTCGTTCATTCCGATGCTGACGCTCGGCATCCCGAGCAACCCGGTGATGGCGTTGATGATCGGCGCCCTGATGATCCAGGGCATTGCGCCGGGACCGCAGGTGATGACCGACAAGCCGGAGCTGTTCTGGGGGCTGATCGCCTCGATGTGGATCGGCAACCTGATGCTGGTGGTGCTGAACCTGCCGCTGGTGGGGATGTGGGTGAAGCTGCTTACGCTGCCCTACCGCTTCCTGTTCCCTTCGATCCTGGTGTTCATGTGCATCGGCGTTTACAGCCTGTCGAACAACCCCTTCGACTGCCTGATCATGGCGGTGTTCGGGCTGCTGGGCTACGTTTGCGCGAAGCTCGAGTGCGAGCCTGCACCGATGATCCTCGGCTTTATCCTCGGGCCGATGATGGAGGAAAACCTGCGCCGGGCGATGCTCCTGTCGCGCGGCGACGCGACGGTGTTTTTCACCAAGCCGATCAGTGCCGGATTCATGCTCGCGGCGATCGTGCTCTTGCTGATGATCGCGCTGCCCAACATCCGCAAGAAGCGCGACGAGGCGTTTGCCGAGGAGGCCTAGAGCGCCGCGACGGCCTGCACCTCGACCAGGTAGGGCTCCTGCACCAGCCGGTCGACGACGAGCAGCGTGTTGGGGGGATAGATCCGGTTCGGGAACATCCTGGGGAATTCGCGCAGCCGGAAGTCCATGAAGCGTGAGATGTCCTGCGAGTGGACCAGGTAGGTCGTGAATTGCACCACGTTGCCCCAGCCGGCGCCGGCCGACTCGAGCGCGGCGGCGATGTTGCCGAACACCTGTGCGCATTGCGCGTCGAAGTCGCCCTTGCCCACCACGTTGCCCGCCTTGTCCGAGGCCAGCATGCCGGCGATGAACAGGTACTCGGAGGCTTTTACCCGGGTCATGTGCGAGTACTGCCCGAGCGGCTTGCCGAGGGCTTCGGCGTTCTGGATCCTGATCTCGGCCATGCTGCGGTGTCCTTTCAATGCTGCGCGACCAGCTGGTCGGCGAGGTCGTTGAAATCACGCGCGTGGACGTCGAACGAGCGCTCGGGCTCGACGTCGACGCGCGCCTTCGGCCCGTGCTCGAGCGGCCGCGGCACGAACGCGGTGCGCAGGCCGCAGGTCTTGGCGGCAAACAGGTCGTCCTTGTGGGCGGCGACCATCATCACTTCGGCTTCGGCCAGGCCGAGCAGCCGCGCCGCGCCGCGGTAGGTTTCGGGATCGGGCTTGTAATGCCGGAACAGCTCGGCCGAGAGCACGCAGTCCCACGGCAGGCCCGAGTGCTTCGCCATGTTGGTGAGGAGCGCCAGGTTGCCGTTCGACAGCGTGGAGATGATGTAGGCGCTCTTCAGGCGTCGCAAACCGCTGCGCGCATCGCGCCAGGGCCTGAGCCGGTGCCAGGCGCGGTTGAGCTGATCGATCTCCTGCTCGCTCAGACCCGAGATGCCGAACTGCGCGAGCAGGCCGTCGAGGATCATCCTGTGCAGGGCGTCGATCGTCAGCCAGGGAAGCTCGCCCGAGCGCACCCGCGCCATCGCCGGACGATAACCCGCGCGCCAGGCGTCCGCGAATGCCGGCCAGTTCACGCGCAACCGCTTGTCGCGGCCCAGACGGCGTCCCTCGGCGATGATCGAGCCGCGCCAGTCGACCACCGTCCCGAAGACGTCGAACACGAGGGCGCGCACGGGTGGGGTAAAGGAGGGCATGTGCGACGCCGGCTATTTCAGCTGAATGCTGCCCGAGGCCGTTACGGTGATGCGCGAGCTTCCGGGCTCCACCGCCGGCGGCGCCACGCTCGAAGCCACCCGCGCCGCGGACAGCGCCATCGGCCGAGGCACGAAGTCGCCACCGCTCGAGAGCTGTAGCTCGCGGATGCCGTAAGACTTGGCCTTCAGCGCGTCGCGCACGATATCTGCGCGCTGACGGAACGCGTCGATCGCCTCGACGATCAGCGTATTTTCGGCCGCGCGGCGCGCCTCGGGCGACAGGCCGAGCGACAGGCTACGCACCAGCAGGTCCGACTGCAGCTTGCCCACGAGCTCGGTCACCGCGGCGAAGTCGCTGCCCTCCAGCCGCAATTCCTGCGACACGCGCCAGCCGCTGATGCGCCCGTCGGCGTATTCCGGATACGTCTGGTAGTTCCCCGAGCGCGCCCGGACGGTGGGGTAGGCCTTGGCCAGCGCGAGCGCATTGCGCATTTTGCGGTTGATCTGGTCGGCGAGCGCGGCCGGGGCGCTGCCGCGCGCCTCGGCCGAGAGCAGCACTACCAGCTGGTCATTCGCGAACTCGCGCTCGGCCTGCGCCTGCAGGCTGACGACGTCGGAGGGCGCATCGTGCCGCGGCTCGCGCGCGTCCTGGGCAAGCGCAAGCACGGGTGCGGCCAGCATGAAGGCGAGGGCGGTGCGTGTCATCAGCCGCATTCTACGCATCGCTCGCGCCGCGTCATCGTCATCGGTCCGCCCGGAGTCTAGGTCTTGCCGCGTTCGTGGCGCCAGAGCACGTCCGGGCGCCCCGCGTGCCGGTTGAGCAGGCGACCCGCGACGAACAGCAGGTCGGAGAGGCGGTTCAGGTACTGGCGCGCCCGCTCGCCAACGGGCTCGCGGCGACCGAGCCCGACCAGGCTGCGCTCGGCGCGACGGCACACCGTGCGCGCCAGGTGTGCCGCGGCCGCGGCGCGCGAGCCCCCGGGCAGGATGAATTCCTTCAGCGGCGGCAGGTCGTGATTCCATTGCTCGAGCTGCTGGTCGATCCGCGCGACGTGCTTTTCGCCCAGCAGCGCATGGCCCGGAATGCTCACCTCGCCGCCGAGGTCGAGCAGGTCCTGCTGCACGAGCTCGAGCGCCTGACGCATCGCCTCGGGCACGTCTTCGGCCAACACCATGCCGATCGCCGAGTTGAGTTCATCGATGTCGCCGAGCACCTGCACGCGCACGCTTTCCTTCGGGACGCGCGTGCCGTCGCCAAGACCGGTCTCGCCCGTGTCCCCGGTGCGCGTCGCGATCTTGGAGAGGCGGTGTGCCATGGAATCCCTAGTCTCAGCAACGATGGCACATTATCGCACCGCGGTCTCAGGAGCCCTTGCGCTTCGCCTCGCTTTCGATCCAGCCCCTGTGGAGCGTGGTGACGAGGCGCTCACCCTCGCTGACGCGGGCGGCATCGTGCAACACTTCGCCCGCTGCGTTGCGCGTAATGCTGTAACCCCGCGCCAGCACCGCATTTGGGTCGAGCCCAGCGAGGCCGGCGCGCAGGCGCTCGACACGATAGTGGGCTGCGTCGAGGTAGCGCCCGGCGGCTGCGGCGAGGCGAGCGCCGAACTGGGAAACCAGCATGCGCGACGTGCGGATGCGTTCCGCGGGGTGCACCAGGCGGCGCGCGAGCCCGTCCACGGTCTGCATCGCATACTCGATGCGGCGATGCGCCTCGCGCGATGCGCGTACCGCGGTCGCCGCCACGCGCGCGAGCAGTTCGGCCCTCGGCGGGCTCACCATCTCGGCTGCCGCGGTGGGTGTGGGGGCCCGCCGGTCGGCCGCGAAATCGGCGATCGTGAAGTCGGTTTCATGCCCGACTCCGACGATCACCGGGATGCGCGAGGCCCGGATGGCGCGGGCGACGGCCTCCTCGTTGAATTGCCACAGGTCCTCGAGCGAACCGCCGCCGCGCACCAGCAGAAGGACGTCGCATTCCGCGCGCTCGACGGCGGTGGCAATCATGTTCGCGATGCGTGCTGCCGCGCCCTCGCCCTGTACCGGAACTGGATAGACGATCACGGGAATCGAGGCGTTGCGCCGCGCAAGCGTCGTGAGCACGTCGCGCAGCGCCGCCGCGCCGAGCGAAGTGACGACCCCGATCGCCCGCGGGTGCTCCGGCACTTCGCGCTTGGCCGCGGCGTCGAACAGGCCCTCGCGCGCGAGCCGCTCCTTCAGCCGCAGGAAGCGTTCGTGCAGCGGACCGAGCCCGGCGCGGCGCATGGTCTCGACATTGAGCTGGAAGCGGCCGCGCGGCTCGTACAGCGTCACGACGGCGCGCGCCTCGACGCGCATGCCGTCCTGCGGCGTCCAGTCGAGGTAGGCGGCGCGCCCGCGGAACATCACGCAATCGACCTGCGCGGCATCGTCCTTGAGCGTGAAGTACCAATGCCCCGAACTGGCGCGAGACAGATTGGAGATCTCGCCCGCGACCCACATCAGCGGAAAGCGATGCTCGAGCGTGTCGCGCACACTGCGCAGCAGTTCCGAAACGCTGACGGGCGATCCGGTGGCCGCCGATTGGATCGCGGAATCGGAGTTGTTCTGCTGCACGGGCGCGCTTCGAAGGGTTAGCGGCAGCTTACACCTATCCACACGCCTCGATGGCGTCCACGGACGACGCGCAGATGATCGCGCGGAGGCCGATTCTGTTTCGTAATGCGCTGTATCGTCTGCGAAAAATGCTGCTCAAATTTTGATCGCTGCCGACTTTGCGCGTAACGCAAGCCTTGTGTTTGGAACTGTTAAGAGAAAATCCACAAACTTATCCACAGCTTTTGTGGATAACGGCGACGTGTGCGAAAAAACTCGGATGCGTTCGCGTGGCTCGCGGCGCATCAAATGCGGGCATATTGCGCCGCAGCGCCAACTTGCCGCAGCGCATGGCTTTGGCTAAAGTGCGCGCAGCCCGAAAAAACGAAGAGAGTTCCGGAGACAGACGGTTTGTTCGCAATCATCCAGGCCGCTGGCTGGCCGATCTGGTTTTTGTTGCTTGCCTCGGTCATCGCCGTTGCGCTGATCATCGAACGCACGGTGACGCTGCGCGAAGGAAGGATCGTGCCGCGGGATCTTCTCAACCAGGTCGTTACCGTCTACAGGCGCGACGGCATTAGCGCGGACGTGATCGACAAGCTGGCGAAGGACTCTCCGCTCGGCCAGGTCCTGGCGGCCGGGCTGCGCAATTTCAACAGTTCGCGCTACGTGATGAAGGAGGCCGTCGAGGAGGTGGGGCGCAGCGTGGCCCACGACCTGGAGCGTTTCCTAACCACGCTCGGCACCATCGCCAGCGCGGCTCCGCTGCTGGGGCTGTTCGGAACCGTCATCGGCATGATCGAAATTTTCGGCTCGCAGTCGCCTTCCGGCGCCAACCCGCTGCAGCTGGCGCACGGCATCTCGGTGGCGCTGTACAACACGGCGTTCGGGATCGCCATCTCCATCCCGTCCTTGATCTTCTACCGCCACTTCAAGAACAAGGTGGACGGCTTCGTGGTGCAGATGGAGCAGGACGCGGCCAAGCTGGTGGACATCGTGCACGGCGAGCGGACGGACTACGGCCAGGCCCCGGCGGGTCGCTGACGAAATCGGGCGGCGACCATGAACTTCCAGCGCGGGCGTAGCAAGGAGCAGCCGGAGATCAACCTCGTACCGCTTATCGACGTGATGATGGTGATCCTGATCTTTCTCATGATCACCACTACTTACTCGAAGTACACCGAGCTGCAGATCAAGCTGCCGACCGCGGACGCGGAAAAGCAACTCGACCGTCCCAACGAAATCAATGTACTGGTGAATGCGCAGGGGCAGTACGTCATAAACCACTCTCCCGTCGCGTACACCGGGATCGAGTCGCTCGCCGATGACCTGCGGCGCGCAGGGGGTGTGAGCAAGGACCCGGTGATCGTCATCAGCGCCGATGCCCTGGCGACGCACCAGTCGGTGATCCGGGTCATGGAGGCCGCGCGCGTCGCGGGGCTTACGCAGATCACATTCACCACGCAGGCCCGACCGGGAAAGTAGACCGGCCCGGACAGACCCCATCATCGCCCTCGCCCGATACTGGACACGTCGCAGCGCCGTTTCCTGGCTGCTGTGGCCGGCGAGCGTGCTGTTCCGGATCATCGTTGGCACCAGGCGGCTCGCCTACCGGCTGCACCTGCTGAAAAGCCATCGCGCCGGTGTGCCCGTGATCGTGGTCGGCAACCTGGTCGCGGGAGGCAGCGGCAAGACGCCGCTGGTGCTGTGGATCGCGGAGCTGCTGAAGGCGAATGGGTGGACGCCGGGCATCGTCTCGCGCGGCTACGGCGCGCGGCTGGAAGCGCCGCGCGAGGCGACCATCGCCTCCGATCCGGACGAGGTCGGCGATGAGCCGATCGTGCTGTCGCGGCGCAGCGGCTGCACGGTCTGGGTGGGGCCCGATCGCGTGCTGGTGTGCCAGGCGCTGCGCGCCCGGCACCCCGATGTCGACGTGATCGTGCTGGACGACGGGCTGCAGCATTACCGCCTGGCGCGCGACCTGGAGATATGCGTGGTCGACTCGCGCGGCCTCGGCAACGGCTTCATGCTGCCGGCGGGGCCACTGCGCGAGCCGCGCGCGAGGCTGCGCTCGGTCGACGCCGTGGTCGCGCACGACACCGACGTGGTGCGGGGCTACGCGATGCGCCTGGAGGGCGAGCTGCTGCATTGCCTCGCGGATGCGCGCCAGCGGCACCCGGTAATCGCGTTCGCTGGCAAGCGCGTGCACGCGGTGGCGGGAATCGGCGACCCGAAGCGTTTTTTCGTTCACCTGGGCCGGCTCGGGATGAAGGTCGTGCCGCACCCGTTTCCGGACCACCATCCGTTCGCGCCGGGCGACCTGGAGTTCGGCGACGATGCTCCCGTCATCATGACCGAGAAGGACGCGGTAAAATGCAGACGCTTCGCGAAGCCGCATCACTGGGTGTTCCCGGTTCACGCGAAGCTAGACCCCGCGTTCGGCAAATGGCTGCAGGAGAGGCTCGGTGAGCGCCGCCGTTGATCCCAAGCTGCTGGAAATTCTTGTCTGCCCCTTGTGCAAGGGAGGGCTCGTGTATCGCAAGGAGGCGAACGAGCTCGTGTGCAAGGCCGACCGGCTCGCCTACCCGGTGAGGGACGGTATCCCCGTCATGCTCGAGGAAGACGCGCGCAAGCTCGACCCGGCCGAAGAAGTCGCAGGCTGAGCGCACCGCGTCCCGCGGCCTCGCCATGGCAGGATTCTCGGTCATTATTCCCGCTCGCTACGCCTCGAGCCGCTTCCCGGGCAAGGCGCTTGCGGACCTCGCGGGCAAGCCCATGGTCGTGCATGTCTGCGAGCGCGCGGCGCAGAGCGGCGCAGGTCGAGTCGCGGTGGCGACCGACGATCAACGCATCGCGGAGGCGGTGAGTCGGCACGGATTTCGTGCCCTGATGACGCGCGCTGATCACGCATCGGGCACCGACCGCATCGCCGAGGCGGCGGCGGCGCTCGGACTTTCCGACGATGCGATCGTCGTCAACGTGCAGGGCGACGAGCCGCTCATCGACCCGGCGCTGGTGGCGGGAGTCGCGGCGAGCCTGGAGCGCGATGTGGAGGCGAGCGTGTCCACCGCATGCCATCCGATCCACGATGCGGCGTCGTTTGCCAACCCTAACGTCGTCAAAGTTGTGCTCGACGCGCGCAGCCGTGCCCTGTATTTCAGTCGCGCCGGAATTCCATACCCGCGCGCGGGCGGCCTGCCCGAGTGCTACCGGCATGTTGGCGTCTACGGCTATCGGGTCGCATTCCTCAAGCGCTATGCCAGTCTCGAGTCTTCCCCCCTCGAACGCTTCGAGTCGCTCGAGCAATTGCGCGTGCTGTGGCACGGCTACCGCATCGTGGTGAGCCTCACGCACGATGAGATCCCTCCGGGGGTCGACACGCCAGAGGACCTCGAAACGGTGCGCAAGCTGTTTGACCGGCGCGCCAAATCCCGCTAACGTCAACGCCCTTTCTGGGGCCAGAAGGCGCCTTTATCCCGGCGCCCGATCACAAGCTATGCGTTTGATCCTGTTGGGGCCGCCGGGCGCAGGGAAGGGGACCCAGGCCGGCTTCATCATTGAGCGGTTCGGCATTCCGCAGATATCGACCGGCGACATGCTGCGCGCGGCGATCAAGGCGCGTACGGCGCTCGGGCTGGCGGCGAAGGAGGTCATGGATCGCGGGCAGCTCGTGTCCGACGAGATCGTGATCGAGCTGGTGCGGCAGCGGCTGCTCGCGCCCGATTGCCGAAGCGGCTATCTGTTCGACGGCTTTCCGCGCACTATCGCCCAGGCCGATGCGATTCGCACCGCCCGTGTACCGATCGATTACGTGCTGGAGATCGACGTTCCCGACGAAGAGATCATCGCGCGCATGGGCGGACGCCGGGTGCACCCCGCTTCGGGCCGCACCTATCACCTCAGGTTCAATCCGCCCAAGGTCGAGGGACGTGACGACGTGACGGGCGAGCCGCTCGTGCAGCGTGACGACGACAAGGAAGCAACGGTGCGCAAGCGCCTTGAGGTCTACAAGGCGCAGACGCGGCCGTTGATCGAGTACTACCAGAAGTGGGCCGCCGGCGGCGACCCGCGGGCGCCGCGGCTGCTCAAAGTCTCGGGCATCGGCGGCGTGGATGAGATCCGGGACCGGGCGCTGGAGGCGCTGGAGAAAGCCGGGCGCCGGTAAACTTTTCTGCCATCCTTGGACCTAAGGGGGTAAAAGGAGAGGCCATGCCACGCGCCAGACCGAGGAACGCGCTCTACGCCCAGTCGGGCGGCGCGACCGCGGTGATCAACGCGACTGCGAGCGGCGTCATCGAGGCCGCGCGCCGCGCCTCAGGCCGCATCGGCAAGCTTTACGCCGCGCGCGACGGCATTCTGGGCGCGTTGCGCGAGGAGTTGATCGACACCTCTAAGGAAAGCGCGGCGGCGATCCGCGCCCTGCGCGACACGCCCGGCGCGGCGTTCGGTTCGTGCCGGTACAAATTGAAGGGAATCGAAGAAGACCACGCCAAGTTCGAGCGGCTGGTGGAGGTGCTGCGCGCGCACGATATCGGCTGGTTCTTCTACAACGGCGGCAACGATTCGGCCGATACCGCGCTCAAGCTCTCGAGGATCAGCGTGAAGATGGGATATCCGCTGGCGGCGATCGGCGTGCCCAAGACCATCGACAACGATTTGCCGGTGACCGATTGTTGCCCGGGATTCGGCTCGGCGGCGAAGTACGTGGCGACCTCAGTGCGCGAGGCGGGGCTCGACGTCGCCTCCATGGCGAGCACCTCGACGCGCGTGTTCGTGCTGGAAGTCATGGGGCGGCACGCCGGCTGGATCACCGCCGCCTGCGGACTTGCGGCGGAGCGCGCCGGCGACGCGCCGCACGTGCTGCTGTTCCCGGAGCGCCCGTTCGACGAGCAACGCTTTCTCGCGCGCGTGACGCGAATCGTCGGGCAGCGCGGTTGCTGCGTGATCGCGGTCTCCGAGGGCCTGCGCGACGCGCAGGGCAGGTTCCTCGCGGAGGCGGGAACGATCGATGCGTTCGGCCACCGCCAGCTGGGTGGTGTCGCCCCGCGCATCGCGGCACTGGTCCAGTCCAAGCTCGGCTACAAGACGCACTGGGCGGTGGCCGATTATCTGCAGCGCGCCGCACGCCATATCGCGTCCAGGACCGACCTCGAGCAGGCTTATGCCGTCGGCAAGGCGGCGGTCGCAATGGCGCTCGAAGGCAAGAGCGCTGTGATGCCGGTGATCGTGCGCGTCGCCGAGCGGCCTTATCGCTGGCGCATCGGCCAGGCGCGCCTCGAGCAGGTGGCGAATCGGGAGCGACGCCTGCCGCGCGCGTTTGTCAGCGCCGACGGCTTCGGCATCACCGCGGCGGCGCGCCGTTACCTGGCGCCGCTGGTGGTGGGCGAGGCGCCGCCCCCATTCCGCGACGGCTTGCCGGCGTATGTGCGCCTGCGCAACGTGCCCGTGCGCAAACGTCTTCGCGAGAGCTTCGAACCCTAGCCCGGGGCCCTCGTTCGGCTGGGCTTTCTGCTAAAATCCGCGCCTTCCTGCGGGCGCCCCGCCTGCGCTCAAACGACGACGAATAAAGGGAGTCAAGGCCATGTCAGGAGGCACTATTTTCGCGCTGGTATGCGCCGTAATCGGCATCCTTTACGGTGCCGTATCGATCAAGTGGATCCTTGCGCAGAGCGACGGCAACGAGCGCATGCGCGAGATCGCCGCCGCCGTGAAGGAGGGCGCGAGCGCGTATCTGAAGCGCCAGTACACCACCATCGGAATCGTCGGCGTCGTCCTGTTCCTGGTGATCGGCTTTGTACCCCAGCTCGGCTGGGGAACCGCCTGGGGTTTCTTCATCGGTGCCATGTTCTCGGCGCTGTCGGGCATCATCGGCATGAACGTCTCGGTGCGCGCGAACGTGCGCACCGCCGAGGCGGCCCGTACCGGCTTGAACGAGGCGCTCAACATCGCGTTTCGCGGCGGCGCGATCACCGGCCTGCTCGTGGTCGGGCTGGGTCTTCTCGGCGTCGCGGGGTATTTCGCGCTGCTGTACGCCAATTCGTCCGACAAAGCCTCGCTCGCGCACATCATTCACCCGCTGGTCGGGCTCGGATTTGGCGGTTCGCTGATTTCGATCTTCGCCCGGCTCGGCGGCGGAATATTCACCAAGGGCGCCGACGTCGGCGCGGACCTGGTCGGCAAGGTGGAGGCGGGCATCCCGGAGGATGATCCGCGCAATCCCGCCGTGATCGCCGACAACGTGGGCGACAACGTCGGCGACTGCGCCGGCATGGCCGCCGACCTTTTCGAAACGTACGCCGTGACGCTCATCGCCACGATGCTTCTCGGCGCGCTGCTGGTGCACACCTCGAGCCCGAATGCGGCAATCTATCCGCTGGCGATCGGCGGCTTTTCGATCCTGGCGTCGATCGTCGGGACCTGGTTCGTCAAGGCCAAGCCAGGCGACAAGAACGTGATGCCGGCGCTGTACAAGGGGCTCTGGGTCGCCGGCATTCTCGCGCTGATCGCCTTCTATCCTATTACCCTCTGGCTGATGGGCGGCATCGTCGCCGACGTGCCGTTCGACATCGCCGGCGCTTCCAAGATGATTTCCGTCTGGCACCTGTGGGGCGCGGCGGCCGTGGGCCTCGTGCTCACGGGCTTCATGGTGTGGATCACCGAGTACTACACCGGAACGGATTTCCCCGCGGTACGGCACATCGCCCAGGCCTCCACCACGGGGCACGCCACCAACATCATCGCCGGACTCGGGGTGTCGATGAAGGCGACCGCATGGCCCGTGCTCGCGGTGTGCGTGGCGATCTTCGCGTCCTATGCGCTCGCCGGGCTCTACGGCATCGCCATCGCCGCGACCTCCATGCTGTCGATGACCGGCATCATCGTAGCGCTCGACGCCTACGGCCCGATCACCGACAACGCGGGCGGCATTGCCGAAATGGCCGACCTCCCGGCCACGGTGCGCGCCATCACCGATCCGCTCGATGCGGTGGGCAACACTACCAAGGCGGTCACCAAGGGTTATGCCATCGGCTCCGCGGGACTCGCCGCGCTGGTGCTGTTCGCCGACTACACGCACGCCCTCGACTCCGCCGGCAGGACCCTGACGTTCGATTTGTCGAACCACATGGTGGTGATCGGGCTGCTCATCGGCGGCATGGTGCCGTTCCTGTTCGGCGCCATGGCGATGGAAGCGGTGGGCCGTGCCGCGGGCTCGGTGGTGGTCGAGGTACGCCGCCAGTTCAAGGAGATCCCCGGCATCATGCAAGGCACGGCCAAGCCCGACTACTCTCGCGCCGTGGACCTGCTCACGCGCGCGGCGATCAAGGAAATGGTCGTGCCGTCTCTGCTGCCGGTGCTGGTCCCGATCGCGGTCGGCTTGATCCTCGGGCCGCAGGCACTCGGCGGGGTGCTGATGGGCACCATCGTCACGGGCCTGTTCGTCGCCATCTCCATGACCACCGGGGGCGGAGCGTGGGACAACGCCAAGAAGTACATCGAGGACGGCAACTACGGCGGCAAGGGCTCGGACGCGCACAAGGCCGCGGTGACCGGCGACACGGTGGGCGACCCGTACAAAGACACTGCGGGTCCGGCGGTCAACCCGCTCATCAAGATCATCAACATCGTGGCGCTGCTGATCGTGCCGTTGATGGTCTGAGGCCCACCCGCGTGGGGAGCACCCTGAGGGCAGCTTCGGCTGCCCTTTTGTTTTTCTGCCTCGGGGCGCTCGCGCAGCCCCAGCCGGAACCCGGCACCGGCTGGCACGATAAGCACGCGGTCGTGGCGCCCCACGACATGGTGGTGGCGGCCCATCCGCTCGCCGTCGACGCCGGGATCGAGATCCTTCGTGCAGGCGGCAGCGCGGTCGATGCGGCTATCGCCGCGCAATTGGTGCTGGGCCTGGTCGAGCCGCAGTCCTCGGGAATCGGCGGCGGAGCCTTCATGCTCGTCTGGTCCGCGCGCGAGCGCCGTGTGCACAGCTACGATGGTCGCGAAACGGCGCCCGCCGCGGCGCGCCCGGATCGATTCCTCGACGAGCATGGCCGCCCGCTGCCGTTTTTCGACGCCGTGGTGAGCGGAAAATCAGTCGGTGTGCCCGGCCTGCTGCGCATGCTCGAGCTTGCGCACCGGCGCCACGGGCGCTTGCCTTGGCCGCGGCTGTTCGAGCCCGCGCTGCGACTCGCATCGCAAGGATTCGAGATGTCGCCGCGCCTGCACGGCCTGCTCGAGGGTGACCCGTATTTGCGCGCCGATCCGGCGGCCCGGAGCCTTTACTACGACGCTTCCGGCCACGCCCGGCCGGTCGGCGCCCGCATCGTCAATCCGGAGTACGCGGCGACGCTGCGTGAGATTGCCGCCCGTGGGGCCGACGCGTTCTATCGCGGGCCCATCGCCGAAGACCTGGTGCGCGCGGTGCGCACGCACGCGAGACCCGGGGACATGACGCTCGGCGACCTGCGCGGCTATCGGGCGCTCGAGCGCGAGCCGCTGTGCGGGCGCTACCGCGGGAGGCGCATCTGTGGCATGGCGCCCCCGAGTGCGGGAGCGGTGACGCTGCTCGAACTGCTCGGCATCCTCGAACGCACGGCGTTCGACCATGCGCCGCCCGGTTCGGTCGAGGCGCTACACCTGTTCGCCGAGGCGTCGCGCCTCGCGTATGCGGACCGTATGCGCTACGTGGCCGATCCCGCGTTCCGGCCGGTGCCTGTGCAAGGGCTGCTCGACCCGGCTTACCTGAGCGAGCGCGCGAGGCTGATCGGCGAGCGGTCGATGGGGCACGCCGCGCCGGGTCATCCGGCCGGGTCGGTCGCCGCGGCCGATGTCCCCGAGACCGAGTTGCCAGGCACCAGCCACCTGTCGATCGTGGACGCGCGAGGCGATGCCATGGCGATGACCACCACCATCGAGAACGCGTTCGGTAGCCGCATCATGGTGCGTGGCTTCCTTCTGAACAACGAGCTCACCGATTTCTCGTTTGTTCCCGAGGATGAGGGTCTGCCTGCGGCCAACCGGGTCGAGCCGGGCAAGCGCCCGCGCAGCACCATGGCGCCGACGATGGTGTTCGGTCGGGACGGCGGACTGAAGATGCTGATCGGCTCGCCCGGCGGGACGGCGATCGTCGAATACGTCGCCAAGACGCTCGTCGGCACGCTCGACTGGGGGCTGGATATCCAGTCGGCCATCGCCCTGCCGAACTTCGGCAGCACCAACGGCCCGACCTTCATCGAGCGCGGCTCCGCCTACGAAGCGCTCGGCGAGGCGCTCGCCGAGCGGGGCCACGTCCTGCGGTTCGCGGTCCTCACCAGCGGCCTGCACGGCAT
>JBAUTZ010000463.1:0-6159 GCA_049582445.1 Burkholderiales bacterium
GCGTGGCGTAGTACAGCCCGAGCACGATGTCCTGCGAAGGCACGATGATCGGTTCGCCGTTGGCGGGCGAAAGCACGTTGTTCGAGGCGAGCATCAGCGTGCGCGCTTCCATCTGCGCCTCGAGCGACAGCGGGACGTGCACCGCCATCTGGTCACCGTCGAAGTCGGCGTTGAACGCCGCGCATACCAGCGGGTGCAGCTGGATCGCCTTGCCCTCGATCAGCACCGGCTCGAAGGCCTGGATGCCAAGGCGGTGCAGCGTGGGTGCGCGGTTCAGCAGCACCGGGTGCTCGCGGATGACCTCTTCCAGGATGTCCCACACCTCGGGCACTTCCTGCTCCACGAGTCGCTTCGCCGCCTTGATGGTGGTGGCGAGCCCCAGCAGCTCGAGCTTGTTGAAGATGAACGGCTTGAAGAGCTCGAGCGCCATCTTCTTCGGCAGGCCGCACTGGTGCAGCTTCAGCTGAGGGCCGACCACGATGACCGAGCGCCCGGAATAGTCGACGCGCTTGCCGAGCAGGTTCTGGCGGAAGCGCCCGCCCTTGCCCTTGATCATGTCCGCGAGCGACTTGAGCGGGCGCTTGTTGGCGCCGGTCATCGCCTTGCCGCGGCGGCCGTTGTCGAGCAGCGAATCGACCGCTTCCTGCAGCATCCTCTTCTCGTTGCGCACGATGATCTCGGGCGCCTTGAGCTCGAGCAGCCGCTTCAGGCGGTTGTTCCGGTTGATGACCCGCCGGTAAAGGTCGTTCAGGTCGGAGGTGGCGAAACGCCCGCCGTCCAGCGGAACCAGGGGGCGCAGCTCGGGCGGCAGCACCGGCAGCACTTCCATCACCATCCAGTCGGGCTTGATGTTGGAGTTCTTGAAGCCCTCCAGCACCTTCAGCCGCTTGGCGATCTTCTTGATCTTGGCGTCCGACGAGGTCGCCTCGAGGTCCTTGCGCAGGGTCTCGATGTCGCGGTTGATGTCGATGGAACGCAGCAGCGCGCGGATGCCCTCCGCACCCATGCTGGCGGAGAAATCGTCGCCGAATTCCTCGACCTTGGCGAGGTAGTCGTCCTCGGTGAGCAGCTGGCAGCGCTTGAGCGGCGTAAGCCCCGGGTCGGTCACCACGTAGGCCTCGAAATAGAGCACGCGCTCGATGTCGCGCAGCGTCATGTCGAGCACCAGCCCCAGGCGCGAGGGCAGCGACTTGAGGAACCAGATGTGCGCAGTCGGGCTCGCGAGCTCGATGTGGCCCATCCGCTCACGGCGCACCTTGGCGAGCGTCACCTCGACACCGCACTTTTCGCAAATCACGCCGCGATGCTTGAGGCGCTTGTACTTGCCGCACACGCACTCGTAATCCTTGATCGGCCCGAAGATGCGCGCGCAGAACAGACCATCCCGCTCCGGCTTGAAGGTGCGGTAATTGATGGTCTCGGGCTTCTTCACCTCGCCGTAGGACCACGAGCGGATCTTCTCGGGCGAAGCGAGCCCGATCTTGATCGCGTCGAATTCCTCGGCCTGCTGTACCTGCTTGAAGAGCTCCAGTAGCGCTTTCATTAGTACCTCTCCAGGTCGATATCAATGCCCAGCGAGCGGATTTCCTTCACCAGAACGTTGAAGGACTCGGGCATGCCTGCGTCGATCTTGTGGTCACCCTTGACGATGTTCTCGTACACCTTGGTGCGGCCGTTGATGTCGTCGGACTTAACCGTGAGCATCTCCTGCAGCGTGTAGGCGGCGCCGTAGGCTTCCAGCGCCCAGACCTCCATCTCGCCGAAACGCTGGCCACCGAACTGCGCCTTGCCGCCGAGCGGCTGTTGCGTAACCAGGCTGTACGGTCCGGTCGAGCGCGCGTGCATCTTGTCGTCGACCAGGTGGTGCAGCTTCAGTACGTGCATGTAGCCAACCGTCACCTGGCGGTCGAAAGCCTCGCCGGTTCGTCCGTCGAACAGCGTCACCTGGCCGGAGACCGGCAGGCCCGCCATCTCGAGCATGACGTTGATCTCGGCCTCGGTGGCGCCGTCGAACACCGGGGTGGCGAACGGTACGCCTTCCTTGAGGTTGCGCGCGAGCTGCATCGTTTCCTCGTCGGAGAGCTGCTTGATGTGGTCCTCGCGGCCGGCCGAGTGGTAGACCTTCGACAAGGTCTCCTTCAGCTCCACGGCCTGGGACTGGCGGTTCAGCATCTCGCCGATCTTCAGGCCGAGACCCTTGGCCGCCCAGCCCAGGTGCGTCTCCAGGATCTGCCCCACGTTCATGCGCGAGGGCACGCCGAGCGGGTTCAGCACCACGTCGACCGTGGTTCCGTCTGCCATATGCGGCATGTCTTCCACCGGCACGATCTTCGAGATCACGCCCTTGTTGCCGTGGCGGCCCGCCATCTTGTCTCCCGGCTGCAGGCGACGCTTGACCGCCACGTACACCTTGACCATCTTGAGCACGCCGGGCGGCAGCTCGTCGCCCTGGGTAAGCTTCTTCCTCTTCGCCTCGAACATGGCGTCGAACTCGCGGCGCTTCTGCGAAAGCGAGTCCTTCAGCCCCTCGAGTTGCGCCGCAGCCTCCTCGTTCGCGAGCCTGATGTCGAACCAGTCATAACGCTCGATGGTCTCGAGGTAGCTCTTGCCGACCTTGGTGCCCTTGGCGAGCTTCTTCGGTCCGCCGTTGGCGACCTTGCCGTTAAGCAGCCGCTCGAGACGCTCGAAGGTATCGGACTCGACGATGCGCATCTGGTCCGCGAGGTCGGTCTTGTAGCGGCGCAGCTCGTCCTCGATGATCTGCTGGCTGCGCTTGTCGCGCTCGATCCCCTCGCGCGTGAATACCTGCACGTCGATCACCGTGCCCGAAATGCCCGAGGGCACCCTGAGGCTCGTATCTTTCACGTCCGAAGCCTTCTCGCCGAAGATCGCGCGCAGCAGCTTCTCCTCGGGCGTCAGCTGGGTCTCGCCCTTGGGCGTGACCTTTCCGACCAGCACATCGCCCGCCTCGACCTCGGCACCGATGTAGACGATGCCCGACTCGTCAAGGCGCGAGAGCTGCCCTTCCGAGAGATTCGAGATATCGCGCGTAATTTCCTCCGGTCCGAGCTTGGTATCGCGCGCGACGACCGTGAGCTCCTCGATATGGATCGATGTGAAGCGGTCGTCGGCCACCACGCGCTCCGAGATCAGGATCGAGTCCTCGAAGTTGAACCCGTTCCACGGCATGAACGCGACGAGCATGTTCTGGCCGAGCGCGAGCTCGCCCAGGTCGGTGGAGGCGCCGTCCGCGACAACGTCGGCCTTGGCGATACGCTCGCCCTGCCTGACGATCGGGCGCTGGTTGATGTTCGTGTTCTGGTTCGAGCGCGTGTACTTGGTCAGCTTGTAGATGTCCACGCCCACGTCGCCCGGGACCGTCTCGTCGTCGTTCACCCGTACAACGATGCGGTTGGCGTCGACGTGGTCGACCACGCCGCCCCGCAGCGCGATGACGCAGGTGCCCGAGTCGATCGCCGCGGTGCGCTCGACGCCGGTGCCGACCAACGGCTTCTCGGGCCGCAGGCAGGGCACGGCCTGGCGCTGCATGTTGGAGCCCATCAGGGCGCGGTTGGCGTCGTCGTGCTCGAGGAAGGGAATGAGCGAGGCCGCCACCGAAACGATCTGCGCCGGCGCGATGTCCATGTACTGCACCTCTTCGGCCGACTTGAGCTCGAACTCGTTCTTCCAGCGGCACGAGACCAGCGTGTCAGTCAGCTTGCCGCCCTTGTCGATCTGCGCGTTCGCCTGCGCGATGACGTAGTTGCCTTCCTCGATCGCCGACAGGAACTCGATCTCGTTGGTGACCTTGGTGTTCACCACCTTGCGGTACGGCGTCTCGAGAAAGCCGTACCTGTTGGTGCGCGCATAGAGCGCGAGCGAATTGATCAGGCCGATGTTCGGGCCCTCCGGCGTCTCGATCGGGCACACCCGGCCGTAGTGCGTCGGGTGCACGTCCCGTACCTCGAAGCCCGCCCGCTCGCGCGTCAGCCCGCCTGGTCCGAGCGCCGACACGCGTCGCTTGTGGGTGATCTCGGACAACGGGTTGGTCTGGTCCATGAACTGGGACAGCTGCGAGGAGCCGAAGAACTCCTTGATCGCCGCCGAGATCGGCTTCGCATTGATCAGGTCGTGCGGCATCAGGTTGTCGCTTTCGGCCTGCGACAGTCGCTCCTTGACGGCGCGCTCCACGCGCACGAGACCGGCGCGGAACTGGTTTTCCGCCAGCTCGCCGACCGAGCGTACGCGCCGGTTGCCCAGGTGGTCGATGTCGTCGATTTCGCCGCGGCCATTGCGCAGCTCGACCAGGATGCGGATCACCTCGACGATGTCGCGCGGGCTGAGGGTCATACGCTGCTCGACCTTGGCCTCGAGCTTCTGGCGGTCAATGCCCTTGGACTTCAGCTCCTGGTACATCTTGTCGACCACGGCCTGCGCCTGCTCCTCGGTCGCCACGTTCTCGATGCTCACCTTGCCAAGCGAGAGCTCAGGCGCGTTGCGGAAATACACGCGCAGCTCCTCCTCCGCATCCTTGGCGAGCGCGACGTTCTTGAACCGCACCTGCCAGCTCGTTTCGCTCGGTGCGTTGATGCGTCGGTTGAACTTCATGCGCCCCACCGCCGAGAGGTCGTAGCGCTCCTCGCCGAAGAACAGCCCGTTGAACAGCGCCTCGACCGCGTCCTCCGTGGGAGGCTCTCCGGGACGCATCATCCGGTAGATCGCGATGCGCGCCGCATTGCGGTCGGCTGTTTCGTCCGCTCGCAGGGTCTGCGAAACGTAGGGGCCCTGGTCCAGATCGTTGGTGAACAGCGTGCGCACCTTGCCGATGCGCGCCTCGCGCAGCTTGGCGAGCAGCGTCTCGGTGATCTCGTCGTTCGCGTTGGCGACGATCTCGCCGGTGTCCGAATTGACCACGTCGTGCGCCAGGGTGCGGCCGATGATGAATTCGTCCGGGGCGGTGATCTTCTTGATCCCGGCCGCTTCCATGTCGCGGATATGCTTGACAGTGATGCGCTTGTTCTGCGCCACGATCAGCTTGCCGGACTTGTCGTTGATGTCGAAGCGTGCGACTTCGCCGCGCAGACGCTCGGGGACCACTTCGAACAGCACGTGGTTCGGCTCGATGTTGAAGCTGTCGAAGTCGAAGAACTCCTCGAGGATCTGCTCGGGCGTGTAGCCGAGCGCCTTCAGCAGGATGGTCACCGGCATCTTGCGGCGCCGGTCGACGCGGAAATAGGCGATGTCCTTCGCGTCGAACTCGAAGTCGAGCCACGAGCCGCGGTAGGGGATGACGCGCGCCGAGAACAGAAGCTTGCCGGAGCTGTGGGTCTTGCCGCGGTCGTGCTCGAAGAACACGCCCGGCGAGCGATGCAGCTGCGACACGATCACGCGCTCCGTGCCGTTGATCACGAACGAGCCGGTAGTCGTCATGAGCGGGATCTCGCCCATGTAGACCTCCTGCTCCTTGACTTCCTTGGTGGTCGGCTTGGGCGCTTCCTTGTCCATGATGACGAGGCGCACCTTCGCACGCAGCGGGCTCGCGTACGTCAACCCGCGCTGCTGGCATTCCTTGACGTCGAACGGCGGTTCGCCGAGCGCGAAGCTCACGAATTCGAGGCGCGCGTTCCCGGAATGGCTGGAGATCGGGAAGATCGACGTGAACGCCGCCTGCAGGCCTTCGTTCTTGCGCCTCTCGGGCGAGACGTGTGCCTGCAGGAACGCAGTGTAGGACTCCAGCTGCGTCGCGATCAGGAACGGTACATCGAGAACGCTTGCGCGCTTCGCGAAGCTCTTGCGGATGCGTTTACGTTCGGTAAGGGAATAGGTCATGGAAGCTCCGGGCTAGAAGCGGCTGGCTCAAGGACAAAGGTAAGGCGCCGCGCGGCGACTTGCCTTTGTCCTCGGTCCGGGGGGTGTCTGAGACACCCCCCGGTGACCGAAGTTCATTACTTGATCTCGACCTTCGCTCCGGCGTCGGTCAGCTTCTTGGCGACCGCGTCCGCATCGGCCTTGGAGACTCCCTCCTTGACCGCCTTGGGCGCGCCGTCGACGAGGTCCTTGGCCTCCTTCAGGCCCAGGCTGGTGACTTCGCGCACCGCCTTGATGACGTTGACCTTGTTGTCGCCCGCCGCAGTGAGAATGACCGCAAACTCGGTCTTC
>JBAUTZ010000464.1:0-1569 GCA_049582445.1 Burkholderiales bacterium
CCTGCTGGAGATGAAGATGGCGATGGCCACGCTGCTTGGCCGGTTCGACATCGTGAGCGTCGACACGGCCGATGGCGGCGAGGCGAGTGAGCGGCTCGCTTTCACGATGGCCCCCGTCGGACTGGCAATGCGTCTGCGCGCACGCTAGTCGATCCCGAGGCGGTCGTCGTCGTCGATCTGGGCGAGCAGCTCTTCCACTCGCCGCGCGCCGTCCTCGCTGCCGAGAAGCTGGCGCGGCGTGCGACCGCCGAGTTGCACCCGGGGGTGATCGAGCCATTGGCGGGCCTTCGCGGGGTCGCCGAACACGCGCTCCGCGAGCTGCATTACCCGCTTCTTGCCGTGCTCGTGCATGCGAGTCACTCCTTGGCGGGCGCCCCGGCGAGCGCCGCGACCGTCGCGGCGAGCCCCTCGACGACGCGCGCCATCTCGGGATAGCGCAGTCGCTCCGGGGTGTCCGAGGCGCAGTGGTAATGCGGGTTGCGGTAGAAGGCCGTGTCGGTGACCATCACCGCCCGATAGCCCGCGCGCCAGAACGAGAGCTGGTCGCTCCAGGAAACGCCCGGCACGAGCGCCGGCGCGGCGAGGCTCTCGGCCGGAAAGTCGCTTTTCGCCCGGAACGCCGCCACCACCTCGCGCAGCGCGCGGCGCGATGCCAGGTTGGCGACAAAGGCAATGAAATTGCCGCGGTCGGGGTAGAACCATTTGAGCAGCGGCGGGTAGCCCTGGCTATCCGGCGCGTCTTCAAAGCAGCCGAGCATCTCGAGCGACAGCATGACGCGGATGTCGTCGCCGCGGCGGCGCGCTTCGCGCGCGTAGACTCTGCTTCCCATCTCGCCCCAGTAGAAGAACGGCGGCTCCTCGTTGACGAAGGCAACGAGCTTCACGATCCGCGCGAGTCGCGCGCCGCGCAGCGCGCGCGCCAGCTCGATCAGCGCCGCCACGCCGCTCGCGTTGTCGTCGGCCCCCGGGCTGCCCTCGACCGTGTCGTAGTGCGCGCCGACCAGCACGATCTCGCGGCGCGCCGCGTTCCCGGTCAGCACCACCTCGAGGTTGTCGCAGTCGACCTCGGCGACGCGGTAGCGCTGCGCGCTGACCTCGTAGCCGAGCGCCTCGAACTCGCCGCGGATGTAGGCCGCCGCTGCCGCCAGCGCCGCCGGCCGCCGCACGTTTCGCTCGCCGATGCAGCCGGCAAGCCATTCGACGTGGCGTCGCAGCCGCGCGCTCAGGACGGCATGGCGTGGACCATCTTCTTGAACTTCGACCATTCGGTGGCTGCCCAGATTTCCGAGTGCGCGCGGCCGCTGACGCGGATCAGGGTCGAAACCTTGGCCGCGGTCTCGATGTCCGGCGCCTCGAACGCGTCGATGTAGTCATACGGCCCGAGCACGGCGTAGCTCCAGAGCCACTTCACCTGGGGACACTGCTTGCGGATGCTCTCGGCCGCGCGTTGCTCGAGTTCCTCGAGCGTGTGGGCGCTGGCCAACGCGCCGGGGTCGATGCGGGTCAACATCACGAAGCTTGGCATGGTCACCTCCTCTAGTCATCGTAGCCGCAGCGGCAGGCGGCGCA
>JBAUTZ010000465.1:0-7214 GCA_049582445.1 Burkholderiales bacterium
GCCGCAGGCCGCGCTGGTGATCGAGCGCGCCGGGCGCTTGGCCGGATTTCTTCTCGGTCGCGACGGGCTCGAGGCAAGTCAGCTCGGGCCGCTGGTCGCCGTCGACGAGGGTGCGGCGCAGGCGCTCCTGGCAGCGGCGCTCCCGCGCGTGGCGCCGCCTCTGTACCTGGACATCGCCGAGCATGCGGTCGAATTGCGGCGTTGGCTCGCGGCGCGCGGCTTTGCCTTTCAACGGCCGTTTACGCGCATGGTGCACGGCGCCGATCGCGCGCCCGGCGACGAGCACCGCCAGTTCGTCGTGGCCGGCCCCGAGCTGGGCTGAAATTGGCGAAAATCCCTCCGTGGCGACGCTGAAAGTCACGCGCGAAAGCATCCTGAGCGGCGAGCTGCTCGCCTCGGCACGCGAGCTGCTCGGTGCGCATACGCGCTTCATGACCGCGGAGGAGCGCGAGCGCCAGGTCGAGTCGTTCATCGCGCAGGCGCCGCGCCGCGGCCGCGTCTGGGTGTTCGGCTACGGCTCGCTCATCTGGAACCCGGCATTCCATTTCGCCGAGCGACGGACCGCGCTCGTGCACGGCTACCACCGGCAGTTCTGCCTGTGGGCGCGCGCCGGGCGCGGCAGCCCGTCGCGCCCCGGACTGATGCTTGCGCTCGAGCGAGGCGGCAGCTGCCACGGCGTCGCCTACCGCCTGCACCGCGACAAGGTGCGCTCCGAGCTCGACGTCGTGTGGCGTCGCGAGATGCTCACCATGGCCTACCGGCCTGCCTGGGTGAGCGTGCGTACGCCGAAGGGCGCCGAGCGCGCGATCGCGTTCGTCGCCAACCGCGATCACGAGCGTTACGTTCGCGGGCTGGACGCGGTGGCCACGGTGCGCTACCTGGCGAACGGCGCGGGCCCCCTCGGCCGCTGCTGCGACTACTTGTTCGACACCGTTGCGCACCTGCGCCAGCTCGGCATCGTCGACCGCCGGCTCGAGGCGCTGGCGCGCGCCGTGCAGGCCTGCGAGGCGGACCGCTACTCCGCCTAGCCGCGGCTCACTTGGGCATCTTGATCGAGCGGTCCAGGAACTCGTTGGTATAGACGGTCTTCACGTCGTAGGGCTTGTCGATGCCGACGTACTCCTTGACCAGGTCGTAGTCGCTCTGCATGCGGCCCGGATCGTGGATGCCGAGCGCGACCGTGCGCGAGAACTTGTCGCTCATCAGCACCTCGACTTCGCCCCAGTTCTGCATCTCGTTGTCGTACTTGAGCGCGCCATTGGCGTCGACCAGCGCCTGGATGCATGGCTTCGGGTCCTTGACGCAGGTCGCGAAGGCGCGCTGAGTCACGTTCACGAACTTGCCGATCAACGCCTTGTGACTCTTCAGGTACTCGGCGTTCACGATCACCGAGTTGCCGTAGGGGTTGAGGCCCGCGTCGCGCCAGGCGAGAAAGCCCATGTCGTCGCCCAGCTCGCGCTTGAACACGTGGTGCAGGTTGTAGAACGAAGTGGTGATGTCGATCGAGTGGGACTTGAGCGCGGCGAGCTTGGCGTTCGGATCCACGTTGACCCAGGTGATCGATTTCGGGTCGATGCCGTTCGCCTTCGCGAGCGCGGGCCACATCGGGCGCGCGCCGTCGGCCGCCGGATTGCCGATCTTCTTGCCGGGAAAATCCTTGATGCCCTTGATGCCCGAGCTCTTCAGCCAGTACATGCCCTGCGGCGAGTTCGCGTAGACGTTGTATACGGCGACCACGTCCGCGCCCTTGCCCTTCACCACCAGGACGTTCGCCATGTCCGCGAGGCCGATCGGGTTGGCCCCGGCGCCCACCTTCTGCGCGGCGAGCACGGAGCCCTTGCCAGGCTCGAGATTGAGGTCGATGCCGTCTTTCTCGTACCAGCCCATCTTCTTCGCGTAGTAGTACGGCGCGTGATCGCCGCCCGGCACCCAGTTCAGGATGAAATCGAGCTTTTCTGCGGCGAGCGCGGGAGAAGCGATGAGTCCGAGCGCGGCGAGCGCTGCGGCGAGCGTGGTGCGGGAATTCATGGCAACCTCCTCCGGGTAATCTTCGGCGTCGATGGTATCGGCACCCGCGGCAAAGTGTCAACGAGAGCGCGTTGACGCTGCGGCGCGCGTGGGCTAAGTTAACCAGCCGGTTACTTGTAGGTCTGCATGGCTCTGCACTGGTCCGAACTGCCCGGGGAGATCCTGACGCGGCTGCGCCGCGGCACTGTGATTCCCGCGCATCCGCTCGCTCTCGATGCCGGACGAAAGCTCGACCGGCGCCGGCAGCGGGCGCTCACCCGCTATTACCTGGACGCGGGCTCGGGCGGGCTCGCGGTCGGCGTGCACGCCACGCAGTTCGCGATCCGCGAGGCAGGCATGTACCAGCCGGTGCTCGAGCTGGCGGCGCAAACCGCCCGCGAGTGGAGCGCCCGGCCGGCGATCATGATCGCCGGGCTTTCCGGCGGCACCGCGCAGGCGAGGCGCGAGGCGGAAATCGCGCTTGCGCACGGCTACCACGCGGGATTGCTGTCGCTCGCTTCGATGAAGGGGGCTTCGACCGAGGAGCTGCTCGTGCACTGCGCGGAAGTCGCGAAGCTCATTCCGCTGGTCGGCTTCTATCTTCAGACCGCGGTCGGCGGCATCCCGTTGTCGGCGGAGTTCTGGCGGCGCTTCGCCGAGATCGAGAACGTGATCGCCATAAAAGTCGCGCCGTTCAATCGCTACCGCACGCTCGACGTCGCGAGGGGCGTGGTCGCGGCGCGCGCCGAGGACCGGGTCACGCTGTACACGGGCAACGACGACCATATCGTGCTCGACCTCGCGGCGCCGCTCGCCGTGAGGAGGGGCGGTGAAGAGGTGCGCCTGCGGGTCCGGGGCGGTCTCCTGGGGCATTGGAGCGTCTGGACGCAAAAGGCGGTCGAGCTGCTCGAGCGGATTCAGCGCGGGCCGCTGACGGAGGAACTGCTCGCGCTCGACGCCCGCGTCACCGACTGCAACAGCGCGTTCTTCGACGTGGCGCACGACTTCGCCGGCTGCATCCCGGGCTGTCACGAGGTGCTGCGCCGCCAAGGGCTGCTGGAAGGAATCTGGTGCCTGGATCCGCGCGAGACGCTGTCGCCGGGGCAGAGCGAGGAGATCGACCGGGTGTACCGTGAGCATGCGGACCTGGCGGACGACGATTTCGTGCGCGCGAACCTTTCGCGCTGGCTGAGGTGAACATGAATCATTCCAATGACACGCTGCAGCGCTACGTCCTGGCGGCGCTTGCGCACGTGGCGCTGGTCGCCGCGTGGTACCTGTTCGTCAAGCTCGGAAACGTGCCGAAGTTCGTCATGCCCTCGCCGCAGGACACCTTGCGCGCGGCCTTCGATGGCAGCTACAGCTGGTGGACCAATATCGCGGTCACCGGCACCGAGATCTACGCCGGCTATTTCCTCGCGCTGGTGGCGGGCGTGGCGCTGGCGCTCGTGTTCACGTGGTCGAAGGCGCTGGAGGCGTTCTTCATGCCGCTGCTGGTGTCGCTCAACATGATCCCCAAAGTGGCGCTCGGGCCGCTGTTCATCGTCTGGTTCAAGTACGGCATCCTGCCCAACTCGATGATGGCGTTCTCGATCTGCGTGTTCCCGATCCTGCTGACCACCGCGCGCGGGCTGCGCGAGATCGAGCCCGAGCTGCTCGACCTGGTCCGGTCGCTGAAGGGCTCGCGCTGGCAGCTGTTCACCAAGATCCAGCTGCCAGGCGCGCTGCCCTACATCTTCTCGGGCATGAAGGTCGGCGCGATCCTCGCGGTCGCGGGCGCGATCGTGGGCGAGTTCCTCGGCTCCGATAAGGGGCTCGGCTACCTCATGCTGCAGGTGCAGGTGACCCTCGACACTCCGGCCATGTTCATGGCGGTGATCATGATCACGCTGCTCGGCATGATCCTTTACGCCATCGTGCTGCTGTTCGAGCGGCTGCTGGTGCCGAAGGACGCGCGCGTGGCGTGATGGCGCAGCCGTTCATCCATCTGGCGGGGGTACGCAAGGTCTATCGCCGGGGACGCGAAGAGCACCTGGCGATCTCGGACGCGAGCTTCGACGTGATGCCGGGCGAGCTGGTATCGCTGGTCGGGCCCTCGGGCTGCGGCAAGTCGACGCTGCTGAAGATACTCGCGGGGCTGCACGGCCACGACGGCGGCGAGGTGCGCATCGGCTCCGCCGAGCACCCCTTCGATCCCGCGCGCGACGTCGGCATGGTCTTCCAGGCGCCGCTGCTCCTGAAGTGGCGGCGCGTGCTCGAGAACGTGCTGCTGCCCGCCGAGATCCTGGGGCTGCCGGCGGCACAGTCGCGCGCGCGCGCACGGGATCTCCTCGCGCTGGTCGGGCTCTCGGGCTACGAGGAAAAGTATCCCTACGAGCTTTCTGGCGGCATGCAGCAGCGCGCCGCCATCGCGCGGGCGCTGGTGCACGACCCCAAGCTGATTCTCATGGACGAGCCCTTCGGAGCGCTCGATGCGCTCACGCGCGAGAAGATGAACCTCGAGCTGCTGCGAATCTGGAAGGAATCGGGCAAGACCATCGTGTTCGTGACGCACGGAATCTCGGAGGCGGTGTTCCTGGGCACGCGCGTGGTGGTGCTGACGGCGGGCCCGGCCCGCATGGCCGACAACTTCGAGATCGAGCTGCAGCATCCCAGGACGCTGGACATGAAGACGCACGAGCGCTTCGGTGACTACACGCGGCGCATCTACCGGCTGCTCGGTTTGGAGTAGGCGATGACAGGGCGCACTGGCGAACCCGCGGGCGGCTACGATGGCATCCTACTGGGTGCGGGGCACAACGCGCTGGTGCTGCAGGCCTACTTGGGGCGCGCGGGACTGAAGACGCTGTGCCTCGAGCGCAATGCTCAACCCGGCGGCGGGCTCGCCACCGTCGAGGACCCGCGTCACCCGGGGTTTATGCACAACACCCACTCGTTCTTTCACCGCGCCATCACGACCATGCCGTGGTACGCCGATCTGGAGCTCGAGCAGCACGGCGCGCGCTATCTGGAGCCCGAGCTGAACGTCGCGCTGGTGCAGAGGAACGGAAACGTCCTCGAGTGGTGGACCGACTTCGACAAGACCGTGGCCTCGTTCGAGCGCCTGAGCGCGAAGGACGCGCGCACGCTGCGGCGCTGGCGCGACGACTTTGTCCCTGTACTGGACAAAATCGTCGGACCGGAATCGCGCACACCGCCGCTACCCGTGCCCGAGCGCCGCGCATTGCTCGGAAAATCGCGCGAGGGTCGGCTCCTGTTGGAAACGAGCGAGCTCTCGCCGCAGGAGTTCGTCCTGCGCGAGTTCGAACACCCGACGATCCAGGCCGGACTGCTGTTCTTCAACGGCCTGCGCGAGGTCGACCTGCGCGCGAAAGGCTTCGGCCACCACATCGCGATCCTGCTCGCTTCGAAGTCGAAGGCGCAGATGTGCGTCGGCGGTGCCGCGGGGCTGGCGCGCGCGCTCGTATCGGCGGTCCGCGCCTCGGGCGGCGAGATCCGCTGCGGCATCGAGCCGCGGCGCATCGTAGTCGAGGATGGGCGCGCAATCGGAGTGGAGACCGCTTCGGGCAGCTTCATCCGCGCGCGTCACTTCGTTGCCTCGAGCCTCAACCCGCAGCAGACCTTCCTCCAGCTCATGAACGCGGCGGACGTGCCCGCCGACTGGCGCGACAAGGCGGGGAACTTCGTCTACAACCTGCTTGCGCCTCTCTTTGCCCTCAATCTCAGTCTGCGCGAGCGCCCCGTGTACGCGGCCGAGCGTGGATTCCCGGAGCTCGGGCGCGCATTGATGGTCATCCTCGGCCTGGAGGACTATGCACAGTTTCCCGAGATCGTCGCGCATCATGAGCGCGGGACGATCCCGCCCACGGTGATGTGGGGCGCGACGCCGACGGTGTTCGATCCATCGCAGGCGCCGCCGGGGCACCATGTCGCCTTCATGTGGGAAAAGCTTCCCTACCGGCTGGAAGGAGATGCCCACAATTGGGATCGTGCGCGGGACGCGCATGGAGTGCAGATGCTCGATCTGTGGTCCGAGTACGCGCCGAACCTGAAGGACGCCGTAATCGACTGGTTCACGCGCAGTGCGCTCGACACCGAGCGCACCCTGCCGAACATGCGCGAGGGCGATCTCTTGGTCGGCGCGTTCACGAACGGGCAGGTCGGCTATGACCGGCCCTTTCCCGGCGCCGGGCATTACCGCGCACACGTCAAGGGCCTGTACCTGTGCGGCTCGTGCTGCCACCCGGGCGGCAACATCACCGGGCTGCCGGGTTACAACTGCGCGCAGGTCCTGCAGGCCGACCTCGGCCTGCCCGCGCGTTGGAACTGACCGGAAAGGACAATCGTGCTCAAGGGCCGCGCCAACGCGAAGCAAACCGCCGTCAACGGCGGGCGGGACCCCAAGCGCACGCGCGCGCGCATTCTGGACGCGGCGACGCAGGAGTTCGCGCGTCACGGCCTGGGCGGGGCGCGGGTGGACCGCATCGCGTGGCGCGCCGGGGCAAACAAGCGGATGCTCTACTACTACTTCGGCGACAAGGAGAAACTGTTCCTCGCCGCGCTGGAGGAGCGGTACGCCCATATCCGGAAGGCCGAGCGCGAGCTCGACCTCGAGCACCGCGACCCGCGGCAGGCGATGCGGCGCCTCGTCGCATTCACCTGGCACTACTACCTGGAGCACCCCGAGTTCCTCACTTTCCTGAACAGCGAGAACCTGCACAAGGGCAGGCACGTGAACAAGTCCCGAAGCGTGCGCGAGATGCACTCCCCGCTGATCGAGACGTTGCGTGGCATCATCCGCCGGGGGGAACGTGAAGGACTGTTCCGGCGCGGCATCGATCCGGTGCAGCTCTACATCTCGATCGCGGGCGAAGGCTATTTTTACCTCTCGAACCGCTATACGCTGTCGCGCATCTTCGACCGCGATCTGATGGCGCCGAGGGCGCTCGCCGCGCGCGCGCGGCACATGACCGACATCATCCTGAACGCGCTGAGGCGCTAGTCCGATGCGCATCGCCCTGTGCAACGAAGTGATCGCACCGATGCCGTTCCCGGCGCAATGCGAATACGCCGCGAAGCTCGGTTACGACGGCCTGGAGGTGGCGCCCTATACGCTTTCGGAGGAGCCGCAGCGCATGGGCTCGGCCCAGATCGCCGCCGCGCGCGCGGCGGCGGCGGAGGCGGGAATCGCAGTCACCGGCCTGCAC
>JBAUTZ010000466.1:0-2439 GCA_049582445.1 Burkholderiales bacterium
CTCTGGCAGTAGACGAAGAAGTCGTCCGCGTACTCGCGCGGCAGGATGCAGACGTTGCCCTGCACGTAGCCCGGCGCGAGCCCCGCGGTATGCCCCGCGTAGGCGCCCGAGCGCACCGCGCGGCGCACCGCTTTCGCGTCGCTGCGGTCGAAGGGCGTGGTGGCGACGGCGCGTGCGATGGCCATGGTCGGCTCCAGGATGATGGATGCGGGAATGTTGCGTCCGGCCGTCGTCAGCGTCAACCGCGAAAGCGATGTTGACGGCTCGAGCCGGCGGGCCTTAACCTGCCTTCGGGGATAGCGATGTCCCGACCAACTAGAGGAGGGGTCATGAATCGATGGAAAAAGGCGCTGGCGCCCGCGCTGGCGGCGTCGCTGCTCGCGGCACCGGCGCTCGGCGCGGACTTGCCGCAGACCAAGGTGAAGGTCATCGGCTACTTCAGCAACCTGGCGCAGACCAAGCTCGTCGAGCGTCCGTTCTGGACCGAGAAGATCGAGAAGGACTCGGGCGGCAAGATCACGGCCGACTACAACAACATGGACGTGCTGGGCGTAAACGACTTCCAGATCCTGCACATGACGCAACTCGGCGTGACCGACTTCGCCGCCTCCGACATCAGCAAGATGGCGGGCGAGGATCCGGTGTTCGAGGGCTGCGACCTGGCGGGGATCACCTCCGACATCAATACCGCGCGCAAGGCCTGCGAGGCGTGGAAGCCGGTGATGGCCGAGCACATGAAGGACAAGTTCAAGACCGGGCTGATGCTGCTCGCGCCGAATCCGCCGATCGTGTTCTGGTGCCGCGACAAGATCAACGGCCTGGCGGACCTCAAGGGCAAGAAAGTCCGGGTATTCAACAAGACGCAGACCGACTTCGTGAGCGCGGTGGGCGGCGAAACCGTGACCATGGCCTTCCCCGAGGTCGTGCCGGCGCTGCAGCGCGGGGTAGTCGATTGCGCGCTGACCGGCACGCTGTCGGGCAACACCGCGGGCTGGCCCGAGGTCTCGAAGTACCTGTTCCCGCTCGCCGTGGGCTGGTCGATCGCCTACCAGGGCTCCAACCTGAACAGCTGGGACAAGTTTGCGCCATCAGTGCGCACGTTCTTCACTGCGGAGTTCAAGCAGCTCGAGAACGACATGTGGAAGATCGGCGCCAAGGCGACCGAGGAGGGCGTGAACTGCAACACCGGCAAGGGCGAGTGCACCCTCGGCAAGAAGGGCAGCATGGAACTGGTCAAGATCTCCCCGGCCGACGAGGCGCTGAAGAAGAAGCTGGTGCAGGACGTGGTGCTGGTCAAGTGGGGCCAGCGCTGCGGCAAGGCCTGCGCCGAGAAATGGAACGCCACGGTCGGCAAGGTCGTCGGCCTGAAGATCCCGCTCGACAAGCTCTGATCCTGTAAGTGATCGACCTGCTGAGGCCCGCGCGCGCTGTCGCGCGGGCCGGAACGTGGTTCGGCGGCGCGCTGGTCGCGCTGTCCGCTGTCATGATCTCGGTCGACGTGCTGGCGAGGAAGCTGTTCAGCGTCTCGCTCGGCTCTTCGAGCGAGATCTCGGGCTACGTGCTCGCGATCGGCACTACCTGGTCGCTCGCGCTCGCGTTGCTCGACCGCGCGCACGTGCGCATCGACTCGCTCTACGTGCTGCTGCCGGCGCGTCTGGGTGCGGTGCTCGACCTGGTGGCGCTCGCCTCGTTCATGATATTCGGCTGGCTCACCGCCTGGCAGGGGACCAAGGTGTTCCTGCAGTCTGCGAGCGTGGACGCGCACTCGCTCACGCCGCTCGCGACGCCACTCGCGGTGCCGCAGTTCCTGTGGGCAGCGGGCTTCGTGATGTTCTTCCTGGTGATGCTGCTGCTCGCGGTGCGCGCCGCCGGGATCCTGGTCAGGGGAAGGCTCGAGGACGTGCAGCGCCTGCTCGGCCCGCTGACCGCCGAGCAGGAGGTCGAAGAGGCGATCGAGGAGCACGAGCGCTACAAGGCGCCGCAGGGCTAGGGGAAGGGCATGGTCTGGACCGCCGTACTGGTGCTGGTTGCGATCCTCGCGCTCAGCATCCCGATCGCCGCCGGGCTGCTGCTGCTCGGGCTCGCGCTCGACTACGGTTACTCGTTCCTGCCGCTCAGGCTGGCGCTCGGCGACATCACCTGGTCGACCTCGACCAACTTCATCCTGTTCGCGATCCCACTCTTCATCATGCTGGGCGAGGTGCTGCTGCGCTCCGGGATCGCTGAGCGCATGTACGCCGCGATGACGCACTGGCTGTCGTGGCTGCCGGGCGGCCTGATGCATTCCAACATCGGCACCTGCACGCTGTTCGCGGCGGTCTCGGGTTCGAGCGTCGCGACCGCCGCGACGATCGGCACGGTGGCGGTCGAGCAGATCGACAAGTACGGCTACAACGAGCGGCTGTACCTCGGGACCATCGCCGCGGGCGGCACGCTCGG
>JBAUTZ010000467.1:0-6531 GCA_049582445.1 Burkholderiales bacterium
CGGTTCACCTCGTCGTAGCGCCCCGCCGGACGGAAGAACCGCATCGAGCTCGGCAGGCGCGATTGCGCGGCCAGCCGGCAGTTCTCGAACGCGGTGAAGCCGAGGAACACGTTGGTTTTCTGGTAGCTGCGCCCCACCCCGCGCCGCGACACCTGCTCCGGCTTGAGCGCGGTGATGTCCTCGCCGAAGAGCTCGATGCGTCCGCCGCTCGGAGCCAGGTCTCCGGAGAGCATGTTGATGAGCGTCGACTTGCCGGCGCCGTTCGGCCCGATCACGGCATGCACCTGCCCGGTGAGGCAGGTGAGCGACACGTCGGATACGGCCGCCAGGCCGCCGAAGAAGCGGCTCAGGCCTTCGGTGCGCAGCGCAGCTTCAGCCACCGTCATCCTCCCGTCCGCGCCGGCGCGCGAACAGGCTGCCCAGCCCGCGCGGCAGGAACAGCACCACCGCGATCACGAAGACGCCGAGCAGCAGCTGCCAGTACTTGGTCCAGATCGAGAACACCAGCTCGAGCACCATCAGCGCGCCAGCGCCGAATGCCGGACCGGCGAGCGTCCCCATGCCGCCGAGGATCACCATGATCAGCGCCTCGCCCGAGCGGTTCCAGCCGAGCTGCTCCGGGTTCATGATGCCGTCCTGCATCGCGGTGAGGTAGCCTGCCAGCCCCGCGAGCGCACCGGCGAGCACGAAGGCGGCGAGCTTGTAGCTGAAGGTGGCGAACCCGAGCGAGCGCATGCGCGGCTCGTTGTCGCGGATGCCGACCAGCACGCGGCCGAACAGCGAGCCGAGCACCCGCCGCAGCAGCAGATACACCCCGACCGTCAGCACGAGGGTGAGATAGTAGCGGTGCAGGTAGTTCTCGAGATCCAACGGCTGCCAGCCAAACAGCGACACGCCTGGCCTCGAGCTCAGGTACTTTCCGTCCGAGCCGCCGAAGTAGGCTGAATCGCGCACGAAGAAGTAGGCCATCTGCGCGAAAGCAAGCGTCACCATGATGAAGTAGATGCCCGAGGTGCGCAGCACCAGCGCGCCGACCGCGAGCGCGGCGAGCGCGGCGAGCGCCATCGACGCGGGAAGCGTCCACCACAGGCTCATTTCCCCCAACCCGCTCAACAGCACCAGCGCGTAGCCCGCGATGCCGTAATAGAGCGCGTGGCCCAGGCTTACCAGTCCGGTATACCCGACGAGTAAGTCGAGGCTCATGGCGAAGATCGCCATGATCATGATCTTGGTCGCGTACTGAATATAGAACCTCTCTCCGACGAGCGGAAACAGCAGCAGTGCGACCAGCGTCGCCGCCAGCAGCACGCGCAGCGCGCCGGTGCGTCCCATCACGAGCTGCCGAACAGGCCGCGCGGGCGCCAAAGCAGCACCGCCGCCATCACGAGGTACACGGTCATCCCGGAGATCTGCGGCAGCAGCACCTGGCCGAAGACGTCCGCGAGGCCAATGAGCAGCGCCGCCACCAGCGCACCGCGGATCGAGCCCAGGCCGCCGATCACGATCACGACGAACGAGATGATCAGCACCTGGTTGCCCATGCCGGGGAACACGGACGCCGCGGGCGCCGCGAGCATGCCCGCGAAGGCGGCGATCGCTACCCCGAGCGCGAACACCAGCCGGTAGAGGAGCCCGATGTTGATGCCCAGCGCCTGCACCATGTCGCGGTTCACGCTGCCCGCGCGGATCATCATGCCGAGCCGCGTGCGCGAGATCATCAGGTACATGCCCAGCGCGAGCACGAGACAAACCGCCGACATCGCCAGCCGGTAGACCGGGTAGGACAGGGTGTCGGTGAGGCGGATCGAGAAGTTGAGCGGCGCGGGCACCGTGAGGCCGTGCACGTCGTCGCCGAACAGTAGCGACCTCAGCTCCTCGAACACCAGGATCAGGCCGTAGGTGAGCAGCACCTGGTACAGGTGATCTCGCCGGTAGAGATGCCGTATCAGCAGCCACTCGAGCGCGATACCGAGCAGGGCCGCCAGCACGATCCCCGCGGGCAGCGCGATCCAGAAGTTGCCCAGCGCGCCGGTCAGCCAGAACGCGAGGTAGGCCCCCACCATGTAGAAACTGCCGTGGGCGAGGTTGATCACGCCCATGATGCCGAAGATCAGCGTCAGCCCGCTCGCGATGAGGAACAGCAGCAGCCCGTACTGCAGTCCGTTCAAAAGCTGGATCAGGAAGGTCGCGAAATCCATATGCGCAATAAAAAACCGGCAGCGTGTCTGCCGGTTTTTCTCCGCGAACCGCCGTCAGGCCGGCAACGTCAGGCCATCTTACAGCCGCGCGCCGGATCGGCGAGCGCCTTGTACGCCACGCTCTCGACCTTGTTCTCCAGCCCCACCACCTTGCGCAGGTAAATGTCCTGCACCGGGTTGTGCGACTTGGACAGGGTGAACTTGCCGCGCGGGCTGTCGATGACCGCGGACTCCATGGCAGCGATCATCTGCTTCTTCGCTTTCATGTCACCGCGCACCGCCTCCAGGCCGATGCGCAG
This sequence comes from Burkholderiales bacterium, assembly GCA_049582445.1. Classification (GTDB taxonomy): domain Bacteria; phylum Pseudomonadota; class Gammaproteobacteria; order Burkholderiales; family SG8-39; genus DAHVFK01. The sequence continues at coordinate 2,498 of JBAUTZ010000467.1, forward strand.
AAGCTGCGCCGAATCGTAGCCCTGCACCGCGTAGACGTCGGCGTCGCGGCCCGTGGCCTTGTGGTACATCTCGCGGAAGGCGAGGTTCTTCGGCAGGATCAGGCTGTCGCCGTAGTGCAGCGTCGTCTCCAGCCCCTGCGCGGCATCGCCCTGCGCCTGCAGCGTGCCGTCAGTGAGGAAGCCCGAGCCGAACAGCGGCACGGTCCTGCGCAGGCCGGACGACGCATAGTCCTTGACGAGCTTCACCGCACCGCCGCCCGCAAAGAACACGAACACCGCGTCCGGCTTGAGCGATGCGATCTCGGTAAGCAGCGGCTGGAACTCGACCTGCGGGAACGGGAGCGTCAGCTCCTTCGACACCTTGCCGCCCGCCTTGGCGAAGCCCTCCTTGAAGCCGTTGATCGCCTCCTCGCCCGCGGCGTATTTCCAGGTGAGCGTGACGGCGTTCTTGATACCGCGGTCGGCGAGCACCTTGCCCATCGGGAACGCGGGCTGCCAGTTTGAAAACGAAGTGCGGAAGATGTTCGGCGCGCACAGCGCGCCGGTCACCGCGTCCGCGCCCGCGTTGGCGACGATGGTCATCGTCCCCGACTCGCGCGTGATGCGCACCATCGCCGCGGCTACGCCCGAATGCACCGGGCCGACGATCACGTCGACTTTCTCGCGCTCGACCAGGCGGTTGGTATTGTCCGTCGCCTTCGCCGGGTTGGCCTCGCTGTCGACCTGCACGTACTCGATGCCGCGGCCGCCGAGCGTACCGCCGTTCTCTGCTACGTGCAGCTTGAACGCGTCGGTGATCGCCACGCCAAGCTGCGTGTAGGTCCCTGTGTAGGGCAGCAGGAAGCCCACCTTGAGCTTCGAGGCCTGCGCCATGATGTACGGCGCGCGCAGCGTGCCGGCGGTCAGCGCCGCCGCGCCCGCGGCGGTCTTGAGGAACGTGCGGCGGCTTTGCAGCAGTTTGCGTTGTTTCATTTTCTCCTCCTTGCGATGGTAAGGCTCGCGTCAGCTAGTGTAGCGGAGATTGGAACCCGGGCGCCCTGCCCGCACTATGATGCACATCAAGCCCGGCGAGCGACGCCAGGCCGGGACATGAACTTCGGTGCGATCTCCGCCAGGCGCGCGTCGGTCATGCGGCCGCTGCGCATCATGTAGTCGTAAGCGAGGTCCCAGGGCGCGAGCGCCATCTTCGCCGGGAAGTCCTCGTACCAGAACGAGCTCAGCTTGGCCGCGATGAGGAGCTTCTCGACCACCGGCCGGCGCTCGCGCTCGAAGGCGGCGAGCGCCGCCGGGACGTCGTCCCCCGCCTCGGCGAAAGCGCGGTCGAGCGCGATCGCATCCTCGAACGCGAGGCGCGTTCCGGAACCGATCGAGAAGTGCACCGTCCGCAGCGCGTCGCCGACGAGCACTGCGTTTCCCGCGACCCAGCGCCGGTTGGTGAGTAGCGGGAACTGGCGCCAGACCGACTTGTTCGACACCAGGGGATGCCCGCCCAGGTCGGCCGCGAACACGCGCTCGCAGTAGGCGCGCGATTCGGCGTCGGACATCCGGTCGAGACCCGCGCGCCGCCAGGTGTCCAGGTCGCACTCCACGATGAAGGTGCTCATCTGGGGGCTGTAGCGGTAATGATGCGCCACGAAGGCGCCGTCGGCGTTCTGCCGAAAGGTGAGCGTCAGGCAGTCGAAGGGCTGGGCGGTCCCGTACCAGGCGAACTTGTTGGTCAGCGTGCGCACGTGCGGCGCGAACTTCCGCGCCAGGGCGCGCCGCACCAGCGAGTTGACGCCGTCGGCGCCGACCACCAGGTCCGCTTCGCCGAGTTCTTGCAGCGACCCGATCGCCCGGCCCCAGGCCACCCGCACGCCGGCCCCCGCGCACTGCTCGCGCAGCAACTGGTTGAGCCTGAGCCGCGCGATGGCCGAGAAGCCGTTGCCGTCGATGTCGACGCGCTCGTCGCGGTGGACGATGCGCTGCATCGGCCAGCTCTCCATGCGCATTGAAAGCTGGCGGTGCAGCTGCGGCGCGTCGCGCTCGAGGAACGCGAGTGCCCCCTGCGAGAAGACGACGCCGAACCCGAACGTGGCATCGCGCAGATTCTGCTCGAACACCTCGACGTTGCAGGCAGGAAAACGTCGCTTGATGAGCAACGCGAACAGGAGCCCCGCGGGGCCCGCACCGAGGACCGCGACCCTCATCGCGCGTGCGATTCGCGAATGTGTTTGAATGGGCCCATCGCCTCAGTGTAAACAATCATGACACCCTTGTACGTGTACCCGGCCGCCATCGGTGTCGGCGTCCTGTTCAACATCAATCCATCCTGCGGCAGCGCCACGCTGGTGTGGACCAGCACGCAAGCGAAGCCGTGGAGCGCGGCGACGCTCGCCTTGATCCGCATCACCGTTCTGGCCGTGGTCGGGGCGGTGGCGGGCTATTTCGGTACGACCGCGCGCGCGCCGTGGGGCGTCCTGATGGTAGGCGCTGCCGCGTACCTTCTCTACACGACCATCCAACAGGTCCGGCTCGGGCGGGGCGGGGCGTGCGTCCTGCCCCCGAAGACTTCCGCCCTGCCCTGGGTGCTGGCTGTGATCCCGCCTCCAAGCGGCTACATCGGCCTTGCGATCATGTATGGCGGATTCGGTGCCCCATCGCCGGTCGAAGGCGCGCTGACCCTCGCTCTGGTCGGGATTGGCTTGACGCTTCCCGTCTGGATCATGATCCTGAGGCCGGCATGGTGGACGACGGTGCGGAACAGCTTGGCGAGCAATTCCAGACTGCTGCAGGCGCAGATCACCTACCAGTTCCTCGGGGCTGGAATCCTGATGATGGTCGGGCTGGCATTCATATTCGTTCACGGTTTTCACAGGCCGTTGCTGGACCTGATTCGTTGAAGCACTCTGGGACTCTCTCCCGGCGCGCCAGCCGCTAGTCCGCGGCGCACAGCCGCGGCAGGATCTCACCGATGTTTCCCGGCAGCACGACGTCGGCCATGTCGTCGAACGGCGTGGGCTCGGCGTTGACGATCACGACTTTCGCGCCCGACGACTTGGCCGCTGGTACGGCGCCCGCGACCGGGTACACCTGCAGGCTCGAGCCGACCGCGAGCAGCAGGTCGGCCTCCTCGGCCACCTGCATCGCGCGTGCGATGACCTCGGGCACCAGCTGCTGGCCGAACGAGATGGTGGCGCTCTTCAGGATGCCGCCGCAGCGCTCGCAGGGCGGGTCTTCCTCGCCGGCGCGCACCCGCGCGAGCACCGGCTGCATCGGCCCCTTCCAGCCGCAGCCCCAGCAGGTTACGAAGTGAATGGTGCCGTGCACCTCGATGACGCGCTCGGGCGAGTTGCCCGCCTTCTGGTGCAGCCCGTCGATGTTCTGCGTTACGAGCGCGTGCAGCTTGCCCCGCCGCTCGAGCGCGGCGAGCGCCGCGTGGCCGCCGTTCGGCCGGGCGGTCCAGGCCGGCGACTCGAGCCGGCCGCGCCAGGCCGCCTTGCGCACCTCGCGGTCGGCGAGGTAATGCTGCAGCGTGGAGAGCTTTTCCGCGGAGGGATTCCTCGTCCAAACGCCGTTCGGCCCGCGGAAGTCCGGGATCCCGGATTCGGTGGAAATTCCGGCGCCGGTGAGCGCCACCACGCGCTCGGCGGCGTCGATCCATGCGCGCGCGGTCTCGAATCGGGCGCTTTCCGTCATGGGCGCAACTGTACCCGCGTTGCACCCGTCGTGCTCAGCCTGCGCGGAACGTCTCCACGTACAGCTCCACGTAGCGCTGCGCCAACGACTGCGCCTGCTCGCGTTGCGCATGCGGCATCAACTTCGCGAGGCGATCGATGATGCGCTGTCCGCCGGCCTCACCGTTCGCCGCTGCGGCGTCGGCCCAGGCGTAGGCGGCGACCGGGTCGGGCTGCACGCCTCGACCCTCCAGGTAGAGGTTGGCCAGATTGAGCTGGGCGGCACCGCTGCCCTGGCGCGCCGCCCTGCCATAGAGCATCGCCGCGAGCGTCGGCTCGGGCACGACGCCGCGCCCCTGGTCGTAGAGCGCCCCGAGC
>JBAUTZ010000468.1:0-1572 GCA_049582445.1 Burkholderiales bacterium
GCGAGATCGGCGCTGCGGCCCGCGGTGATGAACTGCTTCGTGCCGTCGATCACCCAGCGGTCGCCCCGCTTCACCGCGCGGGTCGTGAGTGCCGCCGCATCCGACCCCGCCTGCGGCTCGGTGAGCAGGAACGCGCTCGACTGCACGCCCGAGGCGAGCGGCCGCAGGAACTTCTCCTTCTGCGCCTCGGTGCCGTGGTCTTCCAGCGCCGCGCAGTTGGGCGAGTTGTTCACGCACATCATGTTGCACAGGCCACAGTCGCCGGCCGCGATCTCCTCCACCGCGAGCGCGTACGAGACGAAGTCGGCTCCCGCCCCGCCCCACTCCGGCGCCACGCACATCCCCATGAAGCCGAGCGGCCCCATCGCGCGCAGCACGTCGATCGGCACCGTGCAGCTGCGGTCCCACTCCGCCGCGTGCGGGGCGATTGCCTTTTGCGCGAATACGCGCGCCGCGTCGCGGATCTGGATCTGGAGGTCGGTTGGAATCATCGGTTAAATGGGGTCAGATACGCATTTCCTGGAAATCCGTATCTGACCCCAATTACGCCAATGACGTAAAGCGTAGACTACCGATCGCCATGATCCAGCCGATTCGCTTTGCCGCGGCCGCCGGCCTGCTGCTCACCGTCCTCGGCTGCGCCACCGCGCCGCAGCCCGACGTGTTCGTGATCGGCCTCGAGCCGATCGAGGGCGGCACGCTCGAGCAGCGCGTGCGGGTCGAGCTGCGGGTGCAGAACCCCTCGCCCGAGCCGATCGCTGTGAGCGGCCTCAGCCTGCGCATGATCGTCAATGACCAGCCGCTCGCGCGCGGGGTAAGTAACGAGCACTTCACCGTGCCGCCGCTCGGCGAGGCGACGACGAGCGTGGTCACCAGCACGACGCTCATCGATCTGTTGCGCCAGATCCCCGGCGCGCAGGCGCGCACCAAGCTCGACTACCGGCTGGAAGGCAAGCTCTACCTCGACAGTCCGCCGGGAAGGTCGCTTTCGTTCGCGACCCAGGGCACGCTCGCGCCGCCGGGCGCGACGGGCGCACCGACACGCTGACCGAGGCAACCGAACACCATGCGCTGGGAAGGCGAACGGCAGAGCGAGAACGTCGAAGACCGCCGCGGCATGGGCGGCCGGGGCCTGGCGCTGGGCGGCGTCGGCACGATCATCGTCACCCTCGTCGCCCTGTATCTCGGCGTCGATCCGAGCGCGCTCCTCGACCAGATCGCGACCGCCCCGACGGCCCTGGAGCGCCAGACCGGCTCCTCCGGCGGCAGCCCCACGGAAGACAAGCTCGCGGAATTCTCGTCGGTGGTGCTCGCCGACACGGAAGACGTCTGGGGCGAGCTCTTCAAGGAGCGCGGCGCGCGCTACCCGAATCCGAAGCTGGTGCTCTACACCGGGACGGTCGAATCGGCCTGCGGCTTCGCGCAGGCGGCGATGGGGCCGTTCTATTGCCCGAGCGACCGCAAGCTCTATCTCGACCTCTCTTTCTTCGACGACCTGCACACCCGCTACGGCGCATCGGGCGACTTCGCCCAGGCCTACGTCATCGCGCACGAGGTCGGCCACCACGTGCA
>JBAUTZ010000469.1:0-2260 GCA_049582445.1 Burkholderiales bacterium
TCCGTACGCTCGGGCCGCAGGCGATGCGGGAGCAGGACGCTCCGCAGCTGGTCGCGCCGGGCACGGGCGAGGAAGTGCTGCGCCTGCTGCGCGACTCGGGCGAGAGCCTGAGCGTCGCCGGCTACGCGCAGGCGACGCACGTCCTGGGCCAGAGCGACGGCGTGACCATGATCCGTGCGCTCGAGTGCCCGGTGCTCGTGATCGTCGGAGCCGCGGATCGCCGCACGCCGCCCGAGACGAACGCAAAGCCGCTGGCGGCCGCCGCGCGCCGCGCCACGCTGGAGGTTTTCCCCGATTGCGGCCACCTGCCGCACGTCGAACTGCCGGATCGCTTCAACGACGCGGTGCGCGCCTACATCGACCACTCGACGTAGGTGTAGATGTAGTTCGAGCCGCCGTCGACGTTGCCGAGCAGCTGCGAGCTGCCGAAGATGCCGGAGCGGTGCGATGCGCCGACGCCGAAATACGTGCTGCGCAGCGAGCGCGCGCCGAAGATGTCGCCCACGTTCACGTCGATGGTCGGATCGAGGTAGACGAGAAGCTTCGAGGTGACGCGCCCGCGCTCGGCCTGGTCGCGCGCCTCGACGTACGGGATGCTGAAGGCGTAGGACAGGCCGAAGCCGAAACCGAGCCGCGTGCGCACGTGCTCATCCCAGGGAAAGCCGTAGTAGAACGCCTTCATGTCGGCGTGCACGGCCCAGGCGTTCGGCTGGTAGCCGCGGTCGTCGTGGTAGATCGCGCCGGCGTAGCCGACGATGTCGAGCGGCCAGCCGTTCAGGCGCTCGATGAACGGGCGCCCGAGCTCGAAGCCGTAGATGCGCGTGTTGTCGACGGTCGAGGTCGAGGTGCACTGCAGCGCCATGACCGGCAGCAGGTTGCAGTCGGTCGACTTGCCATACATGACCTTGAGGTTCAGCGGCCGTCCCCGCTCCTTCCACGCGTCCTTCTCGGGCGAGAGGTCGTAGGCGAAGCCGGCGAGCGCCTTCAACTGCGTGCCGCCGGAGACGATCGGGCTGTCGGCGACGCCGCTGGACCACTGCGTCACCGACACGCCGCCGAGCAGGCGCCAGCGCTCGGTCAAGCGGTAGTCGGCATAGATGCCGAAGTCGGCATTGACGCCGCTGCCCGGCGCGTAGGCGGGCCGCGACGCCGTGGCCTCGCCCGGCAGCACGCCGTAGTAGTAGTCGTTCAGCGTCGCATCGCGCCACGACAGCGTCACGTACGGCCGCACGCGCAGGCCGTTTCGCTTGTGCTCGTAGAAGTAGCCAAGGCGCGCCTCGCTGCCGTTCGAGGCCGCGGAGACGTCGTGCAGCAGCTCGCCGAACACCGCGCCCCAGTCGCCGCGCCGCTCGTAGCTCAGGCCGAAATCGGTGCCGGTGTCGCGCCCCGCCATGCCGGCGAGGCTCTCGGGCATGGAGTCGTAGGGAAATCCCTCGAAGCGGTGCGAAAAGAACACGTCGAGCTTCTGCTCGGGCTTGTCGTACAGCTTCACGCCCAGCCGGTAGCCGTGCAGGTAGACGTAGGTGCTCTCGTACAGCAGCAGCGGCAACAGGTCGTAGCGCACGTCGGCATCCTTGTACATCGAGCGCTCGATGCGCACGGCGGCGCCGACTCCGGCGCTGCCCGAGCCTTCGAGCAGGCCCACCAGCGGATCGCTGGTGGCCGCGGCCGAGGCCGAGAAGAGCGAAAGGACGGCTGCGAGAGCGGCGGTTCTGATCATTATTGCCGGACTGAGCGCGAAGTGTACCCGATGCAGCGCCTCAGCCCGGGAGGTCGTCCAGCGCTCCCTCCAGATGCGACACGTCGGCCCAGCTCGAGACGCGCCATTCGCCGCCGGAGACCTCGATGCGGCTCAACGCCGCGTTCGGGATCTCGAAGTCGCGCGGCGAGGAGAGCCCGCGTCCGGTCGCGTGGCGGTACACCATCTCGAGCACGCCGCCGTGGGTGAAGACGAGGACGCTCTCCCCGGCGTGGCGCTCGAGGAGCGCGCCGACGCAGGCGAGCGCGCGCGCGGCAAAGGCCTTGAGGCTTTCCCCGGTGACGAAGTCGAACTCCGGATCCTTGTCGCGGAAGCGTGCGTACTCCACCGGATGGCGCTCCTTCGCCTCGACGTAGGTGAGGCGCTCGAAGATGCCGTAGTGCCGCTCGCGCAGCGCGCGCTCGAGCCGGACTTCGATGCCCAGGCGGGCGGCCGCAGGACCGGCGGTCTGGCGCACGCGCGCGAGGTCGCTCGCGTAGATCGCGCCGAACGCTTCGCCGG
>JBAUTZ010000470.1:0-2696 GCA_049582445.1 Burkholderiales bacterium
ACACCTGCCTGTTCGCGCAGGGCGGGCACGACCTCAAGACGCCGCTGCGCGGCGGCGCGAGCGACGACGAGCTGCGCGACCGCATCGCCGCGGTGTGGCGCGCACGCGGCGACCGCTACTCCGAGATCCGCACTGCCGCGACCGCGCACCTGCCGAAAGTCGAGATGTCCTACATCGGTGGTTAAGCTCACCAACGCAGCGCGCCCGGCGACCTTCGAGGTCGAGGCCTACAACGAGCGCGGCGAGATGGTGCCCACCGCGATCGCGGGCGAGCATCCGCTGACCCTGTACCTCGACAAGCGCGAGATCGTCACCCTGATGACGCTCGGCCACGCGCCCGAGGCGCTCGCCATCGGCTACCTCAGGAACCAGCGCCTGGTCGGCTCGATCAACGAGATCGAGGCGGTGCAGGTCGACTGGGAAACCGATTCAGTTGCAGTGACAAGAAAAAATCCTGGAAAGGGGCTGAAGAAAAAACTTCAAAAGCGCACGGTCACCACCGGCTGCGGCCAGGGCACGATGTTCGGCGACCTGATGCAGGAGATCGACGCGATCCGCCTGCCCGAGGATGCGCGGCTCGCCGATGCGCAGCTGTTCGACCTCCTCGAGCAGGTGAGGAAGCACGAGACCATCTACAAGCAGGCCGGCGCGGTGCACGGCTGCGCACTGGCCCGCGCCACCGGCCCGGCCTCCGCCGAGATCATGATGTTCGTCGAGGACGTGGGCCGGCACAACGCGGTCGACGCGATCGCCGGCTTCATGTGGCTGCGGGCGATCGGCGGCGGCGACAAGATCTTCTACACCACGGGCCGGCTCACCAGCGAAATGGTGATCAAGTGCGCGCAGATGGAAATCCCGTTCCTCGTCTCGCGCTCCGGGCTCACCCACATGGGCCACGAGATCGCGAAGAAGGTGGGCCTCACCATGCTCGGGCGCGCGAGCGGCAGGCATTACCTCCTGTTCACCGGCGGCCAGCGGCTGGTGCGCACGCTGCCGCAGCCGACCGCGTTCGCCTGACCGCGCCGCAGCGCGGCAATCTGATCCCCTCATAAATCCCTTCACATTTGCAAGGGTGCCGCGCCCCGCTACTATCCGGCGCGGGAGGAGACAACATGAAAACTTCACGCTGGAAGCTATTGGGCGCGGTCGCGCTCGCCGCCACGCTGGTCGCGTGCACGGGCAAGGAAACGAAGCAGCAGGCGGGGCAAGCGGCGCAACCGGCGCCGCAGGCGCAAGCCAAGTACGCGGTCATCCCGCCGAAGAAGGACGAGGACCTCAAGCTCTACTACGCCGACGGCCGCATCCTGAAAGGGCCCGAGGCGATGGCGCGCATGCAGGCCGACGCCGGACTGATCCTGTGGCTCGCGGGCAACCAGTTCTTCGCCATGGACGACGTCGTGCACGCCTTCCAGGCGCAGCGCCCCGGCACCGCCGTGGGCCTCATCACGCTGCCGCCGGGTCTGCTGCTTGCCGCGATCGAGAAAGGTGGCTGGACCTACGGCGGCAAGGACTACCCGGGCCGGCCCGACGTCTACGCCTCGGTGAGCCTCGGCCACCTGAAAAAACTCAAAGCCGCGGGAATGATGGACCGCTACGCGATCTACATGCACAACGAGCTGGTGCTGATGGTTGCGAAGGGTAATCCGAAGAAGATCCACGGCGTGGCCGACATCGCCCGCGACGACGTGCGCACCTCGATGCCGAACCCCGTGAGCGAGGGCATCATGGTGTTCTACGGGCGCAAGGTGCTCGAGCGCCACGGCCTGTGGCAGAAAGTGTCCGCCGGCAAAATGTGCAACTCCTGCCAGACCACGCCCAACAACTGGTTCACCTCGGTGCACCATCGCGAGACGCCCGAACGTATCGGCGACGGCCGCTCCGACACCGGCTTCGTGTGGATCACCGAGACGATCCAGGCGCAGAGCCACGGCGCGCCGGTCGAGGCGGTGAGGTTGCCGCCCGAGGACAGCCTGCGCGACGAGGTCGCCTACGCCATCGGCGCGCTCTCAAACGCGCGCCATGGGGAAGCCGCTGCGGCCTACCTGGCGTTTCTCGCCACGCCGGCGGCGCACGCCGCCTACGGCAAGTACGGCTTCGTCAACGCGACGCCGCAGGAGCTGGCGCTGAAGCCGATCCCGTGAGGGAACGCTGCGCGTCGAGCTCGCGGCGCGTCGGAAAGTAGAGCGACGTCGCCAGCATCCCGGCCGCGAGCGCGGCGAGCACGTAGAACACGTACCTGAAGCCCCCGCTGGTGGCGTGCAGGCCAGCCACCAGCGGCACGCCGACCGCGGCGACGCCGAGCGAGACCACGTAGCGCACCGCGAGCACGCGCGCGCGGTACTCGTCGGCGATGTAGCGGCCGACGATCGCGTCGTTCAGCGGGATCTGGCCGAACACCGCCAGCATCACGAGCAGCGCCGCGCCGAGCATCGCCCAGCCCTCGAGGTTCGCGGCGAGGTACAGCAGCGGGATCTGCACCAGCGCCACGCCGATCATCAGGCGCCTCAAGTCGGTGCGGTCGATCAGCGTTCCCATCAGCACCTGCGCGAACGCCGCGATCGTGTATACGAGCGCCACCAGCGCGCCGATGCCGAAGTTGGTCTGCGTCAGCGCGTGCAGCCGCTCGTCGAACACCTTGGGCATCGACACGGTGGTCGAGTTGAAGATAATGCCGCCGCACGCCGTGGCGATCAGCA
>JBAUTZ010000471.1:0-10480 GCA_049582445.1 Burkholderiales bacterium
GGTAGCGCACCGCCGCCGGCCCGTCGAGCGCGAACGCGGTGTAGAGCATCTGCCGGCACTCGTTCTCGTCGGCCGGCGCCATGACGCACAGGTTCGGCACGGTGCGCAGATAAGCGTAGTCGAAGGCGCCGTTGTGGGTCGCACCATCGCCTCCCACGAGGCCAGCGCGGTCCAGCGCGAACACCACCGGCAGATTCTGGATCGCGACGTCGTGGATCAGCTGATCGTAGCCGCGCTGCAGGAACGTGGAGTAGATCGCCACCACCGGCTTCACGCCCTCGCAGGCGAGCCCGGCGGCGAACGTGACCGCGTGCTGCTCGGCGATGCCGACGTCGAAATAGCGCTCGGGGAACATCTCCGAATACTTCACCAGTCCGGAGCCTTCGCGCATCGCCGGCGTGATCGCAACGAGCCGCGGATCGAGCGCGGCCATGTCGCACAGCCAGTCGCCGAAGACCTGGCTGTAGCTCGGGCTGCCGCCGGAGGATTTCTTGAGCCCCAGGGCGGGATCGAACTTGCCGGGACCGTGGTAGGCGATCGGATCCTCCTCCGCGAGCTTGTAGCCCTGCCCCTTGCGCGTCACGACATGCAGGAATTGCGGCCCCTTGAGCTTCTTGATGTTGGCGAGCGTCGGAATCAGCGCGTCGAGGTCGTGGCCGTCGACCGGTCCGATGTAGTTGAACCCGAACTCCTCGAACAGGGTGCTCGGGGTCACCATGCCCTTGACGTGCTCCTCCGCGCGGCGCGCCAGCTCCCAGAATCCCGGGACTCGCTTCAGGATGTGCTCGCTCGCGCGCCGCGCGGTGGAGTAAATGCGCCCCGAGAGCAGCCTCGCGAGGTAGTTGGTGAGCGCGCCCACCGGCGGCGAGATCGACATCTCGTTGTCGTTCAGGATCACGAGCAGGTCGACGTCCATGGCGCCGGCATTGTTCATGGCCTCGTAGGCCATACCGGCGGACATCGCGCCGTCGCCGATCACGGCGATCGCAGAGCGCGCCTCGCCCTTCATCTTCGCCGCGACCGCCATGCCGAGCGCCGCCGAGATCGAGGTCGAGGAATGCGCCGTGCCGAAGGTATCGTAGGGCGACTCGCTGCGGCGCGGGAAGCCCGAGATGCCGCCCAGCTGGCGCAGCGTGCGCATCTGTTCACGCCGTCCGGTGAGGATCTTGTGCGGATAGGTCTGGTGGCCGACGTCCCAGACGATGCGGTCCTCCGGGGTGTCGAAGACGTAGTGCAGCGCGATCGTCAGCTCGACCGTGCCCAGATTCGACGAAAGATGGCCGCCGGTCTTCGACACGGAGTCCAGCACGTACGCGCGCAGCTCCTCGGCGAGCTGCCTGAGCTGCTTTCGCTCCAGCTTGCGCAGCACGGCCGGATCGTCGATCGTCTGCAGCAGCTCGTACATGGACGGATTGTAGCCCTGCGCCTCCGCCTCGCCGCGATCCTGCGGCAGCTCGCCTGGCGCCCCGGTGGCGATCGCCATCAGAACTTCCTCAGCACGATGAAATCGGCCAGCTCGCGAAGGCGCCGCGCGCGCTCCCCGAACCCGTCAAGCGCCGCGTGCGCGTCACGGCGAAGCTCCTCGGCAAGACCGCGTGCGCGTACGATGCCCATCGCCGAAACGTAGGTCGGCTTGCCCTGCCTGGCGTCCTTGCCCGAAGTCTTGCCCAGCGTCGCGGTGCTGGCTTCGGCATCGAGCACGTCGTCGACCACCTGAAAAGCGAGCCCGATACACTTGGCGTACCGGTCCAGCCCGGCGCGGCTCGCCACGTCCAGCGTGCCGCCGCAAGCGGCGCCCGCGAACACCGCGGCGCGAATCAAGGCCCCGGTCTTGTGTATGTGCATGAACTCCAGCTCCGGCAGCGTGAGCTGCTTGCCGGTGGACTGAAGGTCGATCGCCTGCCCGCCGGCCATGCCGCGCGAGCCCGCGGCGACGGCGAGCGCCTTGACCATCTCGAGCTGCACCGCGGGGTCATCGGCCAGCCGGTGCTCGGCCAGAATCTGGAACGCGAGCGCTTGCAGGCCATCGCCCGCCAGGAGCGCCGTTGCCTCGTCGAACTCGACATGCACGGTGGGCTTGCCGCGCCTGAGCACGTCGTCGTCCATGCACGGCAGGTCGTCGTGCACGAGCGAATAGGCGTGAATCATCTCGACCGCAGCGGCGGCGAACTCGACGCGCTCGGCCGGTGCGCCGACCAGCTCGCCCGCGCCGAATGCAAGCAGCGGCCTCACACGCTTGCCGCCGCCAAGCGTCGCGTAGCGCATCGCTTCATGCAGTCTTGCGGGCGCCACCTGCGCGGCAGGCAGCAGGCGCGCCAGCGCCTCTTCCATCCGCGCCTGAATGGCGCCCATCCAGGACTGGAAGTGCAACTCAGTCGCGATCACCGGACTCCGACTCGGCGGCTGCCAGCGGCTTGAGCACTCCGTCCTCGAGCACCTTGACCTGCTGCTGTGCGGCCTCGAGGCGCTCCTGGCAATAGCGCGCCAGCTCGAGCCCGCGCTTGTGGGCGTCAAGCGCCTGCTCAAGGCTCAGGTTGCCGCCCTCCATCCGTGCGACGACGCGCTCGAGCTCGGCCAGTGCCTTTTCGAACGTCAGCTGGGACACGGCCTGGGCTTCGGCCGCGGAACTTTGCCGGGGGGATTTACTCATAAGGAGCGAAACCTTAGCCGACCGGGCGCTGGCCGGTCAAACCCCGTCTGCGCTAGAATTTTGCGCCCCGTTTTTCAGGGACTTCGATGTCCGACATTGCCGCAAGCCAAAACCTAAAGCCCGCCGCCGCCCAGCTGCCGGTCGAGTGGTATTTCGACTCCGATATATTCGATCTCGAGAAAAAGCTCGTGTTCGAGGCAGGCCCGAACTACGTCGGGCACGAGCTGATGGTGCCGAACCGCGGCGACTACCGCACCCTCGCGCACCTGGATCACGTCAAGATGCTGGTGCGAAACGAAACCGGCGTGGAACTGCTGTCGAACATCTGCCGGCACCGGCAGTCGATCATGCTCGAGGGACACGGCAATACGCAGAACATCGTCTGCCCACTGCACCGCTGGACCTACGACCTCAAGGGCGAGCTGCTCGGCGCGCCGCAGTTCCCGGAGAGCCCCTGCCTGCGCCTCGCCTCGACGCCGCTTACGAGCTGGAACGGGCTGCTGTTCGCGGGCCCGCGCGATCCGCGCAGCGAGCTCGCAACGCTGTCACGGGCGAGCGACTTCGATTTCTCGGGCTACGTCCTCGACAGGGTCGTGATCGAGGACTATCCGCTCAACTGGAAGACCTTCCTCGAGATCTACCTCGAGCTCTATCACGTCGAGCCATTCCATCCCGGCCTGTCGAACTTCGCCGACGTGGGCAATTTCCGCATCGAGTATGGCGAGAACTGGTCGCTGCAGGTGATGGGCGCCAAGGCAGGCCTCGCCAGGCCGGGCACGCCGACTTACGCGAAATGGCACAACGCCTGCCTCGAGCGGCTCGATGGCAAGGCACCGCAGCGCGGCGCATTGTGGATGACCTACTACCCGAACGTGATGCTCGAGTGGTACCCCAACGTGCTGGTGGTCTCGACCGCGATCCCGCGCTCGGCGAGCCGGACCACCAACGTGGTCGAGTTCTACTATCCCGAGGAACTCGCGCTGTTCGAGCGCGAGTTCGTCGAGGCCGAGCAAGCGGCGTACATGGAAACCGCGATCGAGGATGGCGAGCTGTGCGCGCGCATCGATCGCGGCCGCCGGGCGCTATACGAGCAGGGGTTGAACGACGCCGGGCCTTACCAGTCGCCAATGGAGGACACGTTGCTGCATTTCCACGAGTGGCTGCGCGCCCGCCTCGGGCGGCCCGCCGGGAAGTAGCGTGGCGCACGCCACCCTGGTGTCGACCGCGGAGCTGGCGCGCCACCCCGAGTGGCGCGTGTTCGACTGCCGCCACGACCTCGCCAAGCCGTATCTGGGCGAGCAGCAGTACGCCCATGCGCACATCCGCGGCGCGCTGTTTGCGCACCTCGATCGTGACCTGTCGGCCCGACCGACCGGCCGCAACGGGCGCCACCCGCTTCCGGACCCGGCAGTTTTCGCCGCCTGGCTGGGGCGGCAAGGTCTGCGGCCCGGCGACCAGGTGATCGCCTACGACGCAAACAACGGCGCGATGGCATCGCGCCTGTGGTGGATGCTGCGCTGGGTGGGGCACCAAGCTGCCGCGGTGCTCGACGGCGGGCTGGCCAAGTGGCTCGAGGAGGAGCGCGAGGTCACCGCCGAGGTGCCCTCCTTCGCCGCCACCGAATACGTCGCCCGCCTGCGCCCGAACGCGAACGCGGATGTCGAATACGTCGAGCGGCGCCTGGGCGCGGCCGGCATGCTGCTAGTAGACGCCCGCGCGCCGGCCCGCTTCCTCGGCCAAACCGAACCGATCGATCCGGTCGCCGGCCGCATTCCGGGCGCCCTCAACCGGTTCAACGGCGACAACCTCGCGCCCGACGGCACGTTCAAGAAACCCCAGGCGTTGAAGAAAGAATTGGGCGCGCTGCTCGGCGACGGTGACCCCGCCGAGGTAGTGCATTACTGCGGCTCGGGCGTGGCGGCATGCCACAACCTGCTGGCGATGGAGATCGCCGGGCTGCACGGTTCGCGCATCTACGTGGGCTCGTGGAGCGAGTGGATCGCCGACCCGCGCCGCCCGCAGGCGAAGGGCCCGATATAGCCGCCGACGCGCTGCTCGTCGCGCATTTTCTGACCGCCGCGTTCGTCGTTGGAGGGCTGCCGGCGGTGTGGCTGGGCGCCGCAGCCGGTTGGCGCTGGGTCCGCAACCGATGGTTCCGCATCCTGCATCTGGCGGCGATCGGCCTGATCGCGCTCGAGGGGCTACTTGGCGTGGCCTGCCCCCTGACCGTGTGGGAGGACCTCCTGCGGGGCGGGTTGCAGCCGAGATCGTTCGTCGGCCGCTGGGTCCAGCGCCTGCTGTATTACGACGCGCCTGAGGGCCTGTTCACCGCCCTGTACGTCGCGTGGGTGCTCGCGACGCTGGTCACGCTGTGGCTCGTTCCGCCCAGGAAAAGAGCTGCCTGAATAGCTCCTCGCGCACCTCCGCGCGCGCAAGCACCAGGTCGTGCGGCGCCCCGGGAAACCCGAGTACCGTGACGCGCGAACCAAGCGTGCGGCTCCAGCGCGCGACGTGCCGCCAGTCCAGCACCACGTCCGCCTCGTCCGAATGCATGGAGAGCACCGGAAGCTCTAGCGCCAGGCCCGCGTGCACCCGCGCCTGGGCGTCGGCGATCGCCGCAAGCCAGCCGAAATAGGCCGGGAAGCCCTCCACGGGCTTGAGGCGCAGGTCGAAGTCCCACTCGCCGCCCAAGTCCCGGTGCAGGCTCTCGACGTAATCGCGTTTCAGTGCGTGCGGATTGTTGAGGAAGGGAGCGTGCCGGCCGAGCGCGATCGCCATCCGCAGCTGCAGCCGTCCGCGCGGCCCGACGTTGAACTCGAAGAACGGGCTGTTCAGCCAGAGCGCGCGCAGCCGGCTGCGACGCTCGCCATCGGCCGCGTACAGGGAGCAGACCAGCCCTCCGGTCGAATGTCCGGCGAGCAACGCGGGCTCGCCGATCTCGTCGAGCGCCCGAGTGAGGTCGGCGTAGTACTCCTCGATGCGCCTGCAGAAGCACGGATGCTGGTGGCCGAGCAGCGAGCGCCCGTGCTTGCGCAAGTCGAGCGCGTAGAACGCATAGCCTTCCTGCACGAAGCGCAGCGCCATGTGGCGCTGGAAGAAATAGTCGACGAATCCGTGCACGTAGAGCACTGCGCCGCGCGGCGCGTACGGTGCCGGCTGGCGCACCAGAGTCGCCACGACCGCGCCGTCGTAGTCGTCCGGAAATTCGAAGGTCTTCGCCTCGAAGCCGGGCAGCAGCGAGTCCGGACGCCAGTCACTCATGGCGCGACAGCGCCCACGCTACGTGCTCGCGCACGAGCGCGGAACGATGCCCGGCTCGCGCACGCAGCGCGCCCAGCACCTCCGGGGAGGTCGGCGCGTTGCCCAACCCGACCGCCAGGTTGCGCAGCCAGCGCTCGTAGCCGATGCGCCGGATCGCAGAGCCGCGCATGCGCGTATCGAATTCCTCCTCGGTCCAGGCGAACAGCTCCGCGAGCGTCGACCGATCCAGGCCGTTGCGCACACGAAAGCTTTCCTCGACCGACACCTTGGCGAACCCGTTCCAGGGGCAGACCAGCTGGCAATCGTCGCAGCCGTAGACGCGGTTGCCGATGAGCGGCCTGAGATCGAGTGGAATGGGACCTTTCAGCTCGATCGTCAGATAGGAGATACAGCGACGTGCGTCGAGCCGATAGGGGGCGCGAATCGCCTGCGTCGGGCAGACGTCGATGCATTTCGTGCAGCGCCCGCAATGCTCCCCGGCCGGCGCGTCGACGGGTAGCGGCAGGTCGCAGTAGATCTCGCCGAGAAAGTACCAGGAGCCCGCTTCGCGCGACAGCAGCAGCGTATGCTTGCCGCGCCATCCGATGCCCGCACGCGCCGCAAGCTCGACTTCCATCACCGGCGCCGAATCGGCGAACACACGATGGCCGAACTCCCCCGCGACATCACGGATGCGATCGCACAGGCGCTGCAGCCGCGTTCGCACCAGCCGGTGATAATCCCGCCCGCGCGCATAGCGCGCGACGTAGGCCCGGTGACCGTCGGCGAGCGCGGGCCACTCATCCGCGAGCGAACCGGCGTAGTCCATGCGGCAGCTGATCACGCGCCGTGTTTCCGGCACCAGCTCCGCCGGCCGCGCGCGGCGCGCGCCGTGGCGCGCCATATAATCCATCTCGCCGTGCCAGCCGAGCGCGAGCCAGTCGGCGAGCCGGCCCTCGGCTTGCGCCAGATCGATATCCGCGATGCCGACCGCCTGGAAGCCGAGTTCCCCGCCCCATTGCCGGATGTGCGCTGCGAGCGCCACGTAATCCATGACCGGGATGATGAACGATGTCCTCGCGCTGCCGGACGACGCGGCGACGCGCCGGCTCGGGGCCGCGCTCGCCGCCGGGATCGCGCCGGGACGCCTGCTCTTCCTTTCGGGGGACCTAGGGTCAGGCAAAACGACGTTAGTTCAAGGACTTGTGCGTGCCTTGGGGTACCCGGGCCGCATCAAGAGCCCGACCTATTCTATGGTTGAAGTTTATAAGCTTTCGAGCTTAAACTTGTATCACTTTGATTTGTTTCGTTTCACCGATCGATCGGAATGGTTAGCATCCGGATTCCGGGAATATTTCACGCCGCACTCGGCCTGTATCGTCGAATGGCCGGAGCGAGCGGGGGGCCTGTTGCCTGCGCCCGACCTCGAGATTCGTCTGGAATTCTCCGGCGCGGGGCGCAGCGCCAGATTGACTTCGCGCTCCGCGACCGGCCGGGACTGGGTCGCCGATACGCTGCAGCGCTGGTCGCAGGGCTGATCGCGCTGGCGCCACTCTGGTCCGCACCGCCGGCGTTCGCCGGCGAGGTGATCGCCGCGGCGCGCCTCTGGCCGGGACGCGAGTACACCCGGCTGACGCTCGAGTCCAAGCACGAGATCAAGTACAAGCTCTTCAGCCTGGAGAATCCCGATCGGCTGGTGCTCGACCTCGAGAATGTCGACGCCGACGACGCCCTCGCGGGATTACAGGGCAAGGTGACCGACGACGATCCGTATGTCTCCAAGCTGCGTGTCGCGGTCAACCGCCCCGGCGTGGTGAGACTGGTGCTCGACCTCAAGGGCGCGGTGAAGCCCCAGGTGTTCACGCTCAAGCCGATCGCCGAGTACGGCTACCGTCTGGTGCTCGACGTCTATCCGCTGGTGCCGGAAGACCCCCTGCTCGCCCTGATCGAGTCCGACAGTAAGGTCACGCCACCGTATACCGGCGGCTCGATGGCGCGGCTGGCGACCATCGTGATCGACCCCGGCCACGGCGGGGAGGACCCGGGCGCGCGGGGCCGGCACGGCACCTACGAGAAGAACGTCACCCTCATGATCGCGCGGCGCCTGAAGAAGCTGATCGACGCGGAGCCCGATATGCGCGCGACGCTCACGCGCAACGGCGATTACTACCTGCCGCTCGCCGCGCGAGTCGAAAAGGCGCGCAAGGTGAAAGCCGACCTGTTCGTCTCGATCCACGCCGACGCGTTCGTGCGCCCCTACGCGCGGGGCTCGTCGGTGTTCGCGCTCTCCGAGCGGCGCGCCACGTCCGAGGCCGCGCGCTGGCTGGCCAAGAGCGAAAACGACGCCGACCTGATCGGCGGAGTCAATCTCGACGTCAAGGATCGCTACCTGGCGAAGACGCTGCTGGACCTTTCGCAAACGGCCACCATCGACTACAGCCTCAAGCTCGGCGCATCGGTGCTTTCCGAGCTCGGTCGCGTCAATACGCTGCACAGGGGCCACGTCGAGCAGGCGAGCTTTGCCGTGCTGAAGGCGCCGGACGTGCCATCGATCCTCGTGGAAACCGCGTTCATCTCCAATCCGCAGGAGGAAAAGCGCCTGAACGACGATGCCTACCAGAACCGCCTGGCCCGCGCGATTCTCGCGGGCATCAAGCGCTACCTAGGAAAGCATCCCCCGCAGCCGCAATCGCCGATGGCCATGAGGTGAACGGCGCGCTCAGGACGCGGCGCGCAGACGGCGCAGCGTTGCAAGCACCACCGGCAACAGGGACAGCGCGATCACGCCGAGGATGGCGAGCGTGAGGTTGTTCCTCACCACCGGCAGGTTGCCGAAGTAGTAGCCGGCCGCAACCAGCGACACCACCCACAGCAGCGCGCCGCCCACGCTGAAGGCCAGGAAGCGCATGTAGCGCATGCGACCCACGCCCGCGACAAAGGGCACGTAGGTCCGGACGATCGGGACGAACCGCGCGATCACGATGGCCTTGCCGCCGTGGCGCTCGTAGAACGCCTCGGTGTACGCAAGGTGGCGCGCATTGAACCAGCGCGCGTCGGGCGCTCCGAACACGCGCGGCCCCAGCCAGCGACCGATCCAGTAGTTCACGTTGTCGCCGCACAGGGCTGCGCACACGAGCGTCGCCGCGGCCACTTCGGGAGAGATGCCGCCGGTCGCCGCCAGCGCGCCGACCACGAACAGCAGCGAATCTCCCGGCAGAAACGGGGTCACCACCAAGCCGGTCTCGCAGAACACGATGACAAACAGCAGTGCGTAGACCCATGCGCCGTGCTGCGCCAGGAACGCCGCCAGATGCTGATCGAGGTGAAGCGCGATGTCCCACAGCGAAGCGAGCATTTCCATGGCCCGATTGTAGCGGCAGTCGCGCGTATAATCCCCCGCTTTCCCGTCGCATCCCGATGGCAGGCTCCGTCCTTTCTTCCCCGAGCGTCGAGCGAGTGCGTACCGCGCTCGCTGCCGCCGGTCACGACGCACGCATCATCGAGCTCGACGGCGCAGCGCGCACGGCGCAGGCGGCCGCCCGTTTCCTGAACTGCGACGTCGCGCAAATCGCCAACTCGCTGGTATTCCGTCGAGTGCGTTCAAACGAAGCGCTGCTCGTCATGGCGAGCGGCGCGCACCGCGTCGACACCGCGCGCCTCGAAGCGCTTGTCGGCGAGCCCGTCGGCAAAGCCGACGCGGCGTTCGTCCGAGAGCGCACCGGCTTCGCCATCGGCGGCGTCGCCCCGGTGGGCCATCCGCAGAGGATCCTCACGCTGATCGACAGTGACCTCGCACGCCATGCGGACATCTGGGCCGCGGCCGGCCATCCGCATACCGTTTTCCGGCTCGGCTTCGATGCGCTCGTGCGCCTTACCGAAGGCGAGCGGGCGGACGTCGCCGAGCGCGGCGCAGCGATATGAGGGAGATTCGCGTCCTGCCCGAGCTGCTGATCAGCCAGATCGCGGCCGGCGAGGTGGTGGAGCGCCCGGCCTCGGTGCTCAAGGAGCTGATCGAAAACGCTCTCGACGCGAAAGCGAGCGACATCGGAGTGACGCTCGACGAGGGCGGCGTGCGCCGCGTTCAAGTCGAGGACGACGGCGTAGGCATCGCGCGCGATGAGCTCGCGCTCGCGCTGGCGCGCCACGCGACCAGCAAGATCGCCTCGCTGGAAGAGCTCGAAGCCGTTGCCTCGCTCGGATTCCGCGGGGAGGCGCTCGCCTCTATCGCCGCGGTGGCGCGCGTCGAGCTCGCGTCGCGCCAGAAGAGCGCGCCGCACGGCTTCCGCGTTCAGGCCGAAGGCGGCCCGCCAGGCACGGCCGCACCCGCCGCGCGCGCTCCGGGAACGACGGTGGCGGTGAGCGATCTTTACTTCAACACGCCGGCTCGGCGCAAGTTCCTGCGCACGGAGGCGACCGAGTTCGGCCACTGCGAAGCGGTGTTCCGACGCGCGGCCCTGGCGCGCCCTGATCTCGCCTGGTCGCTCAAGCACAACGCGCGCACGAGCGTCCTGCTCAAACCGCAGTCGCTCGCCGAGCGCGCCGCGGCGCTGCTCGGCAGGGACTTCACGGCAAGCGCGCTGCCGGTCGAGG
>JBAUTZ010000472.1:0-12505 GCA_049582445.1 Burkholderiales bacterium
CCGCCGGCGCCGGGCGCTGCCCCAGCGGCGGCGGCTCCTGCGGCTTGCGCCGCCTCTGCGGGAGCGGTCGAGGGAATGATCTTGTCGGTCTCGCGCAGGATGTCCTTAACGTTCTTCACCAGCGAATCCCAAAACCTGTTGTCCGAGGTCATATCGACCGACGAAGAGGAATTGGTGGATCCGCTCGCGGATCCACCCGCCGCGCCGCCGCCCGCCCCAGCGGACGTGCCGCCGGCGAGCTGGCTCGACACCGACACCTTCATGGTCGCGTTGCGCGCGATGTTGACGTAATCGATCTTGTAAAGGTGCAGGTAAGGCGTGTCGCGGGAGACGACCAGGTCTTGGCCGTGCAACTCGTAGCGCATGTCGACCTGACGCGCGATGCGGGTCAGCATTTGCGGCAGCGTCTGGTCGATGGCGTTGAGCGTCACCAATCCAGTGACGCCCGGATCGATGTCGATGTTCAGGCGCGCGTCGCGCGCGAGCGCGAAGAGCAGGTCGTGCACCGGCACGTTGTTGACCACGGCGCTGTAAGTCTCGGGCGGAGTGGTCGCCTTGGGCTTGGGCAACACCGGTGCGGCCTGCACTGGAGGCGGAATCGTGCCCTCGGTGCGCGGCGCCTCGGTGCGGATGTGGGTATCGGCGGGAATGATAGGCGCCTGCCCGCAGCCCGCGAGCAGCGCGACGAAACCCAAGGTGACGATCTTCCTGCGGAGTTTCATGGAAAGCGCGCCTTTCCCCCTGTTGCGGAAAGCATATCACGCCAATTCTAAGAAAACCACGCTAACCGACTGTAGAGCGTGGGTTTTCTAGTGTCGGGATGTGTCAAATTTCATCAAAGCGCGTGCCGAATTTCAGCAAAGCTGCGCGGCACGCTCTTGAATTCGCGCTGGTATTTCGGAGGCAAGCCTTTCTGGGCGTCGAGCGCCTCCTGGCGGCTCGGAAACCGCCCAAAGACCACCCAGAGGCGCGTCGGGTTTCCAACGATCGGGATTACGTATACGTCCGACAGGGATACGAGGTCCCGTGCCCGCACCAAGAAGCGCTCGGTGCGCTCTTGATCAATGTTATCAGTGACGTAGAGCTCAAGCGCGTAGGCGTCATCCGGCGCCTGCGCAAGCACCTCGCGGGTCGCGGCGAGGCGTTCCGTGAGCAAAGCTTGCCCTTCCGCCTTGTAACGTCCCATCCGCTGGAGCTGGGCTGCGGAAATCAATGATGCCGGGGGCGGGGCCGGCGGTGGCGCCGAAGCCGCCTGGGGCACAGGCGCTGGCGCCAGAGGCGAAGGCCGCAGTGCCGGCTCCGAAGGTGCCTGTACCTTGGGCTCCGTAATCGCCGCGGGCTTCGGCTCCGGCTCGGCAGACGGGGCCGCTTCGGCCTTTGGCGCAGGTGCCACAGTTACCGCCGGGGACGGATCCGGAGGCGAGAATGGTCTTCCTCTGAAAAAAAGCCAGTGAGCGGTCACTCCTATGATAATCCCCACGACTAGGACGGCGGAGGCATAAAGCGCCGGTCTCCGGCCGCGCTTGAGCGGGCCGAAATCAGAATCCGCGATCGCCTTGCGCGCATGCTGCGCGGTTACGGCGTGGGTGTCCGCCACAAACGCCGAGAGCAGCGATTTGTCGGCGAGGATGTTGATGCGGCGCGTCAGGCCGTCGGCTGCCCGCGCAATCAGGGACACCGCCTGGGGCGTAAACACGTCCGGGCCGCGGTAGCCCGCCGCATGCATGCGGAACGCGAGGTACATACCGACCTCCGCTTCGGACAGCGGTCGCATGCGAAAGCTGTGCGTGATGCGGTCCTTCAGCTGGCGGAGCGAGGGCTTGGCGAGCGCCTCGTCGAGCTCTGGCTGCCCGAAGAGCACGATCTGCAGCAGCTTGTGGCGACTTGAATCGAGGTTCGACAGGAGCCGGACCTGCTCGAGCGTTTCCTCGGGCATCGCATGCGCCTCGTCGATCAGGATCACCACCCGGCGCCCCGCCGCGTACAGTCCGATCAGGTGCTCTTGCAGCTCGCGCAGCGCGACCGACACCCGGCTCTGCGTGAACTGGAACTTGAGCTCGTCGGCGATCGCGTACAGGATTTCGTCGCGACCGAGCGAGGGCGTGTTCAAGTAGATGGTGTCTACCTGCTTCGGCAGGCGCTCCATCAGCACACGGCACAGCATCGTCTTGCCGCTGCCGACTTCGCCGCTCACCTTGACGATGCCCTCGTCGTTGAGGATGGCGTAGATGAGCGCTTCCAGCGTCGCGCCGCGGTCGGCGCCGTCGAAAAAGAAATCGGTGTGTGGCGTAATCCGGAAGGGCGGCTCGTTCAGACCGTAGTGCTCCAGGTACATTGGCCGCGCCTCCCGCTATTTCGTTTTCTGATGTGGAAGGGGTGCCGGTGAACCGCCTTGAGCTCCCCCCGCGTCAACGGACATGCGGCTGTAGAGCGTGGTGCGGTTGATGCCCAGCAGCTTGGCGGCTTGGCTGACGTTGCCGCCGGTGAGCTTGAGTGCGGCGTCGATGTAGCCCCGCTCCCAGCTCCGCAGCGTCTCGTCGAGGTTGAAGTTTCGTTCGCGCTCAAGGTGCCTGCGGGCCTGCCCTACGAGGTCGCCGCCGTCGACGGCGCTCCCGGGTGTCAAAGCTGGCGATTCGAGGTCGAATTCCTGCTCGAGCTCGGCGACAGATAGGCGCTGGCCCGCGAGTTTGGTGGTGAGACGGATGACGATATTGCGCAGTTCCCGAACGTTGCCCGGAAACGGGTAGTCGAGCCAGCGCCGCTCCGCCCCGGCATCGAGCGAGAAAGGCTGCACGCCCGACATGTCCGCGTACATGCGGCGGAACTGTTCGAGCAGCAGCAGCTTGTCCGTGTCGAGCTCCCGCAATGGGGGCACGGACAGGGTGAGCACCGACAACCGGTGGTACAGGTCGGGCCGGAATGTTCCGCGCTTGACCTCCTGGCGCAGGTCCCGGTTGGTGGCTGCAACCACGCGCGCGCGCGACACGCGCCGCTGGGTCTCGCCCACGCGCTGAAACTCGCCGTTCTCCAGCACGCGCAGCAGTTTGGCCTGCATCTCCAGCGGCAGCTCTCCGATCTCGTCGAGAAACAGCGTTCCGTCCTGGGCGTCCTCGAAGTAGCCCGACTTGTTCGCGATCGCGCCGGTGAAGGCCCCCTTGACGTAGCCGAAGAGCGTCGGCTCGACCAGCGTCGGCGAGATCGCCGCGCAATTGAGCGCAAGGTACGGCTTTGCCGCACGCACCGAGCGGCGGTGCAGGCTCTGGGCGACGAGATCCTTGCCGCTGCCCGACTCGCCCTCGATCAGCACGGGAAACGGCGAGTCCGCGAACTGCGCGATCTGGCTCTTCAGCTTGGCAAGCGCAGGGCTCTCGCCGATCAGGACTGCCGCATCCTCCGGGCGCGCGCCGACCTCGGCGTCGTGCATCTCCAAGGCGCGCAGGAGCGTGCGCTTGAGCGTCGCGGGATCGCAGGGCTTGGCGATGAATTCGATCGCGCCGAGCGTGCGGGCGTGCCGCGCGTTGGCCGCTTCGTTCTGGCCCGACAGCACGAAGATCTTCATGCTGCGCGAGTGGGCGAGAAGATCGGCGATCAGCTGGAAGCCCTCGTCCGGTGTGTGCGGCGTCGGAGGCAGTCCCAGGTCGACGAGCGCGAGCTGCGGCGCCTGCGCCAGCTGGCGCAGCAACTCGATGGTGCCCGGACGGGAATCGCAGGTGTAGACCTCGAAATCCGCGCCGAGCGCGAATGCCAGCGAATCGGTGATCAGCGCGTCGTCATCGACGATCAGCAGCGAGGGCTTGCCCTCACGCGCTTCCTGCAGATTGGTCGCCATTACCGCGTATGCACCTCAGAAAGGCCCGCTCAAGCTGGGGTTCGGAATAGCGCTTGCAGAGCTCGGCCGGCGCGCCGCGGAACCGTATCTGCCCCTGGTCAAGCACCGCCATCGACGAGCACAGTTCCTCTACATCCGACAGGACGTGCGAGGTGATGAACAGCGCCCGACCCTCACCCTTGAGGCGACGTAGCACCGATTTGACCGCGACACGGCTCGCCGGGTCAAGGCCGCTCATGGGCTCGTCTAGCACGTACAGGTCTCGCTCGAGCAGAAAGCATGCGGCAAGTCCTAGTTTCTGGGTCATGCCTTTGGACAGCTGCCGTACCGGCTGGCCGAGTACTGCGGCGTCGAGCTCGAGCTCGTTTAGCGCGGCGAGGGCGCGGCCGCGCTCGTAGCGCACACCCGAGAGAGAAAGCATCATCTCCAGAAACTCGCGACACAGCAGGTAGTAGGGCGGCACGAAACGCTCGGGGACGTAGGCCAGTCGGCGCCGCGACTGCGGTTTTCCGCCCGGCATGCCGAACAACTCGATTTCCCCGGAGTCGTGCGCGCACAGGTCGAGAAGGCACTTGATGAGCGTCGTTTTGCCCGCCCCGTTCAGGCCAACCAGCCCGAGCACCTCGCCCGCGGCGACCTCGAGGTCGAGGCCCGAGATCACCGCCCGCTTGCCGTAGCGCTTTTCCAGGTTCGCGATGCGCACGACTGGGTTGCTGATCGGGGCTGGCATGACGCCAATCATATAGTCGAATCGCGCCCCGATGCCGTCCCTGCCTTCGGCGGCATTGCCGCGCGTCGAGTAAAATCCGCGGTTTCCCGAAGGCCTGCGTCCTTGCACGATTCCAACATCGTCGAAGTCGAGAATCTCTGGTTCGGCTACGATCCGAGGCGGCCGGTGCTGCGCGACGTCAGCGTGTCCATCCCGCGCGGCAAGGTAGTCGGCATCATGGGCCAGTCGGGGTGCGGCAAGACGACGCTCTTGCGCATCATCGGTGGGGCACACATGCCGATGCGTGGCGGCGCGCGCGTGCTCGGAACATTGACGCAGGATCTGGACCGCGACGGACTGTATGCCATGCGCCGCAAGATGGGCATGCTGTTCCAGTTCGGTGCCTTGTTCACCGACATGACGGTGTACGACAACGTGGCATTCCCGATGCGCGAGCACACCGACCTGGCCGAGGAGCAGATTCACGACCTGGTGATGATGAAGCTGCAGGCGGTCGGCCTGCGCGGAGCGGCGGGGCTCGTGCCGTCGGAGCTTTCGGGCGGGATGGCGCGGCGCGTCGCGCTCGCGCGCGCCATCGCCCTCGATCCGCAGCTCATGCTCTACGACGAGCCCTTCGCGGGTCTCGACCCGATTTCGCTCGGCGTGATCGGACGGCTCATCCGCCAGCTGAATGATTCGCTCGGCGCGACTTCGATCATCGTCAGTCACGACGTCGAGGAATGCCTCGGCATCGTCGACCATCTGTACTTCATGGCCGACGGGCGAGTGGTGTCGGAGGGCGATCCGCAATCGGTGCGCGCCTCGCGCGAGCCGTTCGTGGACCAGTTCGTGCACGGCAAACCGGAGGGGCCGGTCCCGGTCAACTATCCGGCGCCGCAGTACGACGCCGATCTCGAGCTCGCGGGAGGCTGACTTGGCGGACGGCGCGCTGCGCAGGTTTTTCGAGCGCCTGGGAAGCCAGGTGACGGCCCGCGTCTGGCGGCTCGGGTTCGCCGCCCGCTTCCTTGGTTACATGGTGCTGCACTCCGGCACGGCCCTGCGGCGGTTTCCGCTCACCATCCGCGAAATTTATTTCGCGGGCGTGCTGTCGCTGATCATCATCCTGGTCTCGGGCCTGTTCGTGGGCATGGTGCTCGGCCTGCAGGGTTTCAACACGCTTGAGCGCTACGGGTCTTCGGAAGCGCTCGGCGTGCTGGTGGCATTGTCCCTGGTTCGCGAGCTCGGGCCCGTGGTTGCGGGGCTGTTGTTCGCCAGCCGCGCCGGGTCGGCGATCACGGCCGAGATCGGCCTGATGAAGGCGACCGAGCAGATCTCGGCCATGGAGATGATGGCGGTCGATCCGATCGCGCGAGTCGTCGCGCCGCGCTTCTGGGGCGGAGTGATCTCGATGCCGCTGCTTGCGGCGCTGTTCTCGGCGATGGGCATTTTCGGCGGCTACCTCGTCGGGGTGAAACTGATCGGCGTAGATGAGGGCGCGTTCTGGTCGCAGATGCAGGCCGCGGTCGACTTGCGCGAGGACATCGTGAACGGCGTCATCAAGAGCTTCGTGTTCGGCATCGCGGTATCGTGGATCGCGGTGTTCGAGGGTTATGACGCGCCGCCCACGGCCGAGGGCGTCTCGGGCGCCACCACGCGCACCGTGGTCACCTCGTCGCTTGCTATTCTGGCGCTCGACTTCATCCTTACGGCGCTCATGTTCACCGGAGGTAACGGAAGATGAACCGCTCCACCATCGATCTCTGGGTCGGCGTATTCGTCGCGGCCGGCTTCGGCGCGCTGCTTTTCCTCGCGCTGAAAGTGGGTAATCTCGCTTCGTTCACGACGAACGAGGTTTATGAGGTGAAAGCGAATTTTGCTAACATTGGCGGACTCAAGGTCCGTGCGCCGATCAAGAGCGCCGGGGTGGTGGTCGGACGGGTGGGTGCCATCAGCTTCGACGACCAGTCCTACGAGGCGATCGTCACCATGAATCTCGACTCGGAGTACAAGTTTCCGCGCGATACCGTGGCGAAGATTCTCACCTCCGGCCTGCTCGGAGAGCAGTACATCGGCCTCGAAGCGGGGGGCGACAGCAAGATGCTGGCGAACGGCGACCGGCTTCGGCTGACCCAGTCGGCCGTGGTGCTCGAGAACCTGATCAGCCAGTTCCTGTTCAACAAGGCGGCGGAAGGCAAGGACAGCAGCAAGTGAAGTCGCTCGTCAGGATCCTCGGGAGACTGCCCCGGGGGCGCACGCTGGCGCTCGCGCTTGCGCTGCCGCTCGCATCGGGTTGCGCCACCGTTCAGAGCCCTGATCCGCGCGATCCGTACGAAAGCTTCAATCGCGCGGTGTTCAGCTTCAACGACGGCCTCGACAAGGTCGTGCTCAAGCCGGTAGCGACGGCATATCACGACGTGCTGCCGGGGCCGCTGCGGGTGATGGTGCGGAACTTCTTCTCCAACATCTCGGACGTGTTCATCGGCGTCAACAACATGTTGCAGGGCAAGCCCGGCGAGGGACTAAACGACTGGGCGCGCGTCCTGTTCAACACGACGTTCGGGCTGGCGGGGATCAACGACGTGGCGAGCGAGATGGGACTGGAAAAGCACAACGAGGACTTCGGCCAGACCTTCGCGGTGTGGGGCGCCGGGAGCGGACCGTACCTGGTATTGCCGCTGTTCGGCCCGAGCGACGTGCGCGACGGCATCGGGCTCGGCTTCGACCTTTACGCGTCGCCCCTGCTCGGCTACCACAACGTCCCGGTGCGCAACTCTCTGGCCGTGCTGCGCACCGTGAGCGAGCGCTCCGAGTTGCTCGAGGCGAGCACCATCGTCGAGCAGGCCGCGCTCGACGAGTACTCGTTCCGGCGCGATTTTTACCTGCAGCGCCGCAGGAGCCTCATCTACGACGGAAGCCCGCCGCGAGAGCGATTACAGGACGAGGACTCTTCGCTCGTTCCGGCGCCCGATGGAGACACGAATCATGTTGCGCGCAATTGATCGCTTTCTGACCTGGGTGGCGTTCGCGGCGCTCGTGGCGCCGGCGCTCGCGGTGGCGGCCGATATGGCCCCCGACGTTCTGGTGAAGCAGGTCACGCTCGAGGTCGTCGACATCGTCAAGCAGGACAAGGACATTCAGGCCGGCGATCACCGGAAGGTTCTCGCGCTGGTCGAGGGAAAGGTATTGCCGCACTTCGACTTCACGACCATGACGCGGATCGCCATGGGGCGCAACTGGCGAACGGCCACGCCGGAGCAGAAGACGCGACTCGTAGCCGATTTCAAGACCCTGCTGGTGCGCACCTATTCGAGCGCGCTCTCCTCCTACCAGGATGAAAAGTTCGAGTTCAGGCCGCTGCGTGGCAAGGCGGGCGAGACGGACGTCACGGTCAACGTGCGCGTCATCCAGTCCGGCAGGGAGCCGGTGGCGCTCGACTACGACATGGAACTGACCCCCGAGGGCTGGAAGTGCTACAACGTGTACGTCGCCGGCGTCAGCCTGGTGGCCAACTACCGCACGGAATTCGATGCCGAGGTGCGCAAGGGGGGCATCGACGGGCTGCTGAAGTCCCTGGAGGCGAAGAACAAGTCGCTCGAGGACGCTCCGCTCGCGAGGAAGAAGTGATGCGGCGCGACGGAACGCGCTGGGTGGTCAGCGGACCGGTGACGCTCGCCAACGTCGGGGCCGTACTCGCGGAGGGATCGAAGGAGGTTCTTGCCGGCGTGCGTACCATCGATCTCGGCGAGGTTACCGAGATCGACTCCTCGCTGCTTGCTGCGATGCTTTCCTGGATGAGAGATGCCAGGCGCGAGGGCGCCGAGATCGGCTTCACCAATCTGCCCGAGGGCCTCGCCACCATCGCCCGCCTGTACGGGGTCGACGGGTTGCTGGCCGCCTCGAACCAGCACCACTGACTTCCGCAATCGAGATACGCAGCGTCGAGAAGCGCTACGGCGCGCTGCAGGCGCTCGCCGGCGTGAGCCTGTCGATTCCGCAAGGGGAGTTCTTCGGCCTGCTCGGACCGAACGGCGCGGGCAAGACCTCGCTCATCAGCGTGGTCGCCGGCCTGGTGCGCCCCGACCGAGGATCGGTGTCGGTCATGGGCGCCGACGTCTCGGCCGACTACCGGCGCGCGCGCCGCATGCTCGGCGTAGTGCCGCAGGAACTGGTGTTCGACCCGTTTTTCACCGTGCGCGAGACCCTGCGCTTCCAGGCCGGCTACTTCGGCGTGCGCGCGGCCGACCCCTGGATCGACGAGGTGATGCACCACCTGGACCTCGCTTCCAAGGCCGAGGTCAACATGCGCGCTCTCTCGGGCGGCATGAAGCGCCGTGTGCTCGTGGCGCAGGCACTCGTGCACAAGCCGCCGGTGATCGTGCTCGACGAGCCGACCGCCGGCGTGGACGTCGAATTGCGCCAGGGGCTGTGGCAGTTCGTGCGGCGGCTGAACCGTGACGGCCACACGGTGGTTCTCACGACGCACTACCTGGAAGAGGCCGAGTCGCTGTGCACGCGCATCGCGATGCTCAAGGCGGGACACGTGGTGGCGCTCGACTCGACCCGCAACCTGCTGGCAACGTTCTCCGGCCTGACTCTGAGACTGGGCCTGGACCAGGCGCGGTTGCCCGAGGCCCTCGAGCCGCGCGTGGTGTCGCAGGACGGCGCGCGCGTGACGCTGCGCCTGGAAGGCTATGCCGAGCTCGAGACTGTGCTCGCGCAGTTGCGCCAGGCCGGCGTCGCGATCAAGGAATTCGAGCTCGAGCAGCCCGATCTCGAGGAAGTCTTCGTGAAAGTGATGGGACGGCACTGATGCGCGGCGGGTTCGAGACGTTGCTCCACAAGGAGTTGCTGCGCTTCTGGAAGGTGAGCTTCCAGACGGTGGCGGCGCCGGTCCTAACCGCGCTGCTCTACCTCCTGATCTTCGCCCACGCGCTCGAGGACCATGTGCGGGTCTACGGCGAGGTGCGCTATAGCGCGTTCCTCGTGCCGGGCCTGATCATGATGAGCGTGCTGCAGAACGCCTTTGCCAACAGCTCCTCGAGCCTGATCCAGTCCAAGATCACCGGCAACCTGGTGTTCGTGCTGCTCGCGCCGCTCTCGTATTTCGAGTTCTTCCTCGCCTACGTGCTCGCATCGATGGTGCGCGCCACGGTGGTGGCGCTCGGCGTGTTGCTGGTGACGATGTGGTTCGTCGAGCTGCGGCTCGCGGCGCCGCTGTGGGCGCTCGCGTTTGCGGTGCTCGGCAGCGGCCTGCTCGGCGCGTTGGGACTGATCGCCGGCATCTGGGCCGACCGCTTCGACCAGCTCGCGGGATTCCAGAACTTCGTCATCATGCCGCTCACCTTCCTCTCGGGCGTGTTCTACTCGATCCATTCGCTGCCGGCGTTCTGGCAGAAGCTGTCGCACGTGAACCCCTTTTTCTACATGATCGACGGCTTTCGCTACGGGTTTTTCGGCACGTCGGACATCTCGCCGTTCATCAGCCTCGCGGTCGTCGGTATAAGCTTCGTGCTGGTGACGACCGCGACCCTCGCATTGCTGAGGAGCGGCTACAAGCTTCGGGGATAGCGGAACAAGCGAAGATGGTGACACCGGAAAGCATCAGGCAGGGGATCGAAGCGGGGCTCGCCTGCGAGCATGTCGAGGTGGTGGGCGACGGGCAGCATTTCCAGGCCCTGGTAGTGTCGCGCGCGTTCGAGGGGCGCAGCCGCGTGCAGCGCCACCAGCTGGTGTACGCGGCGCTCGGCGAGCGCATGCGCGAGGAGATTCACGCGCTGTCGATGCGCACGGTGACCCCCGCGGAGTGGCAGGCCGGTGGATAGACTGCGCATTACCGGCGGCACGCCATTACGGGGCGAGGCACGCATCTCCGGCGCGAAGAACGCCGCGTTGCCGATCATGTGCGCGGCGCTGCTGAGCGAAGCGCCGCTCGAGCTGGAAAACGTGCCGCGGCTGATGGACGTCTCGACCATGGCGAAGCTGCTGGCGCAAATGGGCGTCGAGGTCGTCGCGAGTGAGAGTGGCCGCATGACGCTGGGCGCGGGCCGCCTCGGCGAGCCGGTCGCGCCCTACGAGATGGTCAAGACGATGCGCGCCTCGGTGCTGGTGCTGGGGCCCTTGCTCGCGCGCTGCGGGCGCGCGCGCGTCTCGCTGCCCGGAGGCTGCGCCATCGGCCAGCGGCCGGTCGACCAGCACGTGAAAGGGCTGGAGGCGATGGGCGCCGAGATCTCGATCGAGCACGGATACATGGACGCGCGCGCCGAGCGCCTGCACGGCGCACGCATCGTGATGGACCTGGTGACGGTGACCGGCACCGAGAACCTGATGATGGCGGCGGCGCTCGCCGAGGGCACCACTCTGCTGGAGAACGCCGCGCGCGAGCCAGAGGTGGTCGACCTCGCGCGCTGCCTGGCGGCAATGGGCGCGAAGATCGAGGGCGCGGGTGGCGACGTAATCCGCATCGATGGCGTGGGCGCGCTCGAGGGGGCGGCGCACCGCGTGATGCCCGATCGCATCGAGACCGGCACCTACCTCGCCGCCGCTGCGGCAACCGGCGGCCGGGTGCGGCTCACCGGCACTGCGCCCGGAACGCTCGAGGCGACGCTCGACAAGCTGCGCGAGGCGGGCGCCGCGATCGAGGTGGGCGAGTCGACGATCGAACTCGAGATGGCCGGTCGGCCGCGCGCGGTGGGCCTGCGCACTGCGCCCTACCCGGGCTTCGCGACCGACATGCAGGCGCAGTTCATGGCGCTCAACGCGATCGCCGAGGGCACCTCGGTGATCACGGAGACGATCTTCGAGAACCGCTTCATGCACGCGCTCGAGCTGCAGCGCCTGGGCGCGGACATCACCATCCAGGGCAACACCGCGGTGGTGCGGGGGGTCGAGCGGTTGCAGGGCGCCACGGTCATGGCGACCGACCTGCGCGCTTCGGCGAGCCTGGTGATCGCCGGGCTGGCGGCCCAGGGCGAGACCTTGATCGAGCGGATCTACCACCTCGACCGCGGCTACGAGTCGCTCGAGAAGAAGCTCGCCGGGCTCGGCGCGCGCATCGAGCGGGTTCGCTGACGCCTTGCGGTAAAATCCCGCGTTCGGCCACGCGGGTTCCCCCTCCATGACCATCAGCATCGCCCTGTCGAAGGGGCGCATCTTCCAGGAGACTGCGCCGCTGCTCGCGCGCGTCGGCATCCGGCCGAAGGAAGATCCCGAGAGCTCGCGCAAGCTGGTGATCGGCACCAACCGCGCGGGCCTGCGGCTGATCATCGTGCGCGCCTCCGATACCCCGACTTACGTGCAGTACGGCGGCGCCGATCTCGGCATCGTGGGCAAGGACGTGCTGGTCGAGCACGGCGGAGAGGGGCTCTACCAGCCCGTCGACCTCGGCATCGCGCGCTGTCGCATGATGGTCGCCGTTCGCGAGGGCTTCGACTACGAAGGCGCCGTGCGCCGCGGCGCGCGGCTGCGCGTGGCCACCAAGTACCTGCGCACTACGCGCGAACACTTCGCCGCCAAGGGCGTCCACGTCGACCTGATCAAGCTCTACGGCTCGATGGAGCTGGCGCCGATCGTCGGTCTCGCGGACGCGATCGTCGACCTGGTGTCGAGCGGCAAGACGCTGCGCGCCAACAAGCTGGTGCCGGTCGAGGAGATCATGCCGGTGTCGGCGCGCCTGGTGGTCAACCAGGCCGCGCTCAAGACCAAGCGCGCAGAGCTGCAGAAACTGATCGACGCGTTTGCCGCGGCGGCGCGGCCCGGACGATGAAGCTGCGGCGCTTGGAGTCGAGTGCCGAGGGCTTCGACGCCGAGCTGGCGCGTCTCACCCGCTACGAGGCGGCGCAGGACGAGGCGGTGGAGGCGACCGTACGCGCGATCATCGCCGAAGTCCGCGCGCGCGGCGACGCGGCGCTCATCGAATACACGCGCAAGCTCGACCGCGTCGAGGCGCGCTCCATCGCCGAGCTCGAGAT
>JBAUTZ010000473.1:0-8572 GCA_049582445.1 Burkholderiales bacterium
TCATCGACTCCATGCCGCCCGCGACCACCACGTCCATGCTGCCGGCGCTTAGGAGGTCGTGCGCCAGCATCGCGGCTTTCATGCCCGAGCCGCACATCTTGTTCACCGTGGTGCAGCCGGCGGAGAGCGGCAAGCCGGCGCCGAGGCTCGCCTGGCGCGCGGGCGCCTGTCCCTGGCCGGCTGGAAGAACGCAGCCCATGATCACCTCCTGCACGGTCTCGGGCCCGAGCCCGGCGCGCTCGACCGCGGCTCGGATCGCCGCGGCACCGAGCTCGTGCGCCGCGAAGCCTCTCAGCTCGCCCTGGAAACCGCCCATCGGGGTGCGGGCGGCGGAAACGACGACGATCGGGTCGGATTGCATAGCTGCCTCCTGTATCTATCGTGCCTCGGGTTCCGGACTGCCAAGCATGTGCTTTGCGCCCGCCTCGGCGGGTGGCGGAGCGAGGCGCGCGAGCGCGCCGCGGTAGATCGCCGCGAGCGTGCCCGCCGCCTCGACGGTGATCTCCAGGTCGCGCAGCAGGCCGTCGTCGATGCCGTAGATCCAGCCGTGGATGGCGAGCGGCTGGCCGCGCTTCCAGGCCTCCTCGACTACGCTGCTGCGGCACACGTTTGCGACCTGCTCGATCACGTTCAGTTCGCACAACCGGTCGTGGCGCAGCTGGGTGTCGGGCAGGGCTTCGATGCGGGCCGCGTGCAGCTCGTTTACGTCCTCGATGTGGCGCAGCCAGTTGCGGCTCAGGCCGCTGCCCTCGCCGGTCAGCGCGCAACGCACGCCGCTGCAGCCGTAGTGCCCGCACACGATGATGTGGCGCACGTTCAGCACGTCGACCG
This sequence comes from Burkholderiales bacterium, assembly GCA_049582445.1. Lineage (GTDB taxonomy): Bacteria > Pseudomonadota > Gammaproteobacteria > Burkholderiales > SG8-39 > DAHVFK01. Next base: position 832 of record JBAUTZ010000473.1, read on the forward strand.
CGAACTGGATGACGGACAGGCAGTTGAGGTCGGTGTGCACCACGACGTTGCCGACGTTGCGATGCACGAACAGTTCGCCGGGCAACAGGCCGACGATGGTGTTTGCCGGCACGCGGCTGTCCGAGCAGCCGATCCACAGGTACTCCGGGGACTGTTGCCCGGCGAGCTTGCGGAAGAACTCGCCGTCCGCCGCCTTGGTCTGCTCGACCCAGCGCCGGTTGTTGGCGAAAAGATGTGGCAGGTGCTTCACGCGGTCTCGGCGAACAGCTCGCGCCCGATCAACCAGCGGCGGATTTCCGATGTGCCGGCGCCGATCTCGTAGAGCTTGGCATCGCGCCACAGCCGGCCTGTCGGGGTCTCGTTGATGTAGCCCATGCCGCCCAGGGCCTGGATCGCTTCGCCCGCCATCCAGGTCGCTTTCTCCGCGGCGTAGAGGATCGCGCCGGCGGCGTCCTTCCTCGTCGTTTCGCCGCGGTCGAGCGCCTGGCCGACGGCGTACACGTACGCGCGGCACGCCGAGTAGGTGACGTACATGTCGGCGAGCTTGCCCTGCATCAGCTGAAATTCGCCGATCGGCTGTCCGAACTGCTTGCGCTCGTGCACGTAGGGGACGACGACGTCCAGGCACGCTCCCATGAGGCCGAGCGGCCCGCCGGCGAGCACTGCGCGCTCGTAGTCGAGGCCGCTCATCAACACGTTTACGCCGCCCCCCTGCTTGCCGAGGATGTGGTCGGCCGGGACCTCGCAGTCGCGGAACACCAGCTCGCAGGTGTTCGAGCCGCGCATGCCGAGCTTGTCGAGCTTCTGCGCGGTCGAGAAGCCTTTCATGCCCTTCTCGATCAGGAACGCGGTGATGCCGCGCGGTCCCGCGCTTGCGTCGGTCTTGGCGTAGACCACCAGCACGTCGGCGTCCGGCCCGTTGGTGATCCACATCTTGTTGCCGTTCAGGACGTAGGTATCCCCGCGCAGCTCGGCGCGCAGGCGCATGCCGACGACGTCCGAGCCCGCTCCCGGCTCGCTCATCGCCAGTGCGCCGACGTACTCGCCGGAGACGAGCCGCGGCAGGTACTTCTTCTTCTGCGCCGCGGACCCGTTCCGGCGGATCTGGTTCACGCACAGGTTCGAGTGCGCGCCATAGGAAAGGCCAACCGATGCCGACGCGCGCGAGATCTCTTCCACCGCGACGATGTGCGCGAGGTAGCCCATCGCGGTGCCGCCGTACTCCTCCTCGACGGTGACCCCGAGCAGCCCGAGCGCGCCGAGCTTGCGCCACAGGTCCTGCGGGAACTCGTTTCTCGCGTCGATATCGGCGGCCCGCGGCGCGATTTCCCGGGCCGCGAAGTCGCGCACCGTGGCGCGCAGCATGTCGATGGTTTCGCCGTGCTCGAAGCGCAGAAAAGGAAACTCCATGGGCCAGGCCTTATTCCGGGGTGTCGGGCGTATCGGGCAGCATCATCAGCGTCTGTTGCATGACGGCGCACAGCGTCGACACGCCGCCGCGGCCGGCGTACACCTCGCCGCGGGTAATGGACAGTGTCCGACCGGCCTTCAGCACCTCGGCGCGTGCGACGAAGCGCTCGCCCCGGCCGGGAGCGACGATGTTGATCTTGTATTCGACCGTCACAAGCGAGGCGCTCGCCGGCATCAGGCTGTAGGCCGCGTAGCCGCAGGCGGTGTCGGCGATCATGCCGACGATTCCGCCGTGCAGAAAGCCCTTCTGCTGCGTCAAGTCCTCCCGCCAGTCCAGTTCGATTTCGCATCGCCCGGGCTCGACACGAGCCATCCGCGCGCCGATCAGCGCCATCGCCTTCTGGCGCTCGAAGCTCGCGCGGCAGCGGGCGGCGAACTGCGGATCGGCGGGCTCGGGGCGGAATGCGGGAGCGTTCATGGATCGAGGCTACTTGACGTTTACGTTAACGTCAACTACGCCTGCGGCGCCCGTCGCCGAGGCGCTTGCGGGTCCGCTTCTCGAAGGCCGCGATTTCCGACAGCTGAGCCTCGATGTCGGCGCGCTGCTGCTCGAGGCTCGCCTTGTGGGCTTCCAGCACCGCGAGGAAGCGCGCCAGCTGCGGGCGCTCGTCGCGCCCCGGCTCATACATGTCGATCAGCTCTCGGATTTCGGACAGCGTCAGCCCAAGACGCTTGCCGCGCAGCGTGAGCTTGAGCCGCGCCCGGTCGCGCAGCGTGTAGATGCGGCGCTGGCCGGCCCGGCGCGGCGCGAGCAGGCCCTGGTCCTCGTAGAAGCGGATCGCGCGCGGCGTCACGTCGAATTCCCGCGCCAGGTCGCCGATCGAGTACTCGGCATGCTCCTTGGACTCGCGGGCGGGGTCTGCGGTCATGTGACGGCGAAACTACTACAATGACGGCTGCGCGGCTTGGACCGCGCAGCATTCTAGCCCATCCATCGTGGCCCGCTCCTCGTCGCTCGAATATCCGTTTGCCGAACCGCCGGCCCCGGGTCGCGTCGTCGAAGTGGCCCCGGGCGTGTTCTGGTTGCGCATGGCCTTGCCGTTCCAGCTCAATCACATCAACTTGTGGCTGTTGCGCGACGAGTCGGGCGGCAAGTCCGGCTGGACCATCGTCGACTGCGGCATCGGCGACGAGGCGACGCGCGCCGTCTGGGAGCAACTATTCGCCTCGACGATCGGCTCCGTGCCCGTGAGGCGCGTCATCGTCACGCATTACCACCCGGACCATGCGGGTAACGCGGCCTGGCTGTGCGAGCGTTTCGGCGCCGAGCTGTGGATGACCCAGGGCGAGTACCTCACTGCGCACGCAGTGCGCGCGGGCGGCGCCGGGTACACCACCGAGGCCGTGCTCAAGGTGTTCGGCCAGAACGGCCTGGGCGCCGAGCTCGCGGGCAAGATGGCGATGCGCGGCAACCCTTATCGTCGCCTGGTGCCTGAGTTTCCGTTTCATTACCGACGCTTCATCGACCGTGAGCGGCTTCTCATCGACGGCAAGCACTGGCGCACCATCGTGGGCTACGGTCACGCGCCGGAGCACGCGTCGCTTTACTGCGAGGAGCTGAAGCTGCTGATCGCCGGCGACATGCTGCTTTCCACGATCTCGACCAACGTCAGCGTCTGGTCGATCGACCCCGAAGGCAACCCGCTCAAGCTGTTCCTCGACTCGATCGCGCGTTACCGGGAACTGGCGCCGGACGTCCTCGTGCTGCCTTCGCATGGCATGCCGTTTCGTGGCGCGCACGACCGCGTGACTGAGCTCGAGACGCACCACGAGGAGCGGTTTGCGGAGCTGCTCGCCGCCTGCGAGGACGGGGCGCGCAGCGCGTACGATCTGATCGAAGTGCTGTTCCGCCGCAAGCTCGACAATCACCAGATGTTCTTCGCCATGGGCGAGGCGATCGCGCATTTGCACCATCTGTACTACGAGGGACGACTGACGCGCGCGGCGGGAGCCGATGGCGTCATGCGCTACGCCACGGCCGTAGTGCCGGCTCACGCATAGGGCGCGCACCGGTGGACGGTCCCGCGCAGCCTCCAAAGTTCGACGAACTGGCCAGGGTCTACCACGGGGTCGCCGAGCGCGCGGGGAAGCTGCTTAGCGAGTTCGCGCGCAAACACCCGCAACCGGGCGCGGTCGGCGACGAGCTGGGCATCGCCAAGGCCTACATGGATCTCTACCAGCGCATGCTCGCGAACCCGATGTCGGTTGCGACCGCATCGATGAGCATGTGGTGGGACTACGCGCAGCTCTGGCAATCGAGCTGGCTCAAGATCTTCGGCCACGAGGTCAAGCCCGTCGCCATGCCGGGAAAGGGGGACGCGCGCTTCAAGGACGACGAGTGGTCGAACAACTTCCTGTTCGATTTCATCAAGCAGTCTTACCTGATCGCCTCGCGCCACATTCAGCACGCGGTGTCCGGAGTTGAGGGCCTGCCCGAAGATTCCGAGAAGAAGGTCGCCTTCTTCACCCGGCAATACGTCGATGCGCTGGCGCCCACGAATTTCGTCGCGACCAATCCGCAGGTGCTGCGCGAGACGATGTTGACCGGCGGGCAGAACCTCGTCAAAGGCCTAAACAACCTGCTTGCCGACATCGAGAAAGGCGACGGACAGCTGCGCATCAGCATGACCGACGAGAAGGCGTTCCAGCTCGGCAGGAACGTCGCCACTACGCCGGGCAAGGTCGTCTTCCAGACCGACCTCATGCAACTGGTCCAGTTCGAGCCGAGCACCGCGGAGGTTTACCGGCGGCCGCTGCTGATCATCCCGCCGTGGATCAACAAGTACTACATCCTCGACCTGCGGGAGAGGAACAGCTTCATCAAGTGGGCGGTCGACCAGGGTCATACGGTGTTCGTCGTCTCCTGGGTCAATCCCGATCGGCGCCTCGCCGACAAGGGCTTCGAGGACTACATGCTGGAAGGCTCGCTTGCGGCGATGAGCGCGATCGAGAAGGCGACCGGGGAGTCGCGGATCAACGTGATCGGTTATTGCCTGGGCGGTACGCTGCTCGGCTGCACCCTCGCGTACCAGGCGGCGAAGGGCGACGACCGCGTGGCCTGCGCCACGTTCTTCGTCAGCCTGCTCGATTTCTCCCAGCCAGGCGAGCTCGGCGTGTTCATCGACGAGCAGCAGGTGCAGAACCTCGAGAAGAAGATGAACGAGCGCGGCTACCTCGAGGGCTCGGAGATGGCGGCGACCTTCAACCTGCTGCGCGCCAACGACCTGGTGTGGTCGTTCGTGATCAATAACTACCTGCTCGGCAAGGACCCGTTTCCGTTCGACCTCCTTTACTGGAACTCGGATTCGACGCGCATGCCGGCAAAGATGCACAGCTTCTACCTGCGCAACATGTACATGAAGAACCTGCTCGGGGTGCCGGGCGGCATCACGCTCGCCGGCGTGCCGATCGACCTTGCGAGGGTGAAACTGCCCGCGTATTTCATCTCCACGGTCGAAGACCACATCGCGCCGTGGAAGACGACCTACCGGGGGGCGAAATACCTCGGCGGCCCGGTACGGTTCGTACTCGGCGGATCGGGGCACATCGCGGGCATCGTCAATCCCCCGTCGGCCAGGAAGTACCACTACTGGACCAGCGAGACGGCACCCGCCACGCCGGAAGACTGGTTCGCCGCCGCGACGCAGCATGCGGGGTCGTGGTGGCCGGACTGGCAGGCCTGGATGGAGGCGCAGAACGCGGGCGACAAAGTGCCGGCCCGCAAGCCGGGCGCCGGCGGGCTCCCGGTGCTCGAGGACGCGCCTGGAAGCTACGCCATGCTGCGGCTCGGGAAGAAGTAGCGGCGGTCGAAAGGTCTAGCGAAAGCTAAAGCGGCAGGTCGCGCGGCTTGCGCGGAGCGCGCACTGCGAGGCGATCGTAGATCGGCCCGGGCAGCGCGCGCAGGATGCGCCCGACCACGGCCATCTGCCACGGGATCACGGCGAAGCGACGTTTGGCGGCGATGGCGCGAGAGATGCGGCGCGCGGCGTCGTCTGCCTCGAGCAGAAAAGGCATGCGGTAGCGGTTCACTCGCGTCATCGGCGTGTCGACGTAGCCCGGGCAGATGGTCACCACCGAGACGCCACTTCCGGCGAGCTCGTTGCGCAGGCTCTCGAGCCAGACGATCGCCGCGGCTTTCGAGGCGCTGTAGGCGCCCGCACCGGGTACTCCGCGGAAACCCGCGACGCTGGCGATTCCGGCCAGCGTGCCGCGCCCGGCGGCGCGCATCGAGGGGGCGAACGCGGCGAGCGTCGCGGCGAAGCCGACGACGTTCACCTCGAGCAGCCGGCGCAGCTTGACGAGGTCGGCGCTTTCGTCGCCGTGCGTGCCGACTGAGACGCCCGCGTTCGCGATCACCAAGTCGGGCGCGCCGTAACGCGAGACGAAGTCATCGGACGCGCGCTCCAGCGCCGCGCCGTCGGCAACGTCGAGCGGATAAGGTATCGCCGTTCCGGGCAGGCTCGCGGCGAGCCGCGTCAGCTCGTCCTCGCGTCGCGCGATCAGGGCGAGCGTCGTACCCGCACCGGCATAGCGCCGCGCCAACGCAGCCCCGATTCCGGAGGAGCCTCCGGAGATCACAACGCGCATGGCGCGCGGCTGGTACGCCGGGTCAGCTCTTCGCGGCCATGCCCTTGCGCACGACCCCGATCAGGTAGTCGGCGGTCTGGAGCATGGCGTCGAAGGTAGGCACTTCGTCCGAAAGGTTGATGGTGTAGCGGCCCTGTACCGCCATCGCCGGGGTGCCGGTGATGCGATAGGCGAGGGATAGCTGCTGCGAGCGGCGCGTCTTGCTCTGCACGCTGAACGATTTCCTCACCTCCTCGAACTTCTTCGAATCGACATCGTGCTTGCGCAGCCATTCGTCGAGTGCGGCGGGATCGTTCGTTCGCAGGTGATCGCGGTGGATCGCATCGAACAGCGGCCGGTGTAGTTTGTCGACCAGCCCGAGCGCTTCGAACGCGTAGAAGATGCCCGCGTCGAGCGTCCACTGAGGGTTGTTGAACACCGCGGGTATACGGCGGAATTTAACGTCCGCCGGAAGCTTCTTTGCCCATGGCTCGATTTTCGGTTCGAGGTCGTAGCAATGCGGGCAGCCGTACCAGAAGAACTCTACGACCTCGATCTTGCCCTGCGCTTCGACGGGAAGCGGCGGATCGAGTTCGATGTAGCGGCCGGACGCCGCCGCCTGGGCGAGCGCGGTCACGGGGGCGGCGAGGGGCGCGAGACCTAGTGCGAGAAGCATGCTGCGGCGTTGCCTGTCCATCTCAGTTGGCCTTTGTGGTGGATGGGTCCTTCAATTTGACCAGGCTCGCATTGATTCCGTTCTGCGCGAGCGTCTGGCGTACCCGGTTGAGCTCATCAAGCTTGGTGTAAGGTCCGACGCGCACCCGGTACCAGGTGCCCTTGTCAGGAAGGGCCGATGGCGCGACGGTCGCTTCGACGCCCAGGATCGCGAGCTTGGCCTTCTGGTTGTCCGCCTCCGCGGGATTCTGAAACGACCCGGTCTGAATGAAATAAACGTCCTTGCCGGCGTCCGGTTGACTCTTTGAGGCGCGCATGCGCTCCTTGAGTTCCTTGTCCGTGACGGGCTCCTCGCCCCCCGGCAGGATCTTGTAGAAATCGAACTTCGGCTTGTCGGCCGTACCGGACGCGGCCGTTCCGCCCTGCGGCATTCCGGCGATCGCGGGCGGCTTCGCTCCCGGCGCGTCGCCGTTGCCCTGGTCGCGCGACTTGCTGGTGAAGGGAAGCGGAGACTTGTTGATGTAGTACGCGACGCTGATCGCGATGGCCAGCCCGATCACGAGCCCGATGAACACACCGAGCAGGAACCCACCGCCTGACCGGTTGCGGGTCGCGTGATGCACTCGGGGCTTGGCCATTACATTTTCTCCGGGGCGCTGACGCCGACCAGTGCCAATCCATTGGCGAGCACCTGGCGTACTGCTGCACAGAGCGCGAGCCGCGCCGCGCGCAGCGCCTCGTCGTCGACGAGAATGCGCTCGGCATTATAGTAGCTGTGGAACTCGCCCGCGAGCTCGCGCAGGTAAAACGCGATCGAGTGCGGCGCGAGCTCGCGCGCCGCCGAGTGCACGAGCTCAGGGAACTCGCCGAGGCGCTGCATGAGCGCCAGCTCGCGCGGGTGGTCGAGCGGCGCGAGCGGCACGCGCTCGAGCCGGGCCGGGTCTCCGCCCCACTGGCTGAATACGCTGCACACGCGCGCGTGAGCGTACTGAACGTAATACACGGGGTTGTCCTGGGACTCGCTCTTCGC
>JBAUTZ010000474.1:0-1937 GCA_049582445.1 Burkholderiales bacterium
GAACCAGCGCCACCATCGCGAGATGCACCACGACGAAAGCGACCAGCGCCGCCATGGCGAAGAAATGCACGCGGCGCGCGGTCTCGTAGCCGCCGAGCAGCTCGCGCAGCAGCGGGAACTGCACCGACTTCCACAGCACGAGGCCCGAGAGCACGAGCAGCACCGTGTCGATCATCACGAACAGATAAGCCGCGCGCTGCACCGCGTTGTACCGGCGCGGGTCCGCATGGGACAACCGCCCTCGCGATGCGGCGATCAGGTCGGCGACGATCGCGCGTGGCGACAGCGGGAAGAACTTGCGCAGCAGACGCCCGGTGCCGGCGTTGCACAGCAGGTACAGCAGTCCGTTGGCGGCCAGCAGCCACATCGCTGCGAAATGCCACTGAAGCGCGCCTGCGAGCCAGCCGCCGAGCGTGATCCCCCGGGGGATCGCCAAAGCGAAGAACGGGGCCGCGTCGTAGATGCGCCAGCCGCTCATGACGAGGATCAGCACTGCGATCGCGTTGAGCCAGTGCGTCGCGCGCAGCCACGCCGGATGGATGCTGCGGGTGTCATCGACCATCGAAGGCTCCTCCATCTTGCGAGACTTCACGTATCGACGGCGATCCATTACAGGCTCCAGAAAATCGTGCGTGGCAGGTAGTTCGGCGCAAATTGGCCGGCGGTTACACGCTCGGGCACAATTCACCGCCAGGGGCTGTCCCGGACATATTCCCGCGCGGCTGTAACCAAAGGCTTCGATGCGACGAATACAAGAAGCGGCCCGGCTGTACGCGGGCGAGGAGAAGCTCAGGGGCTTGCTCGTGCGCGGACTCGCCGGCGACGAACCGGCCTACCGGGCGTTCCTGCAGGACCTGAGCGCGCATTTGCGCACCTTCCTGAGGAAACGCCTTGCGCGCTTGCCGGACGAGGTGGAGGACCTGGTGCAGGAATCGCTGCTCGCCATACACAACCAGCGCCATACCTACGACGCCGGTCAGCCGCTGACGGCGTGGGTGCACGCCATTGCCAAGTACAAGCTCGCCGATCTGCTGCGCCGGCGCGCCAAGCATGACCTGCTCGCGGAACCGTTGGACGACGAGTTCGACTTCGGGACCTCCGCCGACACCGAGGCTGCCGAAGCCCGTCGCGATCTCGGCGAGTTGCTCAAACGGCTGCCCGCCAGGCAGCGCCTGCCCATCGTGCATATGAAGCTGGGAGGGCTGTCGGTGACCGAAACCGCTCGGCTCACCGGCATGTCGGAATCCGCCGTCAAGGTGGGCGTGCACCGCGGCCTGAAGGCGCTCGCGGCAATGATCAGGAGCGACGCATGAGAACCGAGGAATTGGTGACTATGCTGGCGGCCGGTGCCGGTACAGTGAAGCCGCACGCGGCCGCGCGGCGCTACGCTGGCGCCATTGGCGGGGGTGTGCTCGGTGCGGCGCTGCTCATGGCCGTCCTGCTCGGCGTGCGCCCGGACCTCGCCACAGCGGTTCTGCTCCCCATGTTTTGGGTCAAGCTCGCGTTTGTGGCGTGTCTCGCAGCCGCCAGCCTGGCCGGGGCCCTGCGACTGTCGCGGCCGGGCCTGCGGCTCGCCTGGGTGCCGGGCGCGCTCGCGGCGCCGGTGCTCGCCATGTGGATCCTCGCGGCATTCGTGCTGACGCGCGCGGATGCGGGACAGCGATCGCAGCTGTTCTTCGGCGAAACGTGGAACTCGTGCCCGTTCCTGATCGCCATGCTTTCCGCGCCGGTGTTCGTCGCGGTGCTGTGGGCGATGAAAGGGCTCGCCCCGACGCGCCTGAGACTCGCAGGCGCCGCGGCGGGACTTCTTTCCGGAGCAATCGGCGCTTTGGTCTATTGCCTGCACTGCCCGGAATTGGAGGCGCCGTTTGTCGGGTTTTGGTACCTGCTCGGCATCCTCATCCCGACGGCGGTCGGCAGCTTGCTCGGCCCACGCC
>JBAUTZ010000475.1:0-1741 GCA_049582445.1 Burkholderiales bacterium
GCCTGATCGTGCGGTAGATGAACACTATGCCGATGACGAGCGACACCAGAGCCGTGGCGAAGAGACTCTGGCCGACCACGCCCGCGTAGATCAGGTAGGCGGCCCAGACGCTCAAGCCCGCCATACGGGCCCAGCAGGCCGGGATGATCGCGGCGCAGAGGTAGACCGCCCCGAGCGCGAAGTGGCCCGCCCCGAACCAGCCCGAGTCCTCGCCGGGATGGGGGAGGAAGAACGGCGCGAACGCGACGATGCCGCACAGCGCCGCGAGACCCAACAACAACCAGTGCGATTCGCGAAGGAAGCGATTGCGTGCGCACTCGCTCATTTTTCCAAACGCGTGCTTCTTGCTCTCGTCCATGTGGCCCTCCTTTGAACGTCCTGGATGAGGCACTTGCCGACGATGCGAAGCGAGGAAACCGCCCGATGCCTACCGCCCTCCTTCGGCATCATTGGCTCCAGCGATCAATGCTCCCCCAATGCTGGCGGAGTTCAATAGCCGGGGTTCACCGAGATCAACGTTTGTTCGAATTCACCTGCAATTGCCGCCATTTATCACCGCCCCGGATGGCTGCCGACTCGCTGCGGCAGCAAGGTGATGCAGGTCAGGATGAACAGCGCGATGAGGAACGACGAGTCGATGCGGCCGAGGTGAAGGCCGCCGTTCGCGAGGGGCTTGGTCAGCAGGTCGCCGAGCGTCGCGCCGAGCGGGCGGGTAAGGACGAACGCCAGCCAGAACAACACCGTGCGCGACGTCCTGGTGAAGTAATAGGCCGCCGCCACGAGCGCGAGCGCACCCGCGAACACCAGCGCCCCGCCCTCGTAGCCGAGCCCGCCGCTGTCGGCGAGAAAGTCGCCGAGCGCGGTGCCGAGGGTGTTGGAGAAGAGGATCGTCGCCCAGTAGAACATCTCGGCCTTCGGCGAACTGATCTGATCGACCGAAACCGAGCCCATGGTGAGCTGCCACAGCCCGAGCACCGCCACCAGGAGCACGGCGAGGACGAGCGAGCCGCCGACGTAGCCGATGCCGAGGGAGCGGTCGGCGAAGTCCGCCATCGTCGTACCGGCGGTCGTCGTCGCGACGATCACCGCCCAGTAGAGGAAGCGCTGGAAGGTCTTGGCGCGGATCTGCGCGGCGGCAGTGAAGACGAAGAACGCGATGAAGACGACGCTGCTCACCGCATAGCCCAGATGCATCGTCATCGACAGCGCGTCGCCGCCCGTCTCGCCGAGCGTGGTCGCGGCGATCTTGATGATCCAGAACGCGAGGGTGACTTCTGGAACCTTGTTCATGCTGCCCCCCGGAGGACGGGACGCAGCTTGCTGAACCCGGCTTAAAGGCGCCTTAAGAAAAAGTCGTATCTGACCCCGATTTTTAAATGGGGTCAGATACGCTTTAACGTTAGGCGGTGGCGCCCTTCGCCTTGAGCGCCTGCCACACCTTCTCCGGAGTGATCGGGATGTCGATGTGGGTGATGCCCAGGTGCGAGAGCGCGTCGACCACCGCGTTGGCGATCGCGGGCGGCGCGCCAACAGTGGCCGATTCGCCGACGCCCTTGGCACCGAACGGATGGTGCGGCGAGGGCGTGGTGGTCTTGTCGGTCTCCCAGTTGGGCGACTCGAGCGAGGTCGGCACGTAGTAGTCGATGAAGCTGCCGCCGGTGATGTTGCCCTCCTCGTCGTAGCTGATCTCCTCGTACAGCGCCGGCGCGAGCCCCTGGTTCAGGCCGCCGTGGATCTGACC
>JBAUTZ010000476.1:0-3766 GCA_049582445.1 Burkholderiales bacterium
GGCCGGCGCCGCGGAGCTCGAGGCGCGCTTCGGTCCGGGACCTGTGACGTTGGATTCTTGAGCTGCTTATCGATTCGTAGGATCTCAAAAATGAAGAAACTTCTCGTTCTCGGCGTCAACGGCTTCATCGGCCATCACCTCTCCAGGCGCGTGCTCGACACCACCGACTGGGAGGTCTACGGCATGGACATGCAGACCGACCGCGTCGAGGACGTGCTCGACCATCCGCGCTTTCGTTTCTTCGAGGGCGACATCACCATCAACAAGGAATGGATCGAGTACCACATCCGCAAGTGCGACACGGTGATCCCACTGGTGGCGATCGCCACGCCCGCCACCTACGTGCGCGAGCCGCTGCGCGTGTTCGAGCTCGACTTCGAGGCCAACCTGCCGATCGTGCGGGCCTGCGTGCACCATCGCAAGCGCCTGATCTTCCCGTCCACCTCGGAGGTCTACGGCATGAGCCGCGACCGGCGCTTCGACCCTGAGAGCTCGGAGCTCGTGCTGGGTCCGATCCACAAGCAGCGCTGGATCTATGCCTGCGCCAAGCAGCTCATGGACCGCGTGATCTGGGCCTACGGCGTGCAGCAGGGGCTCGATTTCACCCTGTTCCGGCCGTTCAACTGGATCGGCGCGGGGCTCGACTCGCTTTCGGCCGCCAAGGAAGGGAGCTCGCGCGTGATCACGCAGTTCCTCGGCCACATCGTGCGCGGCGAGAAGATCCAGCTGGTCGACGGCGGGCGCCAGAAGCGCGCCTTCACCTACATCGACGACGGCATCGATGCGCTGATGAAGATCATCGAGAACCCGCACGGCGTGGCGAGCGGCAAGATCTACAACATCGGCAATCCGCGCAACAACTACTCGATCGCGGAGCTGGCGCGCATGATGAAGGACATGGCGCTCGGCTATCCCGAGTACCGCGCCAGCGCGCGCAAGGTGAGGATCACGCGCACCACGGCCGGCGCCTACTATGGCAAGGGCTACCAGGACGTCCAGAACCGCGTGCCCGGGATCGTCAATACCCAGCGCGAGCTGAAATGGCGGCCGCGCGTCGGCATGCGCACGGCGCTCAAGCGCATCTTCGAGGCCTACCGCGGCCACGTCGCCGAGGCCCGCAGCCTGGTCGAATGAGGCTGGCGCTCAAGGTCGACGTCGATACTTACCGCGGAACCCGCGAGGGCGTGCCGCGGCTGCTGCGAATCCTCGACCGGCACCGGGCCGGCGCCACGTTCCTGTTCTCGCTCGGGCCGGACCACACCGGCCGCGCGGTAAAGCGCGTGTTGCGCCGCGGCTTCGTCGGCAAGGTGGCGCGCACCTCCGTGCTCGAGCACTACGGGCTACGCACCCTGCTCTACGGCACGCTGCTTCCGGGTCCGGACATCGGCGCGCGCTGCGCGGCGCTGCTGCGCGAGACGCGCGCCGCGGGCTACGAGACCGGGATCCACTGCTGGGACCACGTCCGCTGGCAGGACGCCGTGGCACGAGCGGATGCAGACTGGACGCGCGCGGAGATGCAGCGCGCGTTCGGGCGCTTTCAGGACATCTTCGGCGTGCCGGCGCGCGTGCACGGCGCCGCCGGCTGGCAGATGAACGCCCACGCCTTCATTGCCGAGCCGGCGCTCGGCCTCGACTACGCTTCCGACACACGCGGTCGCGAGCCGTTCCTGCCGGTCCACGGTGGCCAGGCGATCGATTGCCCGCAGCTGCCGACCACGCTGCCGACGCTCGACGAGCTGATCGGCGTGGACGGCACTTCGCCCGAGGACGCGGCGCGGCGCGTGCTCGAGCTCTCGCGCGAGGCGCCCCCCACGGGCCACGTCTACACCCTGCACGCCGAGCTCGAAGGCGGGCGTCTCGCGCCGGTGCTCGAGCGCCTGCTCGAGGGCTGGCGCGCCCTCGGCTACGAGCTGGTAGCGATGCGCGCGGTCTACGAGCGGCTCGATCGCGCGCGGCTGCCGCGCTGCCAGGTGATCGAAGCCGCGGTGCCGGGGCGCTCCGGCACGCTGGCGGTGCAGGGCGATGCGCTCGCGCCAAGGGTACAATCGGCCGCTTGAAGCTGCATCGATCGGTCACGGCCGGCGTCAACGTCTTCACCGCCTATGGTGAGGACTACGTCGTGGTCAGCGGCGAGCGCCACGCCTCGAGCCTGATCGTGCTGCCCGACCGGGTGCTGCCCTGGACCGCGACGAGCTTCGCCGCGCTCAGCGAGGCGGACTTTGCGCCGCTCGCGGACCTCGGCCTGGAGATCGTGCTGCTCGGCACCGGCCGGCGTCTGCGCTTCCCGCCGCCCGCGCTCACCCGCCCGCTCGTCGAGGCGCGCGTCGGCCTGGAAGTGATGGACCTCCAGGCGGCCTGCCGCACCTACAACATCCTGGTCGCGGAGGAGCGCAAGGTGGCCGCCGCGCTGCTGTTCGAATGAATCTGTCCAGCTTCGGTCTGATCGCCTGCGGCGTGCTGCTCAACACCTTCGCGCAACTGCTGCTCAAGAAGGGGGCCGACGCCTTCGGGCGCTTCGAGTTCTCCACCGCCCGGATGCTCGACGCGCTCCTGTCGTACGCGGCCAGCCCCTACGTCCTGGGCGGGCTCGCCTGCTACGTGGTGAGCGTCGTGGTGTGGCTCGCGGCGCTATCGCGCGTCGAGGTTAGCGTCGCCTACCCGATGCTTTCCCTGGGATTCGCGCTTAACGCGCTGCTCGCGTGGTGGCTGCTCGGCGAGGCGGTGACGGCGCAGCGAATCGCCGGGATCGCGATCATCATCGTCGGCGTCACTCTCGTCGCGAGGTCCTGAAATGGCGCTCTTTCCGGGTTTCCAACAAAAGAAGATCAAGACTAGTGGCGCGAGCATCAACCTGGTTGCAGGGGGCGACGGGCCGCCCGTGCTGATGCTGCACGGCTACCCGGAGACGCACGCCATGTGGCACAAGATCGCGCCGCGCCTCGCGCGCCGCTACACGGTGGTCTGTCCCGACCTACGCGGCTACGGCGATTCGTCCAAGCCCCGGGGCCTGCCCGACCACTCGAACTACTCCAAGCGCGCGATGGCGCTCGACATGGCGGAGGTCATGACCCGGCTCGGCCACGAGCGCTTCCACCTCGTCGGCCACGACCGCGGTGCGCGCGTCGCCCATCGCCTGGCGCGCGACCACGGCAAGCGCGTGCTGAGCCTCACCGTGATGGACATCTCGCCGACGCTCAAGATGTACCAGTCGACCGACATGGCCTTCGCGCGCGCCTACTACCACTGGTTCTTCCTCATCCAGCCGGCGCCGCTGCCCGAGAAGATGCTGCGCGCGGTCGGACCGACGTACGTCCTCGGCCGCATCGGGCGCGGACGATCCGGTCTCAGGCCGTTCTCGAACACCGCGCTGCGCGAGTACGCGCGCGCCTTCAGCGATCCGCGCACGATCCACGCGACCTGCGAGGACTACCGCGCCGCCGCAAGCATCGACCTGGTGCACGACAAGGCGGACCGGAAGCGCAAGCTCGCGATGCCGGTGCTCGCCCTGTGGGGCAAGCTGGGCGTGGTCGAGGCGCAATTCGACTGCCTCGCCGACTGGCGCGAGGTCGCGCGGGACGTGCGCGGGCGAGCGCTCGCCTGCGGGCACTTCCTGCCGGAGGAGAAGCCCGCCGAGGTGCTGCGCGAGCTCGAGCGCTTCCTGGCGCAGTGCGCGAGCTGAGCCGCCGCGGCCTGCTCGGTCCCGAGGAACCGTGGTCGCTCGCGCCGGTCGCGGCCTGGCTGGTGATCGAGGGCCGCAGGCTTGCCG
>JBAUTZ010000477.1:0-3094 GCA_049582445.1 Burkholderiales bacterium
GATCCCGGCCGAGGCGCCCGTGACCAGGCCGGTCTTGCCGGCGATGCCCAGATCCATGCCTCGATTTCCCTGTTCAGAGTAGCAATGCAGACAACAGCGTCGCGGTGCCCAGAAACGAAAAGAATCCGGTCACGTCGGTCACTGTAGTGAGGATGATCGTCGATGCCGTCGCCGGATCCTGGCCGAAGCGCTGCAGCAGCATCGGCACCAGGGCGCCGGCGACGCCGGCGATGATCATCGAAACCACCATGGCGATCGCGCAGATCAGCGCGAGGCCGGTGGAGCGGCTCCACAGGTAGACGCCGAGCGCGGTCGTCGCCGCAACCGCCAGGCCGTTCAGCAGGCCGGTCGCCGCCTCCTTGGTGAGTACGCGCGGCAGGTGGCGCAAGGTGATCTCGCGCAGGAACAGGCCGCGCATCGTGACCGCCAGCGCCTGCCCGCCGGCATTGCCGGATTGCCCGGCGACGACCGGCAGCAGCACGGCGAGGGCGGTGAATTTTGCGATCAATCCTTCGAACATGCCGACCACCGCGGCGGCGAGGAATGCGGTCAGCAAGTTGATCTCGAGCCAGCCCAGGCGCTTTCGCACCGCGAACATCGGACTGGACAACGCGCGCTCGTCGGGACTGGCGCCCACCATGCTGAGGATGTCGGCGCTCGCTTCCTCCTCGATTGCGGAAACGAGCGCCGCCTGGCGGATCACCCCGACCAGACGCCCGGCGTGGTTGACCACCGGCAGCGCCGAGATCGGCTGCTGCTGCAGCACCCGCACCACGTCCTCGCGCGGATCGACGTCGCGCACCGCGGCGGCGAGCCCGCGCGTCAGTTCGCGCACGAGCTGGTTGTCTTCGCTCACCGCAAGGTCCTGGATCTCCACGCGCCCGACCAGCACGCCCTCGCCGTTCACCACGAACATCTCCCGCAGGCCGCGGCGCTTGAGCGCGCGCAGGTGGGCGAGCGCCTGGCCGACCGTCTGGTCCTCGCGCACCGGGGTGACCTGGGGATCCATGATGCGGCCGGCGGAGTCCGACGGGTAATCGAGCAGGGCGCGCAGCTCGCGAGCGACCTGCACGTCGAGCAGCTCGAGCAGGCGCTTGCGCTGCTCCGCGTCGAGCTGCATCAGCACCTGGGCGGCGACGGCCGGCTCTGCCTCGCTCAGCAAACTGCGGGCGGTGGCCGCGGGCAGCAGCTCGAGCGCCGCAGCGGCGGCATCCGAGGCGAGACACTCCCAGGCGCGCACCGACGCATGCGGGGCGTGCGTCGCGAGCAGCTCGGCGACCTCATCGGGGGGCATGGTCTCGAGCTGGCGCGCAGCCTCGCTCGGGTAGTCGAGCAGGAAGCGCTGGTTGAGCGCGGTGACGGCGGCCTGCGGATCAGCGCTCATCGCCGGACTTGCGCAGCGGGGGTACACGCGGCAGCACGCTCAGCGCTGCGGCGAACAGGCCCGACACGGCGGTCCAGTAGCCGCGCGCCAGCGCGCCGGTGATGATATCGGTGCCGTCGCTTTCCCTGCCCGGCGCTCGTCCGCCGGCGAGGGCGCGCTTGAGCACCGCGCGTCGCAGCACGCCGATCAGCCGGTCGCTGCGCTCGACCACCGGCAACGCAGCAGAGCGGTCCCAGCCCCGGTGATCGACCGCGCTCTGGAGCGGCGTGCTCGCGGCGAGAACGGCATAGGGCTTCGTCGCCAGCGTGCCGAGCGGGGTGCCCGCCGGCGCGCGCAGCAGCGCAGCGATCTCGATCGTGCCGATGAGACGCTCGTCGGGGCCGATGACGTAGATCTGCTCCGCCGGGCCATCGGAGCCATTACGTAGCCGCTGGAGCGCGTCGTCGACGCGCGCGCCGGCCAGGAGCGCAGTCAGGTCCGGGTCGGCCCAGGCCCCGACCGTATCCTCCGCGTAGCCGAGCAGCATCCGCGATGCGACCGCGGTCGTCGTCGGCAGCCCCTCGAGCAGGCGCGAGCGACGCGCCTCCGGCACATGGCGCAGGATCGTCACCGCCGACTGCGCGCCGAGCGAGGCAAGCAAAGCCATGGCCGGCCCGTCTTCCAATGCGCCGATATCGCGCGCCGCCGCCGTCGGAAGCATGGCCGACAGCACCGGCCCGGCGACACGCGCCGGCACTCGCTCGAACAAGGCGCCCGACTCGGCCGCCGACATGCGCTCGAGCACGCGCGCGGCGTCCGCCGGGTGGGACGAAAGAAAAGCGACGGTGAGCCGCTCCGGGTCAGCCATCACTTCCCTCGGCCGGCAACAACAGGATCGGCTCGTCGTGATACAGCCGGCCGGGAAGAAGTACGCGGCCCTGCGCCGTTTCCAGCATCAGCCCGGTGGCGGTCAATTCCAGGATCCGGCCCTCGTGGCCCGCAACCCGGATGCGCTGGCCGACCTCGAGGCTCTGTCGCAGGTAGTGCGCTCCGATCAGGTTCGATACGTAGCCCCGGGCTCCGAGGCTCATGGCGATGGCGACTCCTCCGGCGACCGTCATGAAGACCGCCGCGGCGAGGATCGCGAGAAAGGTGATGCGGATGCCGACCTGCTCGGCGCCGACCAGGATCGCGGCAGCGAGGATCGCTCCCTGGGCAACGCGCGCCAGCACCTGTCGCTGCGACGGCGCGAGCCGCGTCGCCGCCGCTCGCACGAGGTCTGCCACGAACGCCGAGAGCACGTAGCCCGCGGCGACGATCAGCAGCCCCGCGGCCAGGGTGGGCAGGTAATCGAGCAGCCGCGCGAGCCAGTCGGTGAAGGTCTGCAGGCCGAGTACCTGCGTGGCGGCCATGACGAAGAACAGGAGCACGATCCAGAACACGATCGTTCCCAGCACCGAAGACGAGCGTCCGACGCGCAGCCGCTCGGTGGTCTTCGGCGTGAGCACGCGCATGAGCAGCGTCTCGGCGAGCAGCGCGCCGCGCACGGTGAGCACGCGCATCAGGCGCGCCAGCAGCCAGCCCACGAACAGCAGCAGCACCGCGCTAAGCACGCTCGGCAGGTAGGTTACGAGCCGGTCAAATATCGCGACGGCCGTCCCGGTGATAGTCGCGCCGAGTTCTGCCATGGAGTTCTTCTGATCGATTGGGGCGCAGATTAGCATTGCGCGC
>JBAUTZ010000478.1:0-2269 GCA_049582445.1 Burkholderiales bacterium
TGGGCGGCGCTCATCGTGGCCGGGATCACCCCGGAGCCGATACCGAGAACCAGGGCGGTGAGGGTGGCTTGCAGGATCAGTTTGGTGTTCATGGCGTCCTCCGTGTCTTGATGGTTCACAGAGTAAAGATCGGACGCCGGGAGCTCAGCGCAGCACGGCGCAGGGAAAATGTGACGGATTCACATTCCGGCCCACCGGGCGGTCGCTTGACTTCGGCTTCTCGGGTGGTAGCCTGTTTTCCGGGGGGCAAGCTGGGCCCCCGGGGTTTGCCCCTCCAAGACGGGTCCTCCGTCCAATTCCGCGGCTTGATGTTGTGTAGGTGCGTGCCGTCCTGCGGCATGCGCCTAGCCGGGTTCGTTCGCAGGCACCCGGTCCCAAAGGACGCTTCGTCTCAAGCACTGCTCCAGTTCCCGTCACGGGAAAGGAGTAGCTATGGGTCCGAACCTCAAATACGCGGTTTGCGGCGTCCTCGTCTCGTTCACCGTATCCGCATGCGATACGGGGCCGATCGAGGTGCCGGAGAAGCCGATCGTGAAGGTCAAGGTGCAACTCGACGCGGAGCGCAACCGCGTCTGGCTGCTTACGCGCCAGGGCGTCGCCGTCTACGACGCGAAATCGCCGGACAGGATCCTCCGGATTTCGATTCCGGGCTGGAAGTTAGGGGCCGAGCCCGATGGTTGTCTGCCCGATATTGCGGTTGGGCCGAAAGGGGAAGCGGTGGTCTCGAGCGACGCGATACCGGTGCTGTGGCGGATCGATCCCGACACCCTGGCCGTGACGCGACACGAATTTCGGCTCGACACGGATCAGGAGAAGGACGTCGGTTTCACGTTGCTCCGCTATGCACCGCGGCCGCGCTGGTACTTCGCCGTCGATGGACTCCGAGGAACCATCTGGCGCATCGACGGTGACTTGAAGAACGCTTACATGATGGCACGCGAGGTGCCGCGGGTGAAGGACTGCGGCCCACGGGCTGTCGCGCTTCTGCGGCAATTTGGGGTGATAAGTCAGTAAGGTTGGACAGAGCCGTCATCGGAGACGTCGGGGAGGTACGGAATTGCGATCGGCTCCGATGACGAAACGCCGCTCACCCGAAAACGAGCAGCTTGCCGAGCGCCCGCGACCCGTGACCGCTTGACATGCAAGTCTTTGCTTGCCTATACTTCCTGCAAGCATCCACTTGCCTATGACCGAGCACCGCCGCGACACCGACCTGCTGTTCAAGGCCCTGGCCGACCCCAGCCGGCGCAGGCTGCTCGACCTGCTGCATGCGCACGACGGGCAGACGTTGAACGAGCTGTGCGAGCACCTGGACATGACGCGCCAGGGCGTGACGCAGCACCTGGGAGTGCTCGAGGCGGCGAACCTCGTCGGCACCGTGTGGCGCGGGCGCGAGAAGCTGCACTTCCTCAACCCGGTGCCGCTGCAGGAGATCTACGAGCGCTGGATCGCCAAGTTCGAAAAGCCGCGCCTCAAGGCGCTGTCCGACCTCAAACGACGACTGGAGAAAGCCCATGGCTAAATCGACCTTTGTCTACGTGACCTACATCCGCACCACGCCGGAGAAGCTGTGGTCGGCGCTGACCGACGCGGCGTTCATGGAGCAGTACTGGTTCGGCGCGCACTGCGAAAGCCGCTGGACGGCGGGATCACCGTGGAAGCTGGTGTCCGGCGACGGCCAGATCCTGGACGCTGGCGAGATCGTCGAGGCCGATCCGCCGCGGCGCCTGGTGATCCGCTGGCAGAACCAGTTCAAACCCGAGCTCAAGGCCGAAGGCGCGTCGCTCTGCACGATGGAACTGGAACCAAGCGGCACGGCGGTCAGGCTCTCCATCACGCACGCGATCGAGCGCGAACCCTCGAAATTCATCGAGGCGGTGTCCGGCGGCTGGCCGAAGGTCCTCTCCAACCTCAAGTCGCTGCTCGAGACCGGGGCCATCGCTATCCAGGACCCCTACCCCAAATATGCCGCCCAGCCCGCGAAGGCATAGCGCGGGAGGCGGTATAGACTTCCGTTTGCCCCGTCGATTCTGAAAGGAGCCGGCCATGGCAGCCATGCGCGGCAAGAAGAGGAAATCGGTTTCGGCGAAAGGCCGGTCCGCACGGGCGCGCTCCGCGCCCCGCACGGTCGTGCTCGTGGCCACGCGCAAAGGCGCGTGGATCTTTCACGGCGACGCGGCGCGAAGAACATGGCGCGCGGACGGACCGCATTTCCTCGGCCATAACGTGAGCCACCTCGCGCTCGACCCGCGCGACGGCCGCACGCTGC
>JBAUTZ010000479.1:0-5768 GCA_049582445.1 Burkholderiales bacterium
CGCAGCTGGTCATCGATTTCTCGACCATCCGGCCGGCGACGGCGCGCGATCTGGCCGCGAGACTGAAAGCCGCAACCGGCGCGGGCTGGATCGATGCGCCGGTCTCGGGCGGGCCACCGGCGTCCGGCGAGGGAACGCTGACAGTGATGGCCGGCGGAGCGCAGGAGGAATTCGAGCGCGCGATGCCGTTGCTTGCGGACGTGGCGGCGCGCGTGACGCACCTCGGTCCGGTGGGTAGCGGGTTGGCCGCAAAGATGATCAACCAGCTGATCGTCGGCGTCGGACACGCGATGCTCGCCGAGGCGATCGTCCTTGCCGAAAGCAGCGGGATTGACGCGGCGCGGGTGCCCGCCGCCCTCGCCGGCGGGTTGGCCGACTCCAATCTGATGCAGCGCTTCTACCCGCGGATGGTGCGGCGCGAGTTCGCACCCCAGGGCTACGCGCGCCAGCTACTGAAGGATCTCGAGATGGTGCACGAGTTTGCGGCCGCGACGAAGTCGCCGACGCCAATGACCGCGCAGGCGCTGTCGCTATACCGCATGCTCGCGCACCTCGGTCACACCGAGCTCGACACCACCGCGCTGGTCAAGCTCTACGACCGGGGCTAGAAGGCCGCAGGTAAGCGTGCGCTTACTGCAAGCGATCCATCGACGGTGCGATGTCGTAATACTCGGCCTGGATCGCGCGCAGCTCCGCCTCCTGCTTGTTGGGGGCTACGAGCGACGCAAGGACGGGGTAGGTCGGAGTAAACAATATGGCTAGAGCCAGCCCTATGAGCAATTTGCGTAGCAGTTGTTTCATCTTGAGCCCCATGACCTTGATCTGCGTTAGACGTTGTTGCGATGCAAAAGATTACAGGAAGAATGGTACGCGTTGCTATATTTGGAATAAAGTGTCTTGTGAAGGATTGTTAATTGCAGATATAGGGATAATTACCGGTCATGGACCGCTTCCTCGCCATGCGTGTTTTCACACAAGTCGTTGAATCGTCTAGCTTTGCCCGCGCAGCGGAGCGTCTCGGGCTCTCGACCTCCGCGGTGTCGCGTCACGTCGCGGAGTTGGAGGAACATCTGCAGAACCGGCTGCTCAACCGCACGACGCGCCGGATGACGCTTACCGAGACCGGGCAGGCTTTCTACGAGCGCTCGGTGCAGCTGCTGCACGACCTGGACGAGGCCGAAAGCGACGCGACCAAGTCCGCCGCGGTGCCGCGCGGCACGCTGAAGGTGAGTACCTCCGTGAATTTCGGCGTGCGCCATACCGCGCCGGCGATCGCAGCGTTCCTGGAGCGCTACCCCGCGGTGAAGTGCGACATCTCGCTTTCGGACCGCGTGATCGACTTGATCGAAGAGGGCGTAGACGTTGCGATTCGCATCGGGAGCGCGGGCTCCGAGACGCTGGTGGCGCGCAGGCTGGGCGAGACCCTGGTCGTTCCCTGTGCTTCCCCCGATTACCTGGCTCTGCACGGCGCTCCGCGCACACCGGAAGAGCTCTCCGCGCACAACTGCCTCACTTACGAGTACGGTGCGCCGCGCAACCAGTGGCATTTTCGCGACGCCGATGGCCGTGACCGCGTGGCACGCGTCGCTGGCAACCTGCATTCCAACAACGGCGACTTGCTTGCCGAGGCCGCCGCGCTGGGCGCGGGCATCGTGTATCAGCCGACGTTCATCGTCGGCGAGGCGGTGCGCGCGGGACGGCTGGTGCCTCTGCTGCAGGATTTCCAGGCGCTGCCGTTGCCCATCTACGCCGTTTATTCCAGCCGCAAGCACCTTTCGGCGAAGGTGCGATTGTTCGTGGATTTTCTGGTGGAGCGCTTCGCGCAGTCGAAGGACCTGCTGGCGGCGCCGCCCGCCCGGCCCTAGAACCGGCGTGCCTCGCTCAGCTGTATCCAGTGCGCGCAGGCGAGTGCGTTTGCATCCTGGCCGATGCGACCGACGACCTGCACGCCGAGCGGCAGCCCGAGCGGGCCGCGCCTGACCGGCACGCTTATGCAGGGCGCGTGCAGCAGCGTCCACATCCGGTTGAACACCGAGTCCCCGGTCGATGCGAGGCCGGCCGGCGCCTCGCCGGGCGCGGCCGGCACCACGAGCGCGTCGCAGTCGCGCATCGCGTCGGTCAGTTTGCGACGGCAGACGCGCGCCGTGCGCTGGGCGGCGTCGTAGGCGTCCGCGCTCGCCGCCCGCCCGCGGGCGAGCTGGCTGCGCAGGGGTTCGCGGATGTGATCGCGGTGGCGCAGGTACTCGTCGGCGAGGCAACGCGCGATCTCGAAGTCCCAGATCGTGGCGTGCAGCTCCGCGAGCGGCTCGAATTCGCCGGGCAGCTCGAGTCGCGTCAGGCGTGCGCCGCTGCGAGCGAGGTGCCCTCCGATGTCCTCGAACAGCTTCTGGGTCTCGGGCTTCGCCGCGCGCCACTGAGGGGTGAGGCACATACCGAGGTGCGGCGCGCTCAGCTCGCTCGGGATTCGCAGCGGCTCGCGTTGCGTGAGCGCGGCAGCGAACAGCGCCGCGTCCTCGACCGAGCGAGCGAATACGCCCACCGTGTCGAGCGAGTCCGAGATTGCCTTCACGCCCACGCGCGGCACCAACCCGAAGGTCGGCTTGTAGCCCACCACGCCGCAAAACGCCGCCGGACGGATGATCGAGCCGCCGGTCTGGGTGCCGAACGCGAGTGGCAGCATGCGATCGGCGACCGCCGCGGCCGAGCCCGAGGACGAGCCCCCGGGCGTATGCGCGGGGTTGTGCGGATTGGTGGTCGGACCGGGCGGAAAGGTCGCGAACTCGGTGGTCACCGTCTTGCCGAGCACCAAGGCTCCCGCGGCCCGCGCGAGCGCCACGCACGGCGCGTCGGCCGGCGGTCGGTGGCCGGCGTAGATCGGCGAGCCGTACTCGGTCGGGTAGTCGAAGGTGTCGATGACGTCCTTTACGCCGACGGGCAGGCCATGCAGCGGTCCGCGCCACGTCGCCCGGTCGAGGGCGCGCGCGCCGGCGAGCGCCCGCTCGGAGTCGAGATGAGCGAAGGCGCGCACCTCCGGTTCCCGCGCGGCGATCCGCTCGAGGCAGGCGCGCGCCACCTGCTCGGCGGTGATCTCGCGGCGCTCGAGCAGGAACGCGAGCTCGGATGCGCCAAGCTCGTTCAGCGGCTTCACTTTTGCCCGAGCGTGGGTGGCCGCCAGGTGTAGGGCACTGCCCCGGGGACGCGCAGCATGCGCAGCATGCGCAGTGCCGCCTCGCGGCCGCGGTAGTAGCCCGGCACGGCGACCGTTTCGGAAAAGCCCATGGCACGATAAAAGCCGCGCGCTGCCTCGTTCCCGGCACGCAATTCAAGGTGCACGCTTTCCACGCCGGCGGTGCGCGCCGAGGCGATGAGCCATTCGAGCAACCGCCGTCCGATGCCGCCGCGCCGCAGCGCGGGGAGCACCGCGAGCAGCACCAGGTGCGCTCGCTCGTCGCCGAACTCCATGATCGCGAAACCCGCAAGGCGGCCACGCGACTCCGCGATCAGCGTCGTCGTGTCGCGATGGCGGATCGCCCGCGACACGCGCGCCCCATCGTACTTCCATCCCAACCCGGCCTCCACGAGGTCGCGCGACATCAGCGCGATCGCCTGCGCGTCACGCGCCTCTGCGAGCCTGATGTTGATGGCTTGTGCGCCCATCCATTACATTGTGCCACGGCGGCCCGCTACTTTCCTCGACTCGAGAATGAAACCCAACCTCATAGTCATCCTGATCGACGACCTGCGCTTCGACGAGACCGGCGCCTCGGGACACCCCTACCTGAAGACGCCGAACATCGACAGGCTGGCCAACGAGGGGGCGAAGTTCGCCAACGCCTTCCACACCACGCCGCTTTGCTCGCCTAATCGCGCCTCGATCCTGACGGGCCAGTACGCATCACGCCACGGCATCATCGACAACGTGGGGCGAGACGCGCTTAGCCATCGCCTGGCGAACTATCATCTCGAGCTGAAGAAGCTCGGCTACGAAACCGCGCACATCGGCAAGTGGCATATGGGCAACGACGCCAGCCCACGCCCCGGCTACGACACCTGGATCAGCTTCCGCGGCCAGGGCATGATCACCGACCCGGTGTTCTGGGAAAACGGTGGCGAGCACAAGCTCCGCGGGTATGTCACCGACCTGCTGAACGAGCGCGCGGTCGAGTTCGTCGGCCGCAAGAGGCGCCACCCCTTCGCGCTGTTCTTCGCGCACAAGGCGGTGCATCCCGACGTGCAGCAGAAGCAGGACGGCTCGATCGACGCAAGCACCATGCAGGGTTACGTGCTGCCCGAGCGGCACAGGGACCTGTACCGCGGCTGCACCTATCCGATGCGCCCGAGCGTTCTGCCGCTCGAGCAGGTGCTCGGGCAGAAGCCGGCCTGGCGCGAGCTGTTCGCCCTGCGCGAGGACCCCGGCAACCGGCCGTTCCTCGATGCGCTGCACGTCGGCACGCAGGAGGAAATCCGCGAGCGCGCGGCGATGATGGCCTCGGTGGACGAGGGCGTCGGAGCGCTGCTCGATGCGCTCGAGCGCGCCGGTACGCTGGACAATACCGCGATCGTATTTCTCGGCGACAACGGCTTTTTTTTCGGCGAGCACGGGCTTGGCGCCGAACGCCGCTTCGCCTACGAGGAAGGCATACGCACCGCGTTTTTCCTGCGTTATCCGCGGCGCATCGCGCCGGGCGCGAGCTTCGGCCACATGGTGCTCGCCACCGATATCGCTCCGACGATGATCGAGCTTGCGGGCGGCAAGCCGGGCCCGCACATACAGGGACGCTCGCTGGTGCCGTTGCTCAAGGGCCGTGCGCGCAAGTGGCGCCAGTCGTTCCTCGTCGAATATTTCAACGAGTCGGCCTGGCCCTGGATCGTGGGCATGAGCTACAAGGCGGTGCGCACCGAGCGCCACAAGCTGATCCACTGGGTGCACAAGGAAGGCGTCGACGAGCTCTACGATCTCGAACGCGATCCTTACGAGATCACCAACCGCATCGCGGACCGGGACTATGCGGATACGGCCGTGCGCCTGCGGCGGGAGCTGCGCAAACTGGTCGCGGACTCCGTCGGCCTGTGAGGCGCGTCTACTCGAGGTAGATCATCTTGCGCGTCATGCCGCCGTCGATCACGAAGTTCTGCCCGGTGACGAAGCCGGCGGCGGGCGAGAGCAGGTAGGCGATCAATTCGGCGACGTCCTCGGGCCGGCCGACCCGCCCGACCGGATGCTGCGCGTGGTCCTGGGGCCGCAGGGGCTCGTTGCGGCGACGCACATCGATCCACCCCGGGCTGACGCAGTTGACGCGCACTGCCGGCGCGAGGCTCATGGCGAGCGCGTGGGTGAGCGCCACCAGTCCGCCCTTGGAGGCGCTGTAAGCCTCGGTGTGCGGCTCGGACTGCAGCGCGCGGGTGGAGGCGACGTTTACGATCGCTCCGCGCGCCCTGCGAAGCGCGGCGGCGCAATGCTTGGCCATCAGGAACGGGCCAGTCAGGTTGGCGCCAATGCGCCGGTTCCACTCGGCGAGCGCGAGCTGCTCTACGGGTGCAGCCGTGGCGCCGCTGATGCCCGCGTTGTTG
This sequence comes from Burkholderiales bacterium, assembly GCA_049582445.1. Taxonomy (GTDB): domain Bacteria; phylum Pseudomonadota; class Gammaproteobacteria; order Burkholderiales; family SG8-39; genus DAHVFK01. The sequence continues at coordinate 5,572 of JBAUTZ010000479.1, forward strand.
ACCAGGGCGTCCAGCCTGCCGAAGCGCGCCGCCGCCGACTGCACGCAGGCCTCGACCGACGGCTCGCTCGACACGTCGCAGGCGATGAACCAGAGCCCCGCCGATTCGGCCTCGCGCCCGGCCTCGGCGTCGATGTCGGCGATCGCGACGCGGTAGCCGCGCGCGGCGAGCAGCTGCGCCGTCGCCCTGCCGATGCC
>JBAUTZ010000480.1:0-5518 GCA_049582445.1 Burkholderiales bacterium
CACGGCGACGTTCGGCTTCACCTCCGCGTCGTATTCGACGGGCACGAGGTGGCGCAGGCTCGCCTGCGCCTCCGCCACCGTGTAAAGCGGCCTGCCGTCGCGCCCGGCATACTCGGCCTCGCGCTCCTGCAGGTGCCCGCTGTCCGGCAGCATCACGCCGAGCAGGTCGCAGGTGGCGCGCGTGGCATAGATCGCGCCGCGGAAGCCGCGCGCCACGAGCAGCGGCAGCAGCCCCGAGTGGTCGATGTGAGCGTGCGACAGCAGCACGAAGGCGATGTCGCGCGCGTCGAAGGGGAACCCCGCGCGGTTCTTGCGCTCGGCGTCGCGCCCGCCCTGGAACATGCCGCATTCGATGAGGAACCGGATCTCGCCGGTGTCGACGAGGTAGCACGAGCCGGTGACCTCGCCGGCCGCCCCGAGAAAGGTGAGCCTCACTTCGCGCTCACTTCGCGAAGTTGTAGTGCGACTGGTCCAGGTAGGCGACGATGTCGTCCAGGTCTTCCTGGGTGAACGCCTGGCCGGTGAGGCTCGCCCTGAGCTTCACCTCGTCGCGCAGGTCTTCGAGCGAATGCACCGTGGAGCGGGACGGCGCGCGCTCGTGCACGCGCTCGTAGTGGCAGGTGAGGCAATGGGTCTCGTAGAGCTGCCGTCCGCGGCGCGCGTCCTGTGCGTGCGCCGTGACGGCGCCCAGCGCCGCGACGAGTACGAGCAGGTCAAACCGCCGCATTCCGATCTCCGCGCTTGCCGCCGCGCGGCCGGTTGATGTCGGACGCGCTGCGCTGCAGGTAGCAGGTGAACGCGCTCGAGGCCGCGGCAAAGGCCCAGAATAAAAGAAACCCGACGGAATATACCGCAAGCCGGCTCGTGCCTGCGGGTTCGCCGAAGACGGTGAGCTCCATCGGGTCGAAAACGGTGAAGAAGATGACCTCGGCGATGCCGGCGACGATGAACGACGGCCACAGGATCCAGATCCAGCGCTTCATGCTCATGGCTCGCCTCCCCCAGTCTCCGCCGGCGTTCAACCGCCGCCGGTGAGCGTGAACGGTTGCGCCGTGCCCGCCCAGATGCCCACCACGCGCCACTCGCGGTGCGGGTCCTCGATCGAAACGTGCCAGTGCCCGGCGGGCAGGCGCGGCGGCATCCGCGCCGCGTAGTCGCCATCGGCCTCGCGACCCAGGCTGAGGCGCATGTCGTATCCGGCGCGCGTCGCGTGCGCCAGCCGCGCCACGAGCGCCGGCGGCGGCGCGATATGACCCTCGAGATGCACCACCAGGCGGCCGGTTCCCGGCTCCGCGCGCGCCACGATGCCCATGCGCTCGGCGGTGCTCTCGCGCGCAAGCACCCGGTTGATCGCCAGCCCCTGCTTGTAGTAGTCCTCAGCCACCAGGCCATCGGAGGTCGATACCGCGAGCCAGAGGGTGACGAATCCGGCGACCACCACCGCGGCGGGCCCGGCCATCAGGATCCACGGCCAGGGTTCCCGGTACCACGGGCGGGGGGCGGTTTGCGCAGGCTTGCTCATGGCGGCTCCTAGCGGACGATGAACACCGACTTCTCTTCGACCTTGACCCCGTCTTCGCCCAGCGCGCGCACCTCGAACTCTATCTTGTGCGTGCCGGGCAGCACCTCGGCGGGGTCGGCGCGCAACCGGACCGTCACTTCGCGCGCGGAAGCGGCCGGCAGCTCGACTTCGGCGGGGCTCGCCAGCTCGAGCGACGGCAGTCCGTCGGCGGAGATCTCGAAGCGGCGCGGCTCCTCGGTCGTGTTCATGATCTGCAGGCGGTAGACGTTCTCGACCAGGCCGCCCTCGACCTCGCGCGCGATCGCGGCGCGGTCGCGGATCACGTCGACCTTGAGCGGCACCCGCAGCCAGAGGCTCGCCGCGGCGGCGACGACGATGAGCGCCAGGATCCCGGTGTAGACGAGCACCCGCGGGCGGAACGCGCGCTTCATCATCTGCGCCTGGCTGAGGCCGCGCTCCATGGCGTGCTCGGTCGAGTAGCGGATGAGGCCCCGCGAGTAGCCCATCTTGTCCATCACCTGGTTGCAGCCGTCGATGCACGCGGCGCAGCCGATGCACTCGTACTGCAGCCCTTTCCTGATGTCGATCCCGGTGGGGCACACCTGCACGCAGATCCCGCAGTCGACGCAATCGCCCAGCTGCAGCTGCTTGAGGTCCGCGCCGCGGGCGCGCCCGCCTCGCGGCTCGCCGCGCTGCGGGTCGTAGGTGATGATCAGGGTGTCGGGGTCGAACATCGCGCTCTGGAAGCGCGCGTAGGGGCACATGTACTTGCACACCTGCTCGCGCATCCAGCCGGCGTTGCCGTAGGTGGCGAAGCCGTAGAACAGGATCCAGAACGTCGACCAGGGCCCGACCGAGGCGCTCCACACGTCGTGCCACAGCTCGTGGATCGGCGTGAAGTAGCCGACGAAGGTGAATCCGGTCCAAAGCGCGATCGCGAGCCAGGCGCCGTGCTTGGCGGCCTTCAGCCCGAGCTTGCGCGGCGAGAGCTCGCCGCGGTCGAGACGGATGCGCTGCGCGCGATCGCCCTCGATCATCTTCTCGACCCACATGAAGATCTCGGTATAGACCGTCTGCGGACAGGCATAGCCGCACCACAGCCGCCCCGCGACCGCGGTGAACAGGAACAGCGACAACGCCGAGATCACCAGCAGGACGGTCAGGTAGATGATGTCCTGCGGCCAGAACACCAGGCCGAAGATGTAGAACTTGCGCTGCGCGATGTCGAACAGCAGCGCCTGGCGGCCGTTCCACTGCAGCCAGGCGCCGCCGTAGAACACGAGCTGGGTGAGCCATACCAGGGCCCAGCGCCAGGCCGCGAACCAGCCGTGCACCGCGCGCGGGTAGATCTTCTTGCGGACCTCGTAAAGCGACTGTTCCGTAGCGAGGTCTTTATTCTGGTTTTCTTTCTCGAGCACCCTGAGCGAAGGCCGAGCCATGCCCCCTCCCGTCCTACTTGCCGGGCGGTGCCGTCCCGCCGTGGTGCGACAGCGAGTACACGTAGGCCGCCAGCAGGTGGATCCGCGCCGAAGACAGCCGGTCCTTGAACGTCGGCATCTGGTTGGTGCGACCCTTGGTGATGGTCTCGATGATCGTCGGCTCGCCCGAGCCGTACAGCCAGGTCTTGTCGGTCAGGTTGGGCGCGCCGAGCGCCGGGTTGCCCTTGCCCTCGGGACCGTGGCAGGCGACGCAGTTCTGCGCGAACAGCGCCTTGCCGCGCTCCGCGCGGATGCTGTCGTGCGCGAGGCCCGAGAGCGACATCACGTAGTGCGCGACGTCCTTCACGCCCTGCTCGCCGAGCACCGGGCCCCACGGCGGCATGACGCCGGTGCGGCCGCCTGTGATGGTCGCCTCGATCGTCGCCGGATCGCCGCCCCACAGCCAGTCGTTGTCGGTCAGGTTCGGAAAGCCCTTGCTGCCGCCGGCGTCGGAGGCGTGGCACTGGGCGCAATTGTTGAGGAACAGCTTCTGGCCGATCGCCAGCGCCTCCGGGGTCTTCGCCAGCGCGACGAGGTCGGTCTTGGCGTACTTGTCGTAGATCGGACCGAATTGCGCCTCGGCATGCGCGTTCTCCTGCTCGAGCTGGCCGACCTCCGTCCAGCCCAGCAGGCCCTTGTAGCTCCCCAGGCCGGGGTAGAGCGCTAGGTAGCCCAGGGCGAACACGATGGTGATGTAGAACAGCCACATCCACCAGCGCGGCAGCGGGTTGTTGTACTCGCCCAGGTCCTCGTCCCAGGTGTGACCGGTGGTCTCGGTGGCGGTGCCCGCCACGCGGCGCTTGCTCTGCATCTTGAGGAACACCCCGCAGGCGACGACCGATACCAGCGTGATCACCGCGATGTAGATGTCCCAGAAGCTGCTGCTGAACTGGCTCATGTGCGCGCTCCCTTGTCTTGCGGCGTCTCGGACTCGTCGAACGGCAGCTGTCCGTCGCGCTCGAAGCGCTCGCGGCGCGAGGGCGCATAGGCCCACCATACGATGCCGAGGAAGACGGCGAACGTCACGACGGTGACGATGCTGCGGATCAGGTTGATGTCCATGCCGTTCTCCCTAGCGCTTGCCGCCCGCGGTGCCGAGCACCTGCAGGTAGGCGATCAGCGCGTCCATGTCGGTCTTGTCCTTCAGCTCGGCCTTCGCCTTGGCGATGTCCTCGTCGCCGTAGGGCACGCCCACGATGCGCAGCGCGCGCATCTTGGCCTCGATGTCGGCGCTGTCGGCCGGGTACCGCGCGAGCCACGGATAGGCCGGCATGTTCGACTCGGGCACCACGTCGCGCGGCTCCATCAGGTGCAGGCGGTGCCACTCGTCCGTGTAGCGTCCGCCGACGCGCTCCAGGTCGGGGCCGGTGCGCTTGGAGCCCCACAGGAACGGGTGGTCGTAGACAAATTCCCCGGCCACGCCGTAGGGGCCGTAGCGCTCCACCTCGGCGCGGAACGGCCGCACCATCTGCGAATGGCAGTTGTTGCAGCCCTCGCGGATGTAGACGTCGCGCCCAGTGAGCTGCAGCGCCGTGTACGGCTTCAGCCCCGCCACCGGCTCGGTCACCGACTTCTGGAACGACAGCGGCACGATTTCCACCAGGCCGCCGACGCTCACCACCAGGATCACCAGGATGATGAGCAGCGCGCTGTTGCGCTCGATCATGTCATGCGTGAGTTTCATCGCCGGAGTCCTCGTTCGTTAGGCGTGGGCCGCGACCGGCGCCGGGATCGGCGCCTCGACGGCCTTGGCGCCGGCGACCGTCTTCACCATGTTGTAGAACATGATCAGCATGCCGGAGAAGTACAGCAGGCCGCCCATCAGGCGGATGGTGTAGAAGGGATAGGTCGCCTTGACGCTCTCGACGAAGGTGTAGGTGAGCGTGCCGTCGCCGCTCACCGCGCGCCACATCAGGCCCTGCATCACGCCGGCGATCCACATCGAGGCGATGTACAGCACGATGCCGATGGTCGCGATCCAGAAGTGCACGTTGATCAGGCGCACGCTCCACATCTCGTTGCGGCCGAACAGGCGTGGAATCAGGTAGTACATCGAGCCGATCGAAACCAGCCCGACCCAGCCGAGCGCGCCGCTGTGCACGTGGCCGATCGTCCAGTCGGTGTAGTGCGACAGCGCGTTTACCGTCTTGATCGACATCATCGGCCCCTCGAAGGTCGACATGCCGTAGAACGACAGCGACACGATGAGGAACTTGAGGATCGGGTCGTCGCGCAGCTTGTACCACGCCCCCGACAGCGTCATGATGCCGTTGATCATGCCTCCCCAGGAGGGCGCCAGCAGGATCAGCGAGAAGATCATGCCGATCGACTGCGTCCAGTCGGGCAGCGCGGTGTAGTGCAGATGGTGCGGCCCGGCCCACATGTAGGTGAAGATCAGGGCCCAGAAGTGCACCACCGACAGGCGGTATGAATACACCGGGCGTCCGGCCTGCTTGGGAATGAAGTAGTACATCATTCCCAGGAACCCCGCGGTGAGGAAGAAGCCCACCGCGTTGTG
>JBAUTZ010000481.1:0-6737 GCA_049582445.1 Burkholderiales bacterium
GCCGTGCTGCGCCGGCTGGAGGCCGAAGTGGCCGCGCTGTTTGCCAACGCCTCCGCCGCGCGCGAAGCCGCCGAACGCGCCTCGCGCGCCGCGGACGGACTGCAGCAGAACAGCGAGCTCGCCGCCCGGGCCTACGCGCTGGGCGAGTCGAACCTCGTCGACGTGCTGACCGCCGAACGCTATGCCACCGAGGCGCGGCTCACGGCAACGCAGGCACGGCTGGACGCCGCCGAGACGCGCTATCGCCTGATGCTCGACGCGCACGAACTCTGGCCGATCGACCCGCCGGGCTAGGTCTTTCGACACAGCGCGCGCCAGACCTTCTCCGTGGTAAGCGGCATGTCGAGCTCGGTGACGCCGTGCCCGGCGAGCGCATCGAGCACCGCGTTGACGACCGCCGGCATCGCACCGTGGCAGCCGGCTTCGCCCACGCCTTTGGCGCCCAAGGCGTTGAGCGCGCTCGGCACCGACTCGTCGAACCCGGACTCGAGCTCGGGCAGCGCATCCGCCCGCGGCATGGCGTAGTCCATGAACGACCCGGTGAGCAGCTGCCCGTTCTCGTCGTAGACCGACTGCTCCATGAGCGCCTGGCCGATGCCCTGCATCATGCCGCCGTGCACCTGCCCCTCGGCGATCAGCGGGTTCATCACGCGGCCGACGTCGTCGACCGCCACGAGCCGCGCAAGCCGCACCTCGCCGGTTTCGGGGTCGACCTCGGCCTCGCATACCTGGCAGCCGTTCGGCCAGGTCTGACCCTTCACGGTTTCGGTGTGCGAGACGCTGATGCGCCGCTCGGGCTGCTTCGCGGCGAGCTCCGCCAGGCCGATCGTGCGGTCCGTGCCCGCGATGCGGTAGCGCCCTTCCGCGAACTCGATGTCCACCGCGGCGGCCTCGAGCTCCTTCGCCGCGAGTGGCTTTCCGGCGTCGATCAGGACGCGCGCGCCGACCAGCGCCGCACTGCCGCCGACCTGCAGACTCCTCGAGCCGCCCGCTCCGCCCCCCGTCTTCGCGAAATCGGTGTCCCCCTGGATCACGCGCACCGCCTCGGGCGGCACGCCGAGAAGCTCGGCGACGATCTGCGCGTAAGAGGTCTGGATGCCCTGGCCGATCTGCTGCGTGCCGGAGATCAGCGTCACCGCGCCGCCGGCGTCGACCGTCAGAGTCACCGCCTCGGTGACCCGCGCGCTGCCGGTGATCTCGACGTAGCACGCGAGCCCGCGCCCATAGAGCCTGCCCCGTCTCGCGGCCGCCGCCTTGCGTGCTTCGAAACCATTCCAGTCGGCGGCGACGAGCGCCTCCTTCAGTATTCTCGGGAAATCTCCGCAGTCGTAGGTTTGCCCGGCCGGATTGCGGTAGGGCATCTGCGCGGGCTGGACCATGTTCTTGAGCCGCAGCTCGATCGGGTCGACGTTCAGCTCGCGCGCGGCGCGCGTCACCAGCCGCTCGAGCAGGTAGCCCATCTCGGGGCGCCCCGCGCCGCGGTAGGCGTCGACCGGCGTGGTGTGGGTGAAGAACATCCGCACCTCGTGGTCGAGCAGCGGGATGTCGTACACGCCGGTGGGCGCACGCACGCCCGACATCGCGGGCACGCAGGCGCCAAAACTCGATGCATAGGCGCCGATGTCGGCGAGCGTGCGGATGCGCAGCGCCGTGAAGCGTTGACCCGCGTCGAGCGCCAGCTCGGCCTCGGTGATGCTGTCGCGCCCGTGCACCTCGGAGAGGAAGTTCTCGGATCGGTCGGCGCGCCACTTGATCGGGCGCTTGAGCGCGCGCGCCGCGAAACACAGCGCCGCGTGCTCCGGATAGGCGTAGCCGCGCGCACCGAAGCCGCCGCCCAGGTCCGTGCAGACGACGTGGAGCCTGTCTTCCTCGACCTTGAATACCTTGGCGAGCTGGCCGCGCACGGTGTGCGTGTTCTGGGTGGGGCAGTAGAGCGTGAAGCGGCCGCTTGCCTCCTCGTATTGCGCCGCGAGCGCGCGCGGCTCGAGCGGGTTGGCAATCACGCGCTGGTTGATTACGCGCAGCTTCACCACGCGCGCCGCCGCGGCGAACGCGGCCTCCGCCGCGGCGCGATCGCCCATGCGGTAGATGGCGGCGATGTTGCCGTATTCCGGCGTGAACGCCGGCGCCCAGTGCACCGGCGCGTCGGGCCGTCCCGCCCTCGGCAGGTCGGCGTTCGCCGGCAGCGGCTCCCAGTCCACCTCCACCAACTCGGCGGCGTCGCGCGCCTGGTCGCGCGTCTCGGCCACGACCATCGCCACCGCGTCGCCGACGAAGCGCGCGGTGTCCGCCGTGAGCGCGTGGCGCGGAGGGACTGTCATGTCCGCGCCGTCGGGGCGCTTGTGCAACTGGGTGAACGGAACCGGCTCAAGGCCTGCCGCAACCACGTCCGCACCGGTGAACACCGCGATCACCCCGGGGGCGGCGCGGGCCGCCGAGACGTCGATTCCCGCGATCTTCGCGTGCGCATGCGGCGAGCGAACGAAGGCAGCGTGCACCTCCTTTTGGAGCACCACGTCGTCGGTAAAGCGGCCCTGCCCGGTCAGGAGCTTCTGGTCCTCCAGCCGGCGCAGCGGCTTGCCGATCCACTGGCTGGTTCCCGGCTGTATCGCTTGTTCGGTCATCGTCGTACCCGGTGCTAGGCCTCGCGGCAATTGCCCCGGATAATATTCCGCCCGACCCGACAAGGCGACAGATGGACCTGCCCAAATTCGAAACACTGCGCATCGAGCGCGACGGCGAGCACGTACTCGTCGTGACTCTCGATCGACCCGGTGCGCTCAATGCGCTCGACACGCAGATGGGAAGCGAGCAGCACGACCTGTGGACCCGGCTCACCGCCGCGCCGCCCGGCGAGCTGCGCTGCGTGGTGCTCACCGGCGCGGGCGAGCGCGCGTTCTGCGCTGGCGGCGACCTGAAGCAGCGCGACGGCATGAGCGACGAGGAATGGCGCGCGCAGCACGAGATCTTCGAGCGCTGCTTCGTCGCGCTGCTCGAGTGCCCGTTGCCGGTGATCGCCGCGCTCAACGGGCACGCTTACGGCGGCGGGCTCGAGCTCGCCTTGTGCTGCGATTTCGCCTACGCGGCGCCCCATGCACGCTTCGCGCTGTCGGAGGTGAAGCTTGGCATCATGCCCGGTGGCATGGGTACGCAAAACCTCGCGCGCGCGATCGGCGAGCGGCGCGCCAAGGAGCTGGTGCTCTCCGCGCGCGCGATCGACGCACGCCAGGCCCTGGACTGGGGCCTGGTCAACCGCGTGTGCGAGCCCGGCCGCGTGCTCGCCGATGCGCTCGAGACGGCGCGCGAGATCGCGGCGAACGGGCCGCTTTCGGTGCGCCAGGCGAAGAAGTCGGTGCACTACGGCCTGCAGACGGATCTGCTTACCGGCTACCGGTTCGAGATCGAGGCTTACAACCGCCTGGTCGGCACCGAGGACCGCCGCGAAGGCGTGCGCGCGTTCATCGAGAAGCGAAAGCCCCGCTTCCGCGGGCGTTAGAGCGCGAAGCGCCTCACCTTCTCCCAGTCGACGAGCGATGCGTAGTCGGCCGTTTCCGGCAGCTCGACGCAACCGTCGCGTATCGGCAGATCGGTCGTGGCCACCTGTTGGGTCATGGTGAGATAGAACGTCTGCTCGGCGGGCATGGTGCCCGGCAATTGCAGGCTGATGAGCGTGCCGAGAAGGCTCTCGGCGTAGATCCCGACCGCCACCTTCGCCCGGGCGCGCGCCGCGAGCGTCGCGATCGCGCGAGTTTCGGAAAGGCCCACGCGCCCGGGCTTGGCTGACAACGCCCTGGCGCCGCGCTCGAGGTACAGCGCCGCGTCGGCCGCCGAGGCGCAGCTCGAATCCACCAGGATCGGAATGGCGCAGGCACGCTGCAGCGCCTCGAATTCGCCGTCCGGCGCGAGCGGGCTCGGATCCTCGGCGACGCGGGCCCCAGCGGCGGCGATGGCGCCTACGTACTCGAGCGCCTCGTCGCGCCGGTAAGCTGCATTCGCATCTACGTACAGCTCGACGCCCGGGCCGACCGCGGCGCGGATGCTCTCCAGCGCCGCGAGGTCGGTCGCCGGACCTTGCCCGCCCTTCACCTTTAGCGTCCGGAAGCCGTGGCGTTCGCACGCCTCCTTCGCTTCGGCGGCCATCAGCGCCGGCGGCCTGCGGGTCACGGTCCACGCGAGCTCGACCTTGCGCGCACCGCCCCACAGCTCCCATAGCGGCTTGCCCAGCGCAGCGGCGCGCAGGGTCCAGCAGGCGTTGTCGACGAGAGCCTTGGCGAGGCGGTTCTCGGGTAGTCCGGCAAAGGCCTTCGGCACCTCGTCGACGTCGTGCCCCATCACCCGTGGCAGCAGCACGTCCTCGAGCGCCACCGCGAGCGAGCGCGGCGACACCGCAGACCAGGTCGCCTTCACCGTGCCCTCGGCAATTCCGACATGCCCGTCGTCCGAGGTGAGCGTGAGCAGCGCGAACACGCCCGCGTCCTCGACCGCATTCGACCACACCACCTCGCGCACGTACGGCAGGCGGTAGAACTGCAGCGACCAGCGCGTGATCTTCAGGCGTGCATCGCGACCCGGGACTAGCCCAGAGTCGGCATGTTGAAGCCCGGCGCCGGCGTGTCCTGGTGCGGCCAGCGGCGCGTGATCACCTTGGTGCGGGTGTAGAACTTGACGCCCTCGACACCGTGCACATGCAGGTCGCCGAATAGCGAGTTCTTCCAGCCGCCGAAGGAGTAGAAGGCGACCGGCACCGGGATCGGCACGTTGACGCCGACCATGCCGACCTGGATCTCGTTCTCGAAGCGGCGCGCGGCGCCACCGGATTCGGTGAAGATCGCAGTGCCGTTGGCATACGGGTTGCGGTTGACGAGCGCGATCGCCTCCTCGAGCGTGCTCGCGCGCAGCACTACCAGCACCGGCCCGAAAATCTCGTCCTGGTAGATCTTCATGTCCGGCTTCACCTGGTCGAACAGGGTGGTGCCGAGGAAGAAGCCCTCCTTAGGCAACGCCTGCGCGCGGCCATCGACGACCAGCTTCGCGCCTTCCTTGACGCCCTGCTCGACGTAGGACGCGACCTTGTCGCGGTGCTGCGCGGTGACCAGCGGCCCCATGTCCATGCCGTCCGCCGTTCCCGGGCCGATCTTGATGGCGCGCGCCTTCTTCTCCAGCAGCTTGACCAGCGGGTCGCCTGCCGCGCCCACTGCGACCACCGCGCTGATCGCCATGCAGCGCTCGCCCGCCGAGCCGTAGGCCGCCCCGATCAGCGCATCGGCGGTGAATTCCAGATCCGCGTCGGGCAATACGACGGCGTGGTTCTTGGCGCCCCCGAGCGCCTGCACGCGCTTGCCCGTCTTCGCGCAGGTCTCGTAGATGTGCCGCGCGATTGGAGTCGAGCCGACGAAGGACACCGCGCTGATGCCCGGATGGTTGAGAATCGCGTCGACCGCCTCCTTGTCGCCGTGCACGACGTTTAGCACGCCCGGCGGCAGGCCCGCTTCCTGGAACAGCTCGGCCATGCGGATCGAGGCCGAGGGTACCTTCTCCGAGGGCTTAAGCACGAAGGTGTTGCCGCAGGCAATCGCCACCGGGAACATCCACAACGGCACCATGACCGGGAAATTGAACGGCGTGATGCCGGCGCACACGCCCACCGGCTGGCGCAAAGTATGCGTGTCCACCCCGGTGCCGACGTTCTCCGAGAACTCGCCCTTCAGCAGGTGCGGGATGCCGCAAGCGAACTCGACCACCTCGATGCCGCGCTGCACCGAACCCGTGGCGTCGGGCAGCGTCTTGCCATGCTCTTCGGTCACCAGCTGCGCCAGCTCCCGCTGGTTCGCCTGCAGCAGGGCGAGGAACTTCTGCATGATTCGCGCGCGCCGCAGCGGTGGCGTGCCGCGCCAGGCGGGAAACGCCGTCGCCGCGGCCTTGACCGCGGCATCGACGACCTTCGCGTCCGCGTAGCCGACCTTCTTGGCGACCTGCCCGGTCGCGGGGTTGTATACCTCACCCACTCGCCCGGAGGGCGCAATCGCTTTTCCGCCGATCCACATGGGAACGGCGTGGTGTCTGATCTCTGCGGGCTTGTTCATGCGCGGCCTCCTTCGGGCCTGCGATTTTACGCCGATCTATATACTCGGCGGATGCCCGCGCCGCTCGTCCCCGCCGCGCTCGCCTTCGCACCGGACGGCACGCCGTACTCACGCGAATACGGCGACCCCTATCACAGCGCCGCCGGCGGCCCGGCGCAGGCGCGCCACGTGTTTCTCGGCGGCAACGGACTGCCCGGTCGCTGGGCCGGGCGCCGCCTGTTCACGGTGCTCGAGACCGGCTTCGGGCTCGGGCTCAATTTCCTCGTCACCTGGGCCGCGTGGCGCGAAGACCCGATGCGTTGCGAGCGGCTGCATTTCGTGTCGCTCGAAAAGCATCCCTTCCGCGGCCCAGACCTGGAGCGGGCGCACGCGGGCTATCCCGAGCTCGCGCCGCTTTCCGCGCAGCTGCGCGCGGCGTGGCCGCTGCTCGTTCCCGGTACGCACCGCCTCGAATTCGACCATGGGCGCGTGGTGCTGACGCTCGCATTCGCCGACGTCGCCGCCGCGCTGCCGCAGCTGCGCGCGGCGGCCGATGCCATCTATCTGGACGGCTTCGCGCCGGCGAAGAACCCGGAAATGTGGTCGCGCGCGGCGATGAAGGCGCTTGGCCGGCGCGCCGCGTCCGGTGCTACCGCCGCAACGTGGAGCGCCGCG
>JBAUTZ010000482.1:0-1555 GCA_049582445.1 Burkholderiales bacterium
GGCACGGGCCTGCTGTTCGGCTCGGCCGCGGGCGCCGGCGCGGCGAACGCCTCCGCGTATACGCTGCAACAGCGCTACGACATGGGCTACCAGCAGTGCATGTACGCCAAGGGCAACAAGGTGCCGATGGCGGCCGAACCGGCACGCCGGCGCCGCGCCTATACCTATTCGGCGCCGCCGCCCCCGCCGCCGCCCGACTATTACCCGCGCTGAGCCGCGCCGCCCCCTCGCCGGGGGCATGGGTATAGGTTCGCAGGACGTTCGCGTCCATCTGGTACCCTAGCTCTCCCGACAGGATAGGAGAAGGCGCTTGCCACGCCTCCAGGACCGTCTGCGGGCGCTGGCGCCCGGGTTGTTGCACGGCATCGTGCGCGGCGTCGAGAAAGAGAGCCTGCGCGTCGCGCCCGACGGCTCGCTCGCGCGAACGCCCCACCCGGCGGGGCTGGGCTCGGCGCTCACGCACCCCCACATCACCACCGACTTCAGCGAATCGCAGCTCGAGCTGATCACCGGCACGCACACCGACATCGAGGGCTGCCTCGATGAGCTCACCCGCATCCACCAGGAGGTCTACCGCCGCATCGGCGCGGAGCTCCTGTGGGCGACCAGCATGCCGTGCAAGCTGCCCGAGGACGACCAGATTCCGCTCGGACAGTACGGCCGCTCGAACGTCGGGCGCGCGAAGACCATCTACCGGCGCGGGCTTTCGTACCGCTATGGCCGCCGCATGCAGACCATTTCCGGCGTGCACTACAACTTCTCGCTGCCCGAGGACTCGTGGCCGGAGCTGCGCCGCGCCGACGGGCGCGCCGGCAGCGACGGCGCCTACCGCAACGACGCGTACTTCGGGCTGATCCGCAACTTCCGGCGCCACTCCTGGCTCGCGCTGTACCTGCTCGGCGCCTCGCCCGCGGTGTGCAGCACGTTCGTCGCCGGGCGCGCCCATCGGCTGCAGCCGCTCGCCGCCGGCACGCTCTACCTCCCGCACGGCACGTCGCTACGCATGGGCCCGCTCGGCTACCAGAGCGACGCGCAGGCCTCGCTCGCGGTGAGCTTCAACAGCCTGAAGAGCTATGCCGGGTCGCTGCACCCCGCGCTCACCCGGCCGTATCCCGCTTACGAGGCGATCGGGCTGCGCGACGGGGACGATTACCGGCAACTCTCGACCTCGCTCCTGCAGATCGAGAACGAGTTCTACGGCACCATCCGCCCCAAGCGGACCATCCTGCCCAACGAGCGGCCGCTGCACGCGCTCGGCGAGCGCGGGGTCCAATACGTGGAGGTGCGCCTGCTCGACCTCGACCCGTACGACGCCATCGGCGTCGGCGCGGCGACGATGCGCTTCCTCGACGTATTCCTGCTGCACTGCCTGCTCTCGGACAGCCCGCCGGACACGCCCGAGGAGATCGCGTTCATCTCGCGCAACCAGCACCGCGTCGCCGAGCGCGGCCGCGAGCCGGGGCTGCGCCTGGACATGTGGGGCCGCGAGGTCCCGCTCGCCGACTGGGGCCGCAGGCTGCTCGACGAATGCGCGCCGATCGCCGCGGCGCTGGAC
>JBAUTZ010000483.1:0-1980 GCA_049582445.1 Burkholderiales bacterium
TGCGGCGCGCCCGCGAGCCGCGAGACATCGGGCATCGGAATCGGCTGCGCCGATTCGAAGGCGCGAGCGGCGCGAAGCACCAGCGCGTCGGCGTAGCGTGGCCCGACGATCTGCAGCCCGACGGGCAGCCCCTCGGCGGTCAGCCCGCATGGGATCGAGGCCGCCGGCTGCTGCGTCAGGTTGAACGGATAGGAGAATGGCGTCCAGTCGGTCCAGCGCTTCTCCTTCATCAGGTCGGCGACCTCCTTGCCGGCCTCGAAGGCAGCGAGCGGCAGCGTCGGCGTGAGCAGCAGATCGTACTTCTCGTGGAACTGGTTCATGTGCACGCCGAGCGCACCGCGCCTCTGCACCGCCTCGAGCAGGTCGAGCATGCCGATCTTCGCGCCCTGCTCGGCGACCTCGGTGAGGCCCGGGTCGATGAGCGCCTTTTGCTGGGCCGAGAAGTTCTTCAGGAGGTAGGCCGCGCCGGTGAACCAGTGCGCGCGAAACACCGGCTCGGCGTTGACGAAACCCGGATCGACCGGCTCCACCAGGGCCCCGAGATCGACGAAGCGCATCGCCGCCTGCTCGACCAGCACCGCCACCTCCGGGTCGACCTCGGCGTAGCCGAGATTCGCCGAGTAAGCGATGCGAAGGCCGCGCACGCCTTCGTCCAGGCCGACGCGATAGTCGCGCGGCTCGTAGGGCAGGGCGTGCCAGTCGCGTGGGTCGGGCCGCGACAGCACGTTGAGCAGCAGCGCCGCATCGTGCACGGTGCGCGTCATCGGACCGACGTGCGCCACGGTGCCGAACGGGGACAGAGGCCAGGCCGGTACGCGCCCGAACGAGGGCTTGAGTCCGAACACGCCGGTGAAGGCGCAGGGGATGCGGATCGAGCCGCCGCCGTCGGTGCCGAGCGTGAGCGGTCCCATGCCTGCCGCGAGCGCGGCCGCGGCACCCCCCGAGGAGCCCCCCGGGGTGCGCGCCGGGTTCCACGGATTGCGCGTGATACCGGTGAGCGGGCTGTCGGTGACGCCCTTCCAACCGAATTCCGGCGTCGTCGTCTTGCCGATCAGCACGGCACCGGCTTCGCGCAGTCGGGCGACTACCGGAGCGTCGTCGTTCCACGGACCCTTCGGGTCGACGGTCTTCGATCCGCGCAACGTGGGCCAGCCCTTGGTGAGGAGCAGGTCCTTGATCGAGACCGGGACGCCGTCGAGCGTTCCCTTCGGCTCGCCCCTCATCCAGCGCACCTCGGACTCCTTGGCTGCGCCGAGCGCATCGGGGGCGAGGAAGCAAAAGCAGTTCAGGGCCGGGTTGAGGTCGCCGATCCGCTTCAGCACCGCTCGCGTCACCTCGACGGGCGAGGCGCGCTTGGCGCGGTACAGGTGCAGCAGCTCGGCGGCGGAGAGGGTGAGCAGGTCGGAAGACATGGGCGATTTCACGCGGGGATTGGTTCGGGAACGGAATACAGCTTAACGTATGTGCCTTCACTTTTCACCGGAGAGCCCGCGCATGCCCTCGACCGTGGTCGATTCAGCGATATTCGGCAACATCTTCTCCACCGAGGCGATGCGCGGGGTCTGGTCGGACGAGAACCGGACGCAGAAATACCTCGACGTCGAGGCGGCGCTGGCGCGGGTGCAGGGCAGGCTCGGCCTGATCCCGGCCGAAGCGGCCGAGGAGATCGTGCGCCACTGCGAAATCGGGCAGATCGACATGGACAAGCTGCGCCAGCAGACCGAGCGCATCGGCTACCCGGTGCTCGGCGTGGTCTCGCAGCTGAACGCGCTGTGCCGCGACGGGCTGGGCGAATACTGCCACTGGGGCGCGACCACGCAGGACATCACCGACACCGCGACCGTGCTGCAGATGCGCGAGGCGCTCGAGCTGGTCGAGGCCGACCTGGCGGCGATCTCGGCCGCGCTCGCCGGGCTCGCGCGGCGCTACCGCGACACGGCGATGGCGGGGCGCAGCAACCTGCAGCAGGCGGTGCCGGTG
>JBAUTZ010000484.1:0-3938 GCA_049582445.1 Burkholderiales bacterium
GCCGGCCCACGGCCGCGACCGCGAGCGGCAGGGCGAGCGCCGCGCCGAGCACGACGAATCCGACCAGCAGCGCCTGCGGCGACAGGCTCGAGAGCCAGTTGAGCATCGGCGTACTATATGCGGCAGAACAGAGGGAGGGAAGCGTGGCACTGGTCAAGCTCATCGAGTATGCGGAGGCCTCGCCCGCGGTGAAGGCGGTCTACGACGACATCATGAAGACGCGCAGCGTGGACTGGATCAATAATTTCTGGAAGGCGCTCGCAAACGATCCGGCGCAGCTGCGCCGGATGTGGGACAACGTGAAGCAGGTGATGGCGCCGGGCGCGCTCGATCCGCTCGTAAAGGAGATGATCTACGTCGCGGTGAGCGCGACCAACGGCTGCGAGTACTGCACCCATTCGCACACCGCGGCTGCGCGCAAGAAGGGCATGAGCGACGCCATGCTGATGGAGTTGATGGCGGTCGTGGGCCTGGCGAACGAGACCAACCGCCTGACCAACGGGCTGCGGGTCGAGGTCGATCCCCAGTTCAAGTAGCCGCGCGGGGCTCCTTCGAGCGGTCCCACAGGTTGGGCGTCACGACGTTGTGGTAGCCGGAGACGAACTCGCGCGGCGCGCCGCTGGCGGGATCGAAGGTGTGGCGCCTGACCGCGCCGATGTTGGCGCCGTAGACGTGGATGCTGACCGCCGTGCGATCGCTCGCGGCATTGGAAACCACGTGCACGTCGCCGATGCGCGGCGAGACGCGGTCGATGTCGCCCGGCCTGACGCGATGTGAACCGGATGCCCGCATCGGCTTTCCAGGGACCGCCGCCGGGAATTCCTCGCACATTTCCTCTCCGCGCATCACCCCGACCAGGCCCCACACGGTGTGGTCGTGGACCGGGGTCTTCTGGCCCGGCTGCCAGACGAAGCTCACGATCGAGAAGCGCTCCAGCGGATCGCAGTGCAGGAGATACTGGCGATACGAATCCTGCGAGGGCCGCGCGAACTCCTCCGGCAGCCAGTCGTCGTGCGTCACCAGTTCGTGCAGCAGCTTCGCGCCCTGGTCGAGCAGCGCGGGCTCGTCGCCGCCGTGGCGCTCAACGACGCGCGTCATGTCCTGCACGAACGTTCTGAAACGGTCGATGCTCTTCATCCGGAAATCTCCTTCAGGACCTCAACAGTATGCTCGCCGAGCGCTGGCGGGCGGCTTCGCACGGGCTCGGCCTTGCCGAGCGGGGAAACGAAGCTGCGCGTGCGTGCGCCACCGGGGAGTTCGAGCGGCTGCACCCAGCCGTAGTGCGCGACCTGCGGATCGGCGAGCGCCTGCGAGTAGGTGTTGATCGGCGCGCAGGGAACGCCCTGCCTGCGCATGATGTCGAGGCATTCATCCGCCGTCCACTTGGCGCATTCGGCTTCCCAGATCTCGCGCAGGGCGGCCTGGTTCTGCGCGCGCAGCGCGGTGCTGGCGAAGCGCGGATCGGCGACGAGATCCGGCCGGCCGATCCCCTCGCAGGCGCGCCGGTACAGGTCGTTGTTCCCGGCCGCCATAACGTAGTAGCCGTCCTTGCAGGCGAACGCCTGGTAGGGAGCGTTCCGCGGGTGAGCGGAGCCGAGCTTCTGCGGGTCGCGGCCGGTACCGAAATGCTCGCTCGTCTGCAGCGCGGCGATCGCGAGCGTGGTGCCGAGCATCGGCACGTCGATGCGCGCGCCCTGGCCGCCGTGCAGGGCGGCGGCGATGGCGTACGCCGCGTACAGGCCGGCGGCGAAATCGGTGAGCGGCACGCCGCACTTGACCGGTGCGCCGCCCGGCTCGCCGGTGACGCTCATCACGCCACCCACCGCCTGCAGCGTGACGTCGAATCCGCCTTCCTGCGAGCGGGGACCTTCCTGCCCGAAGGCCGAGATCGAGCAGTAGACCAGGCCGGGCTTGGCGGCCGCGAGGCTTTCGTAGCCCAGACCCAGTCGCTGCATGACTCCCGGCCGGAAGTTCTCCAGCACCACGTCGGCCGAGAGGCAGAGCTTGCGCGCCGCAGCGACGTCGGCCGCCTGTTTCAGGTTGAGCACAACCGATCGCTTGTTGCGGTTGAGGGACGCGAAATTCTCCGAGTAGCCCTGCGTGTGGGGAGGCCAGCCGCGCATGCCGTCGCCCTCGGGCGACTCCACCTTGATCACGTCGGCGCCCATGTCGGCGAGCAGCATGCCGGCAAACGGCCCCGCCGCGATCTGGCAGAACTCGATGACCTTGATATCGGCGAGGGGTTGCAAGATCGTTTCCGGAGTGAAATGGATTCCGGGGTCGATTATCCTACCGTTATGATCACGGCTGCGGAGGTGTTTCATGGCTGTGATTGACGAGCGCGCGGCAGCCGTCGCGCAGACGATCGAAACGGTGCGCGCCATGCTGTCGCGCTATGCGCCGGACCGGGCGACGCTGGAGCAGGTGAAGGCGGCGCTCACCGGCCTCGCCAAGCGGAGCGAGCTCTTTCCGCTGGAGCATTTCCCGGTGCCGCCCGGAAAGCGCGGCGCGATCTATCACCTCGCCGAGGATGCCGACGGGAGCCTCGCGCTCTACGGCTCGGCAGGCATGCCCGGAAAAGCCCAGCCGCCGCACAATCACACCACCTGGGCCGCGATCTCCGGCGTGCACGGCGAGGAGCACAACGTGTTCTACGACCGCGTCGACGACCGCTCGCGCGACGGGTTCGGGCAGCTGAAGAAGACGCACGAGGTTACCGTGTGTCGCGGCAATGCCGTGGCGCTGATGCCCGACGACTTCCACACCATCGCGGTGGGTGGCACGCGACCGACCTTGCACCTGCACCTCTACGGGCACACCCTGGAGGATCTGCCCGGGCGGATCGGCTTCGGCGGGCCCGAGGGCGGCGCCTACCGCGTCTTCATGGAGAAGCCCGACATCCTGTCGCCGCTGGTGATGCCCCAGGAGCTGCGCGCGATGGTCGGCGACGGCGCCGAGCTGGCGCTCCTCGATGTACGCGAGGAGGGCGTGTTCGCCAAGGGGCACCTGCTGACCGCGTCCTGCATGCCGCTTTCGCGGCTCGAGCTGAGGCTGGAGGATCTGGTCCCGCGCCGCGCGACGCGCGTGGTGCTGTGCGACGACGACGGCTCGCTCGCCCAGCGTGCCGCCGCGGTCATGCGACGGCATGGCTGGCGCAATATCTCGGTGCTCGCGGGCGGCGTGCCCGCCTGGAAGCTCGCGGGTTACGAGCTGTTTACAGGCGTTTACGTTCCGAGCAAGGCCTTCGGCGAGTACGTCGAGCACGAATGCGAGACACCGCGCATCAGCGCCGCGGAGCTCAAGGCGAAGCTCGACGCGGGCGAGGACGTGGTGGTGCTCGACTCGCGCCCGATGAGCGAATACCGCGTGATGAACATCCCGGGCGCGCTCGACTGCCCCGGCGCGGAGCTGGTGTACCGCGCGCACGAGGTGGTCAAGGATCCGCGTACGCTGGTAGTGGTGAACTGCGCCGGGCGCACACGCTCCATTATCGGCGCGCAGTCGCTCATCAACGCCGGATTGCCGAACCGCGTGGTGGCGCTGCAGAACGGCACCATGGGCTGGCATCTCGCCGGCTTCGAGCTCGAGCACGGCCAGGCGCGCCGGGCTCCCGCGCCGGGTGCCGCGGCGCTTGCCAGGGCGCGGGAGGCGGCGACGCGGGTCGCCGTTCGGCACGGCGTGCGCACGATCGATATCGCGGGGCTCGAACGCCTGCGCGCGGAACCGGCACGCACCACCTACTTCTTCGATGTGCGCAGCCCCGAGGAGTACCGCGAAGGACATCTGACGGGGTTCGTCAGCGCGCCCGGTGGCCAGCTGGTGCAGGCGACCGACCTGTATGCCGCCGTGCGCAACGCGCGCATCGTGCTCGCCGATACGGACGGGGTGCGCGCGCGCATGACCGGATCGTGGCTGGCGCAGATGGGCTGGCCCGAGGT
>JBAUTZ010000485.1:0-16490 GCA_049582445.1 Burkholderiales bacterium
GCCCCAGCCCTCGGCGGCGAGCTTCACCGGCCCAGTGAGGGGCTCGCCGTTCACGGTGATCGCGACGTCGCTCGAGCGGAACAGCTCCCACGCGAGCAGCGCGATGACTACGAGCGCGAGCAGGAGCGCGATTTTCCTCATCGGTCAGCGCGGATAGAGGATCATCTGGGTGCAGCGGAACTGCGCGATCTGCTTGCCGCTGCCATCGGACCTCACCTCGGCGTCCCAGACCTGCGTAGTACGCCCCTTGTGCACCGGGCGGGCGACGCAGCCGACGTCGCCCTCCAGGGCGGTGCCGAAGAAGTTGCTCTTCAGCTCGATGGTCGTAAAACCCGCCGCGCCCTCGGGAAGATTGCGCACCGTGGCATAGCCGCAGCAGGTGTCGGCGAGCGCCACCACGGCGCCGGCGTGCAAGAAGCCGTTCCAGGCGCACTTGCTGCGCTCGACCCTCATGCGGGCGCGCAGCTCGTCCGGCGCGACCGCCAGGATCTCGATGCCCAGATGCCCTGGCAGGTATTCGCGGCCCCGCGCGTTCCATTCCGCGAGGCTCTGCGGGATCGTCAGCTTATCCATGGTCCGTCCTCGTGCGATCGGCGGTAGACTCCGCGGCTACCGATCCGGGGAGAGTGCGCTATGTTCGAGACTACCATTGCCGGCAGCCTGCCAAAACCCTTCTGGCTCGCTGAGCCCAACAAGTTGTGGCCTGCCTGGCGCGCATCTGGCGACGACCTTGCACGCAGCAAGCGCGATGCGACCCTGCTGTGGCTCAAGGAGCAGGAGGACGCCGGCATCGACATCGTCTCCGACGGCGAGCAGTCGCGTCAGCACTTCGTGCACGGCTTCCTCGAGTCCGTAGAGGGCATCGACTTCGAGCACAAGGTGAAGATGGGCATCCGCGCCAACCGCTACGATGCGATGGTACCGGTGGTGGTCGGTCCACTGCGGCTGAAAGGGCGCGTGCACCAGATCGAAGCGCGCCTGGCGCGGGCGCACACGAAGAAGAAGCTCAAGATCACCATGCCCGGGCCGATGACCATCGTCGACACCATCGCCGACCGGCACTACGGCGACAAGGTGAAGCTGGCGATGGCCTTCGCGGAGTTGCTCAACCAGGAGGCACGCGCGCTGGCCAAGGACGGCGTCGACACCATCCAGTTCGACGAGCCGGCGTTCAACGTCTACATGGACGATGTCGTCGAGTGGGGCGTCAAGGCGCTCGAGCGCGCGGCACGCGGGCTCAAGTGCACCACGGCGGTCCACATCTGCTACGGCTACGGCATCAAGGCGAACATTGACTGGAAGGAGAGCCTCGGGGCGGAATGGCGCCAGTACGAGAAAATCTTCCCGGCGCTCGCCAAGAGCCGCATCAAGCAGGTCTCGCTCGAGTGCATCCACTCGCACGTGCCGCCGCAGCTGATGGCCCTGCTGAAGGGCAAAGACGTGCTGGTGGGCGTTATCGACGTCGCCTCAGACAAGGTCGAGACGCCGGCCGAGGTCGCTGCGACGATCGGCCGTGCGCTCAAGTACGTGCCGAAGAACCGCCTGTTTCCGTGCACCAACTGCGGCATGGCGCCCATGGACCGCGAGATCGCGGTCGCCAAGCTGAAAGCTCTTGCCGCGGGCGCAGCGCTCGCCCGCAAGAAATGGGGTCAGAGACGGATTTCCCGGAGATAGGCATATGGACCGGAAGCGGCAACGCCAGCACGAAATCGCGGCCGCGGTCGCGGATATTCGCGCGATCGAACGGCGAGACGGTGTCACGCGGGAAAGCCTCGAGCGCATCAAGGCGCGGCTGCTCAAGCTCGCGGCGCGCACCGACCTCTTCACTCTCGAGGATTTTCCGCCGCCGCAGCCCGGCGCGGCGCGCAACTCATGCCTGTATCGGCTCTCGGAGGACGCCGACCACCGCTTCGCGCTATACGCCAACTCTGCGAACGGCCGCTACGGCACGCCCGCGCACAACCATACTACCCGGACGGTGATCGTCGGCGTGCAGGGCGACGAGCTGAACCGGTTCTACGACCGCACCGCCGAGGGCGGCGTGCGCGAGAAGAGCCAGTTCGTCGTCGGCCGGGGCTCTGGAGTCGCTTTCCTGCCGGACGACCTGCACTCGATCCATATCGACGGCACGACGCTCAACTTCCACATGTACGGCCTGGCCCTCGAGCAGCTGCCGCGGCGCGAATACTACAAGGCGAAGGAGAACGCCTGGGCCGTGTTCCCGCCGCACTCCGACATCCGCGAGGCGCGCACCCTCAACTAGCCTTGTAGGTGTCGAGACGGATGCGTTCGCGCTCGAGCGCGGCAACGACCGGCGGCGCCGCGATCACCCGCTCGACGTAGGCTCGGTACACGGGCAGCGAATGGGGATCGATCCCCGCGATGCCGCCCCAGCGCAGCAGCGTAAAGGCGTAGGCGTCGTGGAAACTCACCTTGGCCCCGAGCCAGAACGGGGAGGCGTTCTCGACCCAGCCCTGGATGCGCTCGAGGCATTCGCGGAAACGCTGCACCGCCCGGCCGCGCACGTCGGCGCGCCCCGCCTCACTGTCAGCGAATTCGTAGGTGCGGAATATGCGCGTGAAGGTCGGATGCACGGTGTTGTTCATCCACGCCAACTGGCTCAGTGCCTGCGCCCGTGCCCAATCGTCGGTGGGTAACAGGCCGGCCTTCGGCGCGCGCCGGTCGAGGTAGTCGCAGATGGCGATGATCTGGTTGAGCGGCCGGCCGTCGACGACCAGCACCGGAACCTGGCCGTTCGGGTTCATCGAAATGTACTCGGGCGTCTTGTTCTCGCCCCTGTGCAGCTTGACCAGGCGCGGCTCGAATCCCTCGCCGGTCGCGGCACGGATGGCTTCCAACCCGACGTGCGGCACGAACGAGCACGCTCCGGGCGCAAAATACAGCTCCATCATGGTTCAAGCCTCCTACTTACCAAACATAAGCGAACGCTGGAAAGCACTCCGACTTCGCGCCGCGGGGATCGCAGCCCGCTTCGATGAGCCCGCTCTGCTCGTCGAACTGGGCGGCGGAAACGAAGCCCTCGGTCCAGTCGGGCGCGACGTCGACATCGTGGCCGCGGCGCCTTAGCTCGTCGAGCGTCTTCCTGCCGATGCGTGCCTCGGCGCGCACACGGTTGGGCACACCGACGTGCGGCGCGAAGAAACCCGGAAAGCTCTCGCTCGAGAGGCGCGGCGCCTCGATCGCCTGCGGGATGGTCATGTCGAACACGGCGCGGTTGAGATAGAACTGCAGCAGCCACTGGCCCTGGTTGTCGCCACCCATGGTGCCGAAGGCCATCCACGGCTTGCCCCCCTTGAATGCGAGCGACGGCGTGAGCGTGGTGCGCGGGCGCTTGCCCGGTGCTACCACGTTGGGGTGATGCGCCGGCGCGAGGTAGAAGGTCATCATACGCACCGAGAGCGGAAAGCCGAGCGCGGGGATCACCTCTGCCGACATCAGCCACGCCCCGCTCGGTGTGAATGAGGCCATGTTGCCCTGCGCGTCTACCGCGTCCACGTGCACCGTGCCCGCGCCCCAGCCCTTCGGCGTGACGCGCTCGTCTGACGGCAGCAGCGCCGCATTGCGCCGCGCGTCGCCCGGGCGCAGCTCGGGATTGGCGCGGTGCATGTCGATCAAGGTCGCGCGCTCGACGGTATACGCGTCCGAGAGCAGCACCTCGCCCGGCACCAGCGTCTGGGCCGGGTCGCCGTAGTACTGCTCGCGGTCGGCGTACGCGAGCTTCATCGCTTCGACCAGCAGGTGGCAGTAGTCGGCGCTGCCGTGCCCCATCGCGCGCAGGTCGTGCCGCAGCATGAGCGCGATCGTCTGCAGCTCGGCCGGCCCCTGCGACCAGAAACTGCACTTGTAAAGCGTCGTGTCGCCCACGCGCAGGCTCGCCGGCTCCTCGATGCGCGTCTCGAAGCGCGCGAGATCATCGCGCGTCAGCAGCCCGTCATGCGCCTTGGAGTATTTCTCGATCTCGGCGGCGACATCGCCCCGGTAGAACGCCGCATGCGGATCCTTCTCGTTGGCGAGGTAATCGAGGACGCGGGCGTACGCCGCGTTCTTCACCAGCTCCCCGACCTCGGGCACGCGTCCACCGGGAACGTAGAGCGCCGCGCTGCCCGGCCACTGCGCGAGAAACCGCTCGCGCAGCGCGACCAGGCCGTACTTGTGCTGATTGCGCAGGCCCTCCGAGAGCGGGAAGCCATGCGCGGCGAGCTCACGCGCGTGCGCCGACACCTCGCTGAACGGCATCGTCCCCCAGCGCGTGAGCACCGTGAGCAGCGCCGAGAACGCCGCCGGCACGCCGGCCGCAAGGATGCCTTGCTCGGGCACGTCGGCGAGTCCGCGCGCGCGGAACGCCTCGGGCGTGGCCGCCATCGGCGCCGCGGTATTGCCGTTCACCGCGATGACGCGCGCCTCGCCCGCGAGGCGGATGAGCATCGGGCACTCGCCGCCGATCGTGTGCATCTGCGGATTGACCAGGCCCTCGACCAGCGTCGCCGCGACTGCGGCGTCGATTGCGTTGCCGCCCGCCTTGAGTACGTCCACGCCAGCATTGACCGAAAGGTAGGAATTCGCCGCCACGGCGCCGTGCGTGCCGATCAGCCGCGGGTGGAAGGTCGTGTCTTCGGTGGGGGCGATGCGGTACGCGCGGCGGCTCATGCGCATCAGAATAGCCTAATGTTCGCCTTCAAATGGCTCGCAGAGCGGAAGATCGTGAACGCGCTCGTGCCAGAGGAGCTGCGCCTCGCGAAGAGTTGACCGGCGCCGTTCAGGGCGTCGGCGTCGCCATGTTCCCCTTGTTGGTGATGAGCGAGGCCTTCGCGTCGTCGGGCACGCCCGGAACCGTCTTTTCCCATTCAACGTAGCGCGCGCGCATGGCGGTGAGCCGGGCGGGCTCGCGCAGCGCCCGATTCGCCCGCTCGCGCGCGTCCGCCACCAGGTCGTAGAGGAATTCGCCGTCCTCGGTGGACAGGTACTTCCAGCGCCCGGCGCGCAACGCGCGCTGGTTGCGAAAGTTGGTGCGCCAGAAAAGCTCGCGCTCGAACGTCGCCGCCGGATTTTCCAGCACCGCGAGCAGGCTCGCGCCGTCGAGCGGAAAGTCCGGATGAGGCGCGGCGCCCGCGGCATCGAGCAGCGTCGCGACCCAGTCCATCGTGATCGCGAGCTGCGGCGTCACGCCGCCAGGCTTCACGCGCGCCGGCCAGCGCACGATGTAGGGCACGCGGATTCCGCCCTCGAGCAAGTCCATCTTCTTGCCAGTGAGCGGCCAGACATCCGAAAACCGCTCGCCGCCGTTGTCGCTGGTGAAGACGACGATGGTGTTTGCGTCGGCGCCGACCGACTTCAGCGCCTGCAGAATGCGTCCCACGCCCTCGTCCATGTGGTGAATCATCGTGAGGTAGGTCTCGACCGAGCCACCGGAGACGTGGCCAATATGCTCGCGCTCGGCGGCGAGCCGCTTCGCCTCGGCCTCGTCGGCGCGGGTCTCCCATGGCCAGTGCGGCGCAGTGTAATGGACCGAGAGCAGGAACGGCCTGGCACCGTCACGCTGGCGCCCAATGTACTCGACCGAGCGGTCCGAGATCAGGTCGGTAAGGTAGCCGACGCGATGGATCTCGGTCTCACCCTCCCACAGGTCATGCACGCCGGAGGTATCGCAATGCGTGAAGTAGTCGAGCCCGCCGCTCATCGCGCCGAAGAACTCCTCATAGCCGCTCTTCAGCGGCCCGAAGTGCGGCGCGTAGCCCAGGTGCCACTTGCCGACGAGGGCCGTCGCGTAACCCGCCTGCCGGAGCAGCGAAGCCAGGCTCGGATGCTCGGGCGGCAAGCCGAGCACCGGACCGAGCGAAGGATCGGTGCGCGCGCGGCCTGCGATCGGCTCGTCCCAGCCGCCGCGCAACCGGTACTGGTAGCGCCCGGTGGCGAGCGCGAAGCGCGTCGGCGAGCACACCGGAGAGTTCGAGTAACCCTCGGTAAAGCGCAGGCCCTCGGCCGCCATGCGGTCAAGGTTCGGGGAGCACGAGCCGCGCGGCGCATGCAGCGAGCGCCCGCCGTAGCAGCCGAGATCGGCGTAGCCGAGATCGTCGGCGAGGATGAAGACGATGTTGGGGCGCGTCACCCGCGCGAGCTTACCAGAGCGACGCGCTCGCCCTACTTGTGCGTCTTCTCGTAATGCTCCACGGCTTCCTTCAGCTCGCTGTACTGCTCGCAGGGCAGGAAGCACAGCTTGTCGAGCGCGGCCAGGTGCTCCTTCGCCTTGGCGAGGTTGCCGACCTGGAGGTAGGCCTCGCCGATGTATTCATGTGCGTTGCGATGCTTCGGATCGATGCGTAGCGCCTCCTCGTATTCCCGGAATACGAGGTTCATGTCCGGACTGGGCCCCTTGCGCAGGGCATAGGCGTACAGGTTATGGTAGTCGGCGTTGCCCGGCTGACTCTTGAGGGCGTCGCGCATGATCGTCGCCGCGCGCGGCCAGTCCTTCGCCTTCATCGCCTCCTGGGCGCGCTCGATTGCGGGGTCGGCGGGGGCCACGACCGGCCCGGGGCCCGAATCTCCGCCGGCTGCGACCACAGGGCCTGACGTCAATGCAAGGGCCATGGCCACGATAAGAATCGCCTGTCCCATCTTGTCCTCCATCCGCGGTACGCCGCAGTGCCAGGGTTAACAGTCCCAGCCGCGCCGGTATTCCCGGCGCCTCTCTCAGCGAACGAGTTCGCCGAGAAGCCCGACCACCGCGGCAGCGGCCTCGAGCGGATGCTCGAGCGGAAAGAGGTGGCCGCCCGCCACCGTGCGCAGCGCGCACACCTTGCGCGTCGCGGCGAGGCCCGCGCGCCGCACCACGTCGGAGCGCTCGCCGCCAATGAAGCCCGCCGGCACCCCGAGCGACCGCAGGCCACGGCTCATGTGGTGCGGAATGGTGCGGTAGATCTGGTACTCGATGGCCGGGTCGATCCGCAAGCGCAGCGCGCCGTCTCGTTCGACCAGCCCGTGCCGCACGTAGTCGTCGAGACACTGTTCCGTAAAGTTCCTGAATAGCCTGCGCGTTCGGAAGTGCTGTCTGGCCTGCGCCCGGCTGTCCCAGTGGCTGCGGCGGTCGCGCACGGCGCCCGCCGGGGTAACCCGGTCGACGATGCCGAGGCGCTTGGTCGCGCCGAGCATCCGGCCGCGCAGCGCCCCGATCACGGGCGCATCGAGCAGCACGATCGCGCGGAAAAGATCCGGCCGCCTGAGCGCAGCAAGCAACGTCAGGTAGCCGCCGAGCGAATGCCCGACCGCATAAACCGGCGCGCCCTGGCGCGCGCGCGCGATCTCGTCAATGAGTTGCGAAACGAGATGCGGCCAGCCCTCGCTCACCGGGTAGCCCGGGTCGGTGCCGATCGCCTCGATCCAGCCGACGCGGTAATGTCGCCCCAGTTCGCCCAGCATGGCCGCATAACAGCGCGCCGGGAAGCCGTTGGCGTGCGAGAACTGCAGGAAGGGCTTGCTCAGACGTACTCTTTGGCAGCGGTGTCCGCGTCGACCGGGTGCCCGGCGAGGTAGCCCTGCAGGAAATCGCACCGGCAGGTCTGCAGGAATTCGAGCTGCGCCTCGGTCTCCACGCCCTCGGCCACCACCTTCAGGCCCAGGGCATGCGCGAGCGCGACCGTCGCGGCCACGATCGCCTTGTTGTCCTTGTCCGCAGGCACGTCGGCGATGAAAGCGCGGTCGATCTTGAGCTTGTCGACCGGGAAGCGCTTCAGGTAGGCAAGGCTCGAGTACCCGGTGCCGAAGTCGTCGATGGCGATGCTCACGCCAAGCTGCTTCAGTTTGCCGAGCGTCGCCAAGGCGACGTCGGTGTTCTGCATCGCCGTGGTCTCGGTGATCTCCAGTTCGAGCAACCGCGCCGGAAGGCCGGAATCCTTCAATACGGACGAGACCAGGTCGACCAGGCCCGGATCGTTGAACTGGCGCGGCGACAGGTTGACCGACACCGGCAGGCCGCGGTCGACACCGATGAAGGTGGCCCAGCGGCAGGATTCGCGCAGCACCCACTCGCCGATCTTGAGGATCAGGCCGGTGTCCTCGGCGAGCTGGATGAACTCCGCCGGCGACACCAGGCCCCTGGACGGATGCTGCCAGCGCACCAGCGCCTCGTGCGCCGCGACATGGCCACCGCCGAGCTCGACGATCGGCTGGTAGTACACGCGCAGCTCCCCCTTCTGGAGCGCGCGCCGCAGGTCGTTCTCCATCGCCAGGCGCCGCGATGCCGACAGGTTCATCTGGTCGGTGAAGAACTGGTAATTGGCGCGCCCCATCTCCTTGGCGTGGTACATCGCGGCATCGGCGTTGCGAATCAGGGTCTCGGCATCGCGGCCGTCGTCCGGGAACACGCTGATGCCGATCGATGGCGTCACGTGCAGCTCGCGGCCCTCGACGTCGATCGGCAGCGAGAGCTGCTCGATCACCTTCTGCGCGACGTTTGCCGCGTCGGTGGAGCGCTTGCTCTCCGGCAGCACCACCACGAACTCATCGCCGCCGATGCGGCAGATGGTGTCACCTACGCGCAGCTGGTTGACCAGGCGCCGCGCGACCTCCTTGAGCAGCATGTCGCCCACCGCATGTCCGAGCGAGTCATTGATGTTCTTGAAGCGGTCGAGGTCGACGAACATCACCGCGGTCTGCTTGCGGTTGCGGTAGCTGAGCGCCAGCGCCTGCGTAAGCCGGTCCTCGAGCAGTCGCCGGTTCGGCAGCCCCGTGAGCGCGTCGTGGTCCGCGAGATGCTGTGCCCGCATCTCCGCCTGCTTGCGGTCGTTGATTTCGGCCTCGAGCCGCTCGTTGGCGGATTTGAGCTCGGCCGTGCGCTCCGTCACCGCTCGCTCCAAGGCATCGCGCGAGGCTTCCAACGCGTCACGCGCCTCGTGCTCGGCGGTGATGTCGTCGTAGATCCAGATCGCGCCTTCGTCCGGATGCTCTGGATCTATCGCCCTGCCGACCACCTTGCACCAGAGCGTGGTGCCATCCTTGCACTTGAGGCGCCGCTCGTCGGCAAAGGCGCGGCCCTCCCGGAGCTCGTCATAGACCCGGCTGCCGACGTCCGCGTACTCCTCGTCGCTCAGGAACAGGACCGCGCTCGACTGGCCGACGAGTTCGCCGGGTCCGTAGCCGAACATCTCCTCCAGGCGGGGGTTGCAGCGCTGGTATACGCGCTGCCTGATGAAGGAGATCCCGACCGTCGCGTTGTCGAGGATGAGCTGCTGCTCGGCGAGCGCGCGGCGCACCCGCTGTTCGGCCTCGTGCCGCTCGGTCGCGTCCTCGATGATCCAGATCCACTGCTGCTGCTCGCCGGTGCCGGAATCGATCCGGCGCCCGACGCTGTGCGCGAAGAAGGTGCTGCCGTCCGCGCGCCTGAAAGAGCATTCGTCCTGGTAGGTTTCGCCTGGCGCGGTGGCGCCGTAGGCGGCCTGGCTGATCGTCTGCCACGTCGCCAGCTCGGCGAACAGAACCTGCGTCGAGCGGCCGATCAGCTGGCCGGCACCGTGGCCCGTCATCTCCTCCAGGCGGCGGTTGCAGCGCTGGATCAGGCGGTCGCGCACGAACGCGATGCCGACCGTCGCGTTGTCCAGGATAAGCTGCTGGTCTTCGGCCAGCCGCCGCATCGCCTCGTCGGCACGCTTGCGCTCGGTGATGTCCTCGAACAGCCAGACGTACCCCTTGTCCGGTTTCCCGGGCTCCACCGCGCGCCCCGAGATGCGGCACCAGAATCCCGAGCCATCCGCCCGGCGCAGGAACTGCTCGCGCTGGTGTGCGCGCCCTTCGTCCAGCTCGCGATAGGCTGCCGCGCGGGCCTGGAACTCCTCGTCGGTGAAATACAGCGATCGCATCGAGATGTTGAGGGCCTCGCCCGGACCGAAGCCGAACAGCTCCTCGAAGCGCCGGTTGCAGCGTTGCAGCTGTCGATCCCGCACGAAGGCGATGCCTGCGACGACGTTGTTGAGCAGGGCCTGCTGTTCTGCCAGCAGGCGCGCGAGCTCGTCTTCCGCGCGCAGCTGCTCGGTGATGTCCTCGACCGTCCACACGGACCCGCGCTCGGGATAGCGCGGATCCACCGCGCGACCGTCGGTGCGGACCCAGAACGTGCTGCCGTCCTTGCGGCGCCGCATTTCGATGCGCCGCGAGGTCAGTCCCTTGGCAAGCTGCTCGTAGCTCCCCTGCGCATCCTCGTAGGAGCGATCGTCCGCGTACAGCACCCTCACCGGCTGGCCCACCAGCGCATCGGCCTCGAAGCCGTACATCTCCTCGTAGCGCCGGTTGCAGCGCACGATGCGCCGCTCCTTGATGAAAACGATGCCCACCGACGCGGTGCCGAGAATCGCCTCCTGCTCGCGGAGTAGCCGGTTGACCTCGTCGCTGTGGCGCTTGCGCTCGGTGATGTCCTCGACGATCCAGATCGTGCCCTGCTGCGTGACCGAGGTGTCGATCGCCTTCGCGATGATGCGCGCGAGGAACGTCGAGCCGTCCTTGCGCTGCATCTCCCATTCGATGTCGAGTTGCTTGCCCGAAGCCAGGAGCGGGATCGCGATTTGCCCCAGGGCGGCATAGCTATCGTGAGAGGCGTAGACGACCTCGCCGGGCTGCCCGATCAGCTCCTCGGGGCCCCAGCGGAACATCTCCTCGAACTTCGGATTGCACAGGAAGAACTTGCGGTCGCGCGTGAACGCGATGCCGATCGAGACGTTCGCGAGGATCGCCTCGTACTCGAGCTGGGTATAGCGGGTTCGGCCCGCGTAGCTCGCCGTCGGAGCCTCGACGCGCAGCGCGGGCTGCGTATCGGCCGAGCGCAGCGCGACGGGATCGGTCACCGCGCTTCAGTCCGCCGGCGCGAGCCGGCCTGCCATTTGTTCAGCGCTTCCAAACCTTCCTCCAATCGCCCGCGCCGGCGCGTACCCCCACTGTCCACAGGGAATCGTAACCCCAAACGAGGCCATCGCGCGAGCGAGCACGCGCGGTTCCTGTGGCAGATTCCTCAGCCCGCCGCGTGCCACGCGCTACCAGAAGCTCTCCACCGTGATCTGCCCTGGCGACCGCCGGCGGTGCTTCTTCATGCCGCGCCTCGAGAGCGCCGCGATGGCGTCCCGCAGCATGTCGGGATTGCCGCACAGCATCACCTGCGAGGTCTCCACCGCGAGCCCGATTCCCGCCGCTTGCTCCAGCCGCCCGTCGTCGATCGCCGCAGGAATGCGGCCCGCGAGCGAGCCGGTCGCCGCCTCCCGGCTCACGAACGTGACGTAGCGAAAGCGGGCGCCGTGCGTACCGGCCACGGCGTCGATCGTCTCGCGGTAGACGAGCTCGCGCGCGAAGCGCGCCGCATGCACCAGCACCACGTTGCGGTAGCGCCGCCACGGCGCATCGGTGCGCAGGATCGACAGGAACGGCGCCAGCCCGGTTCCGGTCGCGAGCAGCCACAGCGTCCCGGCGTCCGGCACCTCGGAGAGCACCAGAAAGCCCGACGGGTTGGGCGCCACGTACACCACGTCGCCCGCGGCAAGGCCCGCCAGCCGCGGCGAGAGCGGCCCGTCGGGCACGATCACGCCGTAGAACTCGAGCACGGGGTCCTCGGGCGCGTTGACGAACGAGAACGGCCGCGCAATCCGCTCGCCCCCGACGTCCAGCGCGAGGCGCACGAACTGGCCCGCCTCGAAGCGCAGTCGCGGGGCGTCGACGCGCAAGGAAAAGAGCGCCTCGGTCCATCGACGGTTCCCGGTTACGCGACCTTCAAGCCATGTGCTCATCGGATCGTGTACGGCTCCAGCTGGATGTCGGAGAGCTCGGCGCCCAGCAGCACCATCGACCCCTGGCGGCGATTGTCGCCGGTTTCGGAGAATTCAAACACGTAGTGGCGCTCCAGCCTGAGACGGCCGTCGCGGTCGCGTGCCAGGCGCAGACGGGCAATCGCGACCGTGTCGTCGAGCAGCTGCACGCCATAGCGCCGGCAGGCGCCACGTCCCGCCTTCAATGCGCGCTCGCGCGCCCGCAGGCTGTCGACCCAAAACCACACTGCGGCAAGGACGACGGCAATCGCGGCGAGCTCCCACATGGGTGGTGCATTATATTCACCCCGACTCCCTCGAGTCGCGATAGCGATACAGCATCATTGCGAAGGCGCCGAGCCGCATCGCGACGGCGTGGCCGGCAACGGGTCGCAATTCCGTAACCGGCAGCGGCAGCGAGGCGAGCGGCGTGCCCAGGCATGCACGCGCGAGCTCGCGACCGAGCGCGGTGGCAAGCGCCAGGCCGCGCCCATTGCAGCCCAGCCAGCCGAGCACGCCCGGGGCGAGCTCATGCACGTGCGGCAGCCGGTCGAGCGTAATGCCGAGCCGGCCGTGCCACTGGAACTCGAAGCGCGGCGCGCCGATTTGCGGAAACACGCGCGCCACGCGCTCACCGATGCGTCGCGCGAGCCGCGCGCGCCAATTCCAGGGCAGCACCAGCGCGCCGCCGGTCACGAGGCGCCCGCCCCCGTCCCAGCGGAAAAAATGCAGGTCGCCATGCGTATCGGAGCAGGCGTGGTCGAACGGCAGCACGCTGTTTCTCGTCTCCGCGGGCAGCGGCAACGTGGCGATCTGGTAGCTGGTCACGGGAACCACGCTGCGCGCGAGACCCGGCCACAGCGCGTCGGAATACGCGTGCGTAGCGAGCACTACGCGTTCGGCACGCACGCCGCCACGCGCACCGGCGACGCGCCACAGACCGCCCGAGCGCTCGATGCCGAGCGCCGGGCTCTGCGTGTGCACGCGCGCGCCGCGCCCGATCGCAGCGCGCGCCAGCTCGCGGCAATAGGCCAGCGCGTTCAGCTTGCCGCCGGTGCGGTTCTGCCAGCCTCCGTGCCAGAACGTCGATCCGGTGACACGCTCGATGCCCGCGCGATCGAGCACTTCGGTCGGCGCGCCGCGCCGGCCCCAGGCCACAGCGCGCGCCTCGGCAAGCTTCATGCGCCCGGGCGAGTGCGCGGGCTGCACCCAGCCGCTTTGCACCGCTTCGCATCGCATGCCGTGGCGGCGGATCAGCTCGAAGGTGAGTTGCGCCGAATCGCATACCAGCTGCACGAAGCCTTCCCCCGCTTTCGCGGCGAGCTCCTCGGGATCGGCGCGCGACAGCGTCGGGATCACCTGGCCGTTGTTGCGCCCGGAGGCGCCGTAGCCGATTTCGCATGCCTCCAGCACCGTCACGCTGGCGCCCGCCTCGGCCAGCGCGAGCGCGCAGGAAAGCCCGGTGTAGCCCGCGCCGACCACCGCGACGTCGGCGCGCTGCTCGCCCTGCAGCACCACGGTCGGTGGAGCCGGCGGCGAGGTCGCATGCCAAAGCGATTTGCGAAACCCGTCGTCGTCCATGCTGTACAGTTTAGGCTCGATGGCCGGGCTGACCGAATTCGCCGACGGCGGTTACGCGTTCCTCAAGGGCGTTTATCCGTACTCGCAGGGCGTGATCGCGCTGCGCGGATTCGCCATAGAGCGCGCGCGCTTCGCGCGCCCGTTGCTGCTGGCGCAGGGCTTCGCCGCGATCGCGGCGCACCTCGCATCGCTCGGCCGGCCATGCACCGCGCTGTGCGCCGCCGAGCTGCGCTCGCCCCGCCCCTTCAGCTTCGGCGGCTTCGGCGAGTTCAACAGGGGTTACGTCGCGGTGCTCGAGGACTGGGGCATCTTTCGCAACGGGCTCAATCCGGTCGCGCGCTCCAACGTCGCGCCCGAGATCGATCCGCCGGACGAGCCTTCGTTCCACGCTTTCTGCTATACGGTGCCCGCCGGCCCGGTGGCCGCCGGATTCGTCGTCGCCGGCAGCGGCGAGTGGCCCGAAGGCGGACGTTTCCCCGAGGACATCGTGGCGCGCGGCGATGCCTCGCCTGCGGGGCTGCGCGTCAAGGCGCGGTGGGTGCTTGAAATGATGGAAGCAAGAATGCGTGGCCTCGGCGTGGGCTGGGCCGCGGCCACGGCGACCCAAGCCTATACGGTACACGACCTGCATCCGTTCCTCGCCGACGAGATCGTGCGGCGCGGCGCCGTGGCCGCCGGCCTCACCTGGCACTTCTGCCGACCGCCGATCGCCGGGCTCGAGTACGAGATGGATGTGCGCGGCGTCGGCCTGGAACGCGTCATCGGCGCCTAGGCGGCGCGGCGCATGAACTCTGCGGCGCGCTCGCCGATCATGATGGCGGGCGCGTTAGTGTTGCCGCCGATCAGGCTCGGCATCACCGAGCAGTCGGCGACGCGCAGGCGCTCCACGCCCCGCACGCGCAGCTGCGAATCGAGCACCGCGCGCGCGTCGCTCCCCATGCGGCACGTGCCGACGGGGTGATAGACGGTGTCGGCGCGCGCCCGGATCGCCTGCTCGATATCCGCGTCGCTTTTCACGTCCGCCGTGTACAGCTCGGTCGAGGGAAAGGCGGCGAGCGCCGGCGCGTCGAGGATGCGCCGTACCAGCTTGAAGCCGCGCACCAGCGTCGCGAGGTCCTCGGGCTCAGCGACGAAGTGCGGATCGATGAGGGGCGCGTCGCGCGCGTCGGAGCTCGCCAGGCGCACCGTGCCGCGGCTCTTCGGCCGCAGCGCGCAGACGTGGCACGACAGGCCGTGCCCCAGGTGCAGCGTGCGGTTGTGGTTGTCGACGATGCCGACGACGAAGTGCAGCTGCAGGTCGGGGCGGTCGAGCCCGGGCTCGCTCTTCGCGAAGCCGCCCGCCTCGGCGAAATTGGTGGTCAGCATGCCGCGGCGCTCGCGCGCATAGCGCAGCAGCTCGCGCGCAAGGCGCAGGCCACCTGCAAGCGACACCCCGAAGAGCTCGGTCGAGCGCAGCTTGCGGTTGATGACGTAGTCGGGATGGTCCTGCAGATTCTCGCCGACACCCGGCGCGTCGTGCACCACGGTCAGCCCGAGCGCACGCAGCTGCTCGGCGGGGCCGATGCCCGAACACATAAGCAGCTGCGGCGACTGGAACGCGCCGGCGGTGAGCACCACTTCGCGCACCGCGCCGAGCGTCTCGCTGCGACCACCGCGCCACACTTCGACCCCGGTCGCGCGCCGGCCCTCGAACAGCACGCGCAGCGCGTGGGCCTCGGTGTACACGGCCAGGTTCGGCCGGCCCATCGCCGGATGCAGGTAGGCGCGCGCCGCGCTGCATCGCTCGCCGTCTTTCTGCGTCACCTGGTACAGGCCGACGCCCTCCTGCAGCGGCCCGTTGAAGTCCTCGTTCGCCGGCAGGCCAGCCTCCTTGCCCGCCTCGACGAACAGCCGCGCGAAAGGGTTCGGCGAGCGCAGGTCGGCGACGTTCAGGGGACCGCCGACGCCGTGCAGCGCACTTGCGCCGCGCTCGTTATTCTCGGCACGCAGGAAATACGGCAGCACGTCTTGCCAGGCCCAGCCGTCTGCGCCCGCCGCGGCCCAGTCGTCGTAGTCCGAGGGATGGCCGCGCATGTAGATCATCGCATTCATCGAGCTCGAGCCGCCGAGCATGCGGCCGCGCGGCTGGTAGCCGCGACGCTGGTAGAGCGCCCCCTGTGGCACGGTCTGGAACGCCCAGTTGCGGATGCGCGTCGGCAGGATCAAAGCCATTGCGGCGGGCGTGGTGACAAGCGCGCTCGCGTCGCTCGGCCCGGCCTCGACGAGGCACACGCGCTGCGTGGGATCTTCCGACAGGCGCGCGGCGAGCACGCAGCCCGCGGAGCCGCCGCCCACCACTACGTAGTCGAACTCGGCCATGGCAGCTTCCTCAGGCGGCGGGGGCAACGCGCGGCGCGCGGCGCCGCTTCTCGTACGCCTCGATCGCGGCCCCGAGGATACCCTTGGGCATGAAGATGATGAACAGCACGAGCATCAGGCCGTAGAGCGTGGTGTCCAGGCCGTGAATGTCGTGGCCGAGGGTGAGGCGCAGTCCCTCGGCGAGCAGCAGCGTGAACACGGCGCCCACGGTGGGCCCCAGGCGCACGAACATGCCGCCGGCGATCGCGCCGAACACCATCTGCAAACTGATGCCGATGCCGGACACCGTCTCGGGGCTCACGTAGAGCTGGTATTGCGCATACAGCACGCCGCCCAAGCAGGTCAGCAGCGCCGAGATCAGGGTCACTCCAAGCTTGAGGCGCGTCACGTTCATGCCGACCGAGGCCGCAGCGTCCTCCTCCTGGCTGATCGCCTCGAGCGCGAGGCGCGCCATCGAGCGATCGACCCGCGTCCATACCCACAGTCCGCCGAGCCACACGACGAGAATGATGTAGAACCACACGAGCTTGGAGGAGAACTGCATCGCGCCCAGCGACCACGATGCCTTGGCCAGCGCCGTCTTCGGCGTCACGCCGAGCGAGCCGCCGGTATAGTCGCGCAGCGCGATGATGATCAGCCTGACCACCTCCGACAGCGCGAGCGTGACCAGCGCGAAATAGTGGCCGACGATCTTGAAACGGAAGCACGGGTAGCCGATCACGAACGCGAGCACGGCGGTGGCCGCGAGCGCGAGCG
>JBAUTZ010000486.1:0-17261 GCA_049582445.1 Burkholderiales bacterium
CCAGGGTCCGCAACCAGCTGCTAGGCGACGCCAAGCCGCGCGTCTCCGGGCACATCGCGTACCGCGCGGTGCTGCCGCGCGCCGAAGTGCCGGAGGACCTGTGGCAGAACAACGTCGTGCTGTGGGCCGGCCCCAAGACGCACCTGGTGCACTATCCCCTGCGGCGCGGCGAGCTGTACAACCTGGTCGCCGTGTTTCACAGCGACAGGTACGAGGAAGGCTGGAACGTCTACGGCGATCCCGCCGAGCTGGAGCAGAAATTCGCCGCCGAGCGCTCCGAGGTGATGCGACTGCTGGCGAAGATAAACGCGTGGAAAATGTGGGTCCTGTGCGACCGCGAGCCGGTACGCGACTGGAGCCGCGGCCGAGTCACGCTGCTCGGCGATGCGGCACACCCGACGCTGCAATACATGGCGCAGGGCGCCAACATGGCGATCGAGGACGCGGTGGTGCTCGCCGCGTATGTGGAGCTTTCCGGCCGCGATTTCGCCAAGGCGTTCCTCTGGTACCAGGACGAGCGCTACCTGCGCACGGCGCGCGTGCAGATCACCTCGCGCTACTATGGCGACCTGTACCATGCCTCCGGCGTGGTGCGCGAGCTGCGCAATCAGTTCCTCGCGCCCAAGCCGGGCGCCGACCCGGGCAACCCGAGCTTCGAGGGCATCGCCTGGCTCTACGACGGAATCAAGGTGCCGCGCGCTGCGCGCGGCTAGGCCGAGTCAGGTCTTCTTTACGTAGGCGATGCACCAGCCCTTGGGGCTGATCGGCCCGGCGACGACCTTGCATTCGCCCATCGCCGCGGGCGTCTTGCCCGGAATGAACTGAATGCAGTTGCTGCAGTCCTGTTCGCCCTTGGGGTGATCCTGGTACTGCATCGCGGCCTTTGCCACCGTGCCGGCCGCTTCGACGGTTACGGGTATCGCGGCTAGCCCCGCGAGCAGGGCGGCGCCTTTCAGCACCGTGCGACGGGATGATCTCTTGCGCTCGACGTCAGACATGGTCAATTACCTCGATGGAGAAAATCTGGTTGACCGTGATGCACCGGAAAAGTTTGCCTAGCGCAACCGAGAGAGATAGTGCGCGAGCGCCTGCAGGCCCTCATCACTCAAGGGGTAGACCGCGTCGGGCATGGCGGCTACGCCGCCACCGCGGCGCGCGCCCGATTTGAAATCGCGCAGCGCTTTCAGCAGGTAGGCTTCGCGCTGGCCCGCGAGGCGCGGGACGGCGTCCTTGCCGACGAAGCCGTCCAAGTGGCAGCTCGCGCAGTGATTGGCCTTCGCGAGCTGCTCGCCGCCCTCGGTGAGGTCGGGTCGCTCGTCCTTGCTTTCCGGGGGCGTGGGCGGCGGCAGCGAGGACAGGTAGGCACCGATGTCGCGGATGTCGGCGTTGCTCAGCAGCAGCGAGATCGGCGTCATCGACGCGTCCTTGCGCGTCTCGGTGCGGAAGTACACCAGCTGCCACTGGATGAAATTGTCGGGCTGCCCGGCGAGCAGCGGCGCCACCTCGCCCTGGGGCGCGGGGCCGCTGCCGTGGCAGGCGAGGCACGGCTCGAACTTCACCTTCCCCGCGGCGGGGTCGGCGGCTCCCGCGGCGGCGGCGACTGATATCGCCACCGCCGCGAGGGCTGTCCGGACTACGGTCTGGCGCAGGGCTTACTTGCCGTAGCTGATGCGGTAGATCGCGTTCGCCCAGTCGTCGGCGACGAGCAGCGCGCCGTCGGGCGCGACGATCACGTCCGCAGGGCGGCCGTGGA
The DNA here is from genome assembly GCA_049582445.1 of Burkholderiales bacterium. GTDB lineage: Bacteria > Pseudomonadota > Gammaproteobacteria > Burkholderiales > SG8-39 > DAHVFK01. The sequence continues at coordinate 1,754 of JBAUTZ010000486.1, forward strand.
AGTCCTGCTTGCCCTTGAGCCAGCCCGAGGCGAACACCTCCTGCTTGGCGTGCTTGCCTTTCGGGTCGACGATGATGCGCATGATGCGAGCGCCCTGGTACACGTGCCGGTTCCACGAGCCGTGCTCGGCGAGGAAGATATTGTTCTTGTACTCCGCCGGGAACATCTTGCCGGTGTAGAACTTCATCCCCAACGGTGCGACGTGCGCTCCGAGATTGAGCACCGGCGGCGTGAACTCCGAGCACTTGTGCCCCATCGCGAACTTCGGATCGGGGAGGTTACCCTGGTGGCAGTACGGATAGCCGAAGTGCTCGCCCATGCGAGAGATGTGGTTCAGCTTGTCGCTGGGCGTGTTGTCGCTCAGCCAGTCGCGCGCGTTCTCGGAGAACCAGTAGTCGCCGGTGCGCGGATCGATATCGCCGCCCACGCTGTTGCGTACGCCGAGCGCCCGGATCTCGGCCAAGCCATTCTCGGGATTGACGCGCCGGATCTGCGACACGCTGGTCGGCGGGATGCCGATGTTGAACGGCGGGCCGAACGGCACCCACAGCCAGCCGTCCTTGTCGAACACCAGGTATTTCCAGCCGTGCGCCACGAAAGACGGCATGTCGTCGTACACCACCTGCGGCGCAGGCATGTTGTCCAGGCTCGCCTCGGCGTTGTCGTACTTGTAGATCTTGTCGATGTCGGCGACGTACAGCGCGCCGTTGCGGAACGCGATGCCGGTCGGCATCTTCAGGCCCTTGAGGATGACCTTGACTTCCTTCTTGCCCTCGGGGCCGGTGATCGCATATACGTTGCCGACGCCGAATGCGCCGACGAACAGCGTCCCCTTGTCGCCCCAGGCCATCTGCCGTGCGCTCGGGACGTCGCTCGCCCACAGGCTGATGTGGAAGCCCTTGGGCAGCTTGATCGTCTTCAGCGTGGCCTGGATCTCCTCCATCGGCACGCCGGTGGCGGGCGGCGCCTTGGGCGCAAGTCCCTTCTGTGCCTCGGTTTCGTCACCCAGGAACCAGTCCGCGGGCGGGTGCTCCCAAAAGGATTTCTTGCTCGAATCGTAGTGCTTGAGTCCCTGGGCCTGCACGCCCGGGACCGCGAGCAACGCGGCCGCGAGCACTGCCGCGCCGATCAGCGACGTCTGCTTGGCTTGCATGTCTGATTCCTCCTCTTGAAGCGGCAGGGGGCTGCCTTCCAGCGGTCTTGTCGCCCCTGCTGCGGGGCATTGATTAGATTCCGCGCCGCCCCGACTGTCAACGCGCTGGTTCGCACCGCCCCCTACACCCACACCTGCAACACGTAGTCGTAGGCAGCTTGCGCATTTGTCATGTCGACGCGCTGCAGCTTGATGCGGTAGCCGTCCTTTGCCTTCTTGAGATGGTGCAGGTAGCTGCCGGCGAAGTGGCGCACGTCGTCGCGACGCAGCTCCATCATGTGGAAGCGCGAGCGCACCACCAGGTCGCCGTTCGGCGATTGCTTCTCGATCATCACGTTGCCGACCACGTGGTTGGTGCCCCACAGCGGGCGCTGCGACCACGCGTCCGGATGCAGCACGCGCTTCATGCGCACTGTCATTACGTTCTTGTCCTCGGCGAAGATCGCCGGCATACCGTCCCAGGTCTTGTGCGAAGGGTCGGGCGGCATCCAGTAGACGCCGTCGTCGGTGAACAGGTCGATGTAGTCCTGCCAGCGTTTGCTATCGAGGATCTCGGCCTGTCGGTACAGGAACTGCTCGACCGCATGTTGGGTCGCCGGGTTCACGGGCTGCGCGCGCGCCGTGGCCTTTTTTCTGGGCACGGGCTTTTTCTTTCTTGTCGCCATGTCACTTCTCCGTGGCCATGTACTGGGCCCAGGCCTTCATCTGGTTGCGCATCGGCGCCTCCGAGGTGCCCATGTTCGGGCCAGTCTCGACCACCCCGCCCTTTTCCGTGTCGCGCCCAAAATGGCGCTGGAAGTTCACCCAGTCTCCACCGTCGGACTGAAGTCCGGTATGGCATTTCCAGAAGTTCTCCAGGTCGTCGGCGTTGATCATGGTGGAGGGCGAGTTGACCAGGTTGTAGTACGCGAGCGCTCGGCGGTAGATCGGCTCGGGCGCGCCCTTGAGGCGGAAGTGCCAGATCTCGGTGAGCGTCTTGTCGACGCCGAGAGGACGCACCGCCCGTAGCTGCTGCAGCGGCGACTGCACCGACAAGCCGGGGTAGATCAGCACGTGGTGGATGTTGGTCGACAGGATTTCCTCTTTCCTCTTTTCGCCGTAGGCCTTGGCGAGCACGCGCTCGTACTCCAGGGTGTCGGGATCCTTCGGACGCAGCCCCATGTAGCCGGTGAGGATGCAATGGCCATGCGGATAGTTGAGCGTCTGGAAGCCGTCCCACTTGTCGATGGTCACCGTCGCGAACGCCGACAGCATGTGGTAGGAAAGCGGCGCTTTGCCGGTCCGCTTTTCGATCTCCTTCTCCACCTCGTGCGCTGCGCGGCCGGTCGACTGGTGCGTCACCGACGGGTGCAGCGCGTCGAGCTGGTTCTCGAGGAAGATCTTCCAGTTGGATCGCTGAATGACGCGGAAGCAGTTCGGTACGACCTCGACTTCGCCCTCTGGCGAGCGATCGCAGATGTCGTCGAACGCGATCTTCGAGTAGCCCAGGAAATCAAGCAGCCCCGGTCCGTTCTTGGAGAGGCTCGCGAACACGAAGCCGCGGTAGCTCTCCGCGCGTGCCGCGGGCTTCAGGTTGCAGTCCGGGTTGTCGCGCGACCAGCCGGTGCCCTGGTAGCCGGACTCCATCATCGGGATGCTGCGCAGCCGGCCGTCGTGCTGGAAGGTCCAGGCGTGGTATGAGCAGCGGAAGAACTCCCCGGTGTTGCCGCTGCGGTCGCCGCAGATCATGTTGCCGCGGTGCGGGCAGCGGTTGTGCAGCACGTGCACGCGGCGGTCCTTGCCTCGCACCATGATCATCGGCTGACGACCGAGCTGGACGGTGTAATAGTCGCCCACTTCCGGCACCTGCGATTCGTGGCCGCAATAGATCCAGACCCTTTCGTGGATGCGCTCCATCTCGAGGTCGAATATGTGTGGGTCGGTGTAGACCTCCTTGCGCACGCGGTAGGGTTCGACGTACTTGGAGAGATCGGGGATGCGTTCCTGCAACATGGTTGAGTCCTCCTTCAGGCGGCCCGCTCGTCGCCGGCAAGGCCTTGATCGAGATTGCCCTTCATCCGCTCCAGGGTCCGCCGCAGCGCGTCGACGGCCGCTTCGGGGAGCCCGGCGACGGCGGCGCGGTTGATCTGCTCGACCGCCGGCCAGATACGCGCGAACAGTCGCTCGCCCGCGGCCGTCAGCGCAAGACGCGTCACGCGCATATCCTCGCTGTCGGAAAGCCTCGTCACCCAGCCCGCGCGCTGCATGCGGTCGACGGTACGCGTGAGCGTGGTGCGGTCGATGGTTGCGAAATCGGCCAGCTCGCTCATCGAGCAGCGCCGGCGCGCGTACAGCGAGGCGAGCACGCGCCACTCGGGCACCCGCAGGCCGGCGCCCTTCAGCTCCTGCGCCAGTCGGCGATCGCGGCTGCCGATGACCTGTGTCAGCCAGAAGAAGATGTGGCGTTCGAGATCGAACGACGGTCGAGCGTCGCGCGGCATGCCGTGACGCTACGCGCGATTAGGTGCGTTTGCAAGTGATCGCTCGCATGCATAATTGCGCCCGGGAGGAAGGCATGGAGCGCGGCGTCGAATGTGACGTGCTGGTGATCGGCTCGGGCGCGGGCGGTCTGGCCGCGGCGGTGACCGCGGCGAAGCACGGGCTCAAGGTCATCGTGGCGGAAAAAGATGCGCTGTTCGGCGGCACCACCGCGCGCTCGGGCGGCTGGCTGTGGATTCCGAACCATCCCATGCAGCGGGAGATCGGCGTCTCCGACAGCCTCGAGCAGGCGAGCACCTATCTGCTCGACCAGGCGGGCGAGAAGTTCGATCCCGAGCGCGTCAACGCGTTCCTCGTGAACGGACCGCGCATGGTCGAGTTCTTCGTGCGCGAGACCGCGCTGCGCTTCGACGCCTCGGCCACTTTTTCCGACTATCACCCGGACGCGCCCGGCGGCAAGGCCGGCGGACGCTCGATCGTCGCGCGTGCCTTCGACGGGCGCGAGCTCGGCCCCTGGCTGGCGAAGCTGCGGCCACCGCTGCCCGAGCTCACCGTGTTCGGCATCATGATCGGTTCGGGCGTGGAGCTCACGCACTTCATGCGCTGGGCCAAGTCGTTCGAGTCCGCCGCGTTCGTCGCGCGGAGGCTGCTCGGCCACGCGGCGGCTACGCTGTTTCACGGTCGCGGCGTGCGCCTCACGAACGGCAATGCGCTCGCGGGCCGACTGCTCAAGTCCGCGCTCGACGCTGGCGTCGAGCTCTGGGCATCGGCTCCCGCCAGAGAGCTCGTGGGGGATGGATCCGCCGTGCGCGGCGCGATCCTCGAGCGCGAGGGCGCTCGCCTGCGCGTCGCCGCGCGCAGGGGCGTCGTGCTCGCCTGCGGCGGGTTTCCGCAGGACCGCACGCGGCGAGCGCGGCTCTTCCCGCACGCCGAGCACTACTCGCCGGCGCCCGAGACGAATACGGGCGACGGCTTGCGCCTTGCCGAGGCGGTCGGCGCGAAGATCGACGAGTCGCTGCCGAACGCCGCTGCCTGGGTCCCGGTATCGCGTGTGCCGCGCGCCGACGGCGGCATTGGCCTCTTCCCTCACTTCATCGACCGCGCCAAGCCGGGCGTGATCGCGGTGACGAGGAAGGGGACGCGCTTCGTCAACGAGGGCAACTCGTATCACGACTTCATACAGGCGCTGCTCGCTTGCGGCGAGACTTCGGCGTGGCTCATCACCGATCATCGCGCGATTCGTGCCTATGGTCTCGGTTTCGTCAAGCCGCGGCCGCTGCCCCTTGCGCCGCATCTCGCCTCGGGCTATCTGCGCCGCGGCGCGAACGTCGCCGAGCTCGCGCGCGCCACCGGGATCGACGCCGCCGCGCTCGCGGCGACGGTCGAGCGATACAATCGCGCTGCCGCGCGCGGAGAGGATCCGGAATTCCGCAAGGGCGGCACGGCCTACAACCGCTTCTACGGCGATCCCGACATCGCTCCCAATCCCTGCATTGCTCCGCTCGCCGCACCTCCGCTCTACGCCGTCGAGGTGGTAGTGGGTGATCTTGGCACCTACGACGGCATCGTCACCAACGGCAACGCCCAGGCGCTCGACGCGAACAAGCGCCCGATTCGCGGGCTATACGCGGCGGGCAACGACGCGCTGTCGATCATGGGCGGCAATTACCCCGGACCCGGGATCACGCTCGGGCCGGCGATGACCTTCGGCTGGCTCGCCGGCCGCCATCTCGCGGGCGCGGCGTGACGCTCGCGCATTTCTTCAGCGTCGCCCTCGGCATCCTGCTCGACGGGCTGGCCTACGGCATGATCCTGTTCATCATCTCCGTGGGGCTGTCGGTGACCATGGGGCTGATGGGCTTCGTCAATCTGGCGCACGGCGCCTTTGCCATGGCGGGCGGCTACGTCACCGTAAGCCTCATGACGGGGCTCGGAGTGCCGTTCGAGCTGGCGCTGGTGTGCGCGTTCGTGCTCGTCGGGGCGGCGAGCGTGGCGTTCGAGCGCGTCCTCTACGCGCGGCTGTACCGGGCGGGCGAGCTCGACCAGGTACTGCTCACGATCGGCCTGGTGTTCATGGCGATCGCCGCGTTCACCTATGTCTACGGACCGGCACCGAAACCGATCAAGGTGCCGCACTACCTCACAGGCAGCGTCGACCTGGGCTTCCGCACGCTCGCCGCGTACCGCGTGTTCATGGTCGTCGTGGGCGCGGGGATGGTCGCCGCGCTCTGGTACGGCTTCGAGCGCACCAGCCTCGGGGCGAAGATCCGCGCCGCAGTCGACAACCGCCACATGGCGCAGTCGGTGGGCATCGACGTCGACCGACTGTTCACCTTGACCTTCGCGCTGGGCAGCGGGCTCGCGGCGCTCGGCGGCGGCCTGGCGGTTAACCTGATGGGGCTTACGCCGACCTTCGCCATTCAGTACCTGGTGTTCTTCCTGATCGTGGTGGCGGTGGGCGGCCCCGGAAGCATCAAGGGGACCCTGGTGGCGGCGCTCGTGCTCGGGATCACCGACAACGCCGGCAAGTATCTCTACCCGGACGGAGGCGCGTTCTTCATCTACGCCGCCACCATCGTGATGCTGCTCGCGAAACCCGCGGGACTGTATGGCAGGGAATGACAGCGCGGGTCCCGCGTCCCGCTCGGCGGCGGCCGAGTTTCTGCTGCGACGCCATCGCTGGCGGGCGGCCGAGGCGCTGCCATGGCTGATCGCGATCGGCGCCTTCTTCGCGTTCCCCGACTACCTTGCGCTCGGCACACAGATCCTGATCATGATCCTGTTCGCGCTGTCGCTCGACCTGATTCTCGGCTACGCGGGGATCGTCACACTCGGGCAGGCGGCTTTCTTCGGCACCGGCGCCTATGCGGCGGGACTGCTGTCGGCCAGGTTCGGCTGGGGCGAGCCGCTTTCCGGAATTGCCGTCGCCGGCCTGTGCGCCGCCGCCGTGGGATTTGCATCGGGCTGGATCCTGCTGCGCTACCGGGGGCTGACGTTGCTGATGCTGACGCTCGCGACCTCGATCATGCTCTACGAGCTCGGCAACACGCGCTCGGATCTTACGGGCGGCTTCGACGGACTCACCGGAATCACGATCAAGCCGCTGTTCGGCCGCTTCGAGTACGACCTCTACGGCCATACCTATTACCTGTACGCGCTCGGCGTGCTGTTCCTCCTGTTCCTCGTGGCGCGGCGCATCGTGTACTCGCCCTTCGGCCAGGCGCTGATCGGCATCCGCGAGAACGTGGTCCGCATGCACGCAGTGGGCTCGCCAGTGCACCGCCGGCTGGTCGCCATCTACACCATCGCGGCGGCGATGGCGGGCGTCGCCGGGGGCCTGTTCGCACAGTCCAACGCCTTCGTTTCCTTGGGCGCGCTCGGCTTCGAGCGCTCCGCCACGGTGCTCATCATCCTGATTCTCGGCGGAACCGGACGGCTGTATGGGGCGTTCCTCGGCGCGGCGATCTTCATGCTGCTCGAGGACAGGCTGGCGAAGCTCAGCCCGGAGTTCTGGGAGTTCGGCGTCGGCCTGGTGCTGGTATTGACGGTGATGTTCGCGCGCCGCGGCCTGCTCGGGCTGCTCGAGGACGGCGCGCGTGCGCTGCGCAGGATCCGGCGATGAGCGCGCCGGTGCTCGAGACGCGCGGGCTGCACAAGAACTTCGGTGCACTGCAGGTGGCGCGCGACATCGATTTTTCCCTCGAGCCCGGCGCGCGGCGCGCGCTCATCGGCCCCAACGGCGCGGGCAAGACGAGCTTCGTCAACCTGCTGACCGGAGTGCTCAGGCCCTCGGCGGGCCGGGTGCTGCTGCACGGCGAAGACATCACGCGGCTGCCGCAAGTGGCGCGCGCGCGCCGCGGCATTGCCCGTACCTTTCAGATCAACCAGCTGTTCCGCGGCCTGAGCGTGCTGGAAAACGTGTGCCTTGCGGTCGGCGAGCGAACCGGAGCGTGCAACAATCCTTGGCGGCCGGCGGGCGCGGGGCGCGAGATCATCGACGAGGCGCTCGGCCTGCTCGAAGCGCTGCGCATCCAGGACGACGCGCTCAAGCGCGTAAGCGAGCTCGCCTACGGCCGCCAGCGCCTGGTCGAGATCGCGATCGCGCTCGGGCAGCGCCCGAAGGTCTTGCTGCTCGACGAGCCCGCAGCGGGGGTGGCTTCGGCCGAGAGCCACATCATCCTCGATGTCATCGCCGCCCTGCCGAAGGACATCGCGGTTCTGATCATCGAGCACGACATGGACCTGGTGTTTCGCTTCGCCCGCGATATCACCGTGCTCGTGGCGGGCGGCATTCTTACCGAGGGCACGCCGGAGCAGATTGCCGCCGACGAGCGCGTACGCGCGCTCTATCTCGGGGACGAGGCGCATGGCTGACGCCGCGCTCGCGCTCGAGGGGGTGTCGGCGGGCTATGGCGAGACGGTGGTACTCGAGGACCTTTCCTTGTCACTCGATGCTGGCAAGAGCGTCAGCCTGATCGGGCGCAACGGGGTGGGCAAGTCGACGCTGCTCGAAACCGTCATGGGGCACACCGCGCTACACCGCGGCGCGATCCACCTGAATGGCCGCGAGCTGACGCGGCTAGCTCCGTACCGCAGGGTGCGCGCGGGTCTGGGCTACGTGCCCCAGGAGCGCGAGATATTCTCCTCGCTTACCGTGCGCGAGAACCTCGAAGTCGCGGCGCGACCCGGAGCCGCTGCCCGCGGCTGGTCCGTCGAGCGCGTGTACGGGCTCTTCCCGCAGCTCGCCGCGCGCCAGACGAACCGGGGTAACCAGCTCTCGGGGGGCGAGCAACAGATGCTGTCGATCGGCCGGGCGCTGATGGGCAGCCCGACGGTGCTGCTGTTGGATGAACCCTCGGAAGGCCTGTCGCCGGTCATCGTCGAGGAGCTGGTGAAGGCGCTCAAGCGCCTGCGCGACGAGGAGGGAATGACCTGCCTGCTGGTCGAGCAGAACGCGCGCATCGCGCTCGCCTTCTCGCCGCGAGCGCTCGTGATGAACCGCGGGCGCGTCGTCTACGATGGCCCGAGCGAGGCGCTTGCTCAGGACAGGGCAAGGTTGGATGCGCTGATCGGCGTGGCGGGAGCGTAGGCGCGGGGCATATAATGAATTTCAAAGTACCTCAAGGAGGGGGATGAAGATGAAGCGGCTCAAGACACTGGTATTGGGCGCGGCGCTCGCTGCGCTCGCGGTCCCGGCGGCCCAGGCCGCCACCGTCAAGGTCGGCGTAGTGATGACTTTCTCCGGCGTGAACGCCGAGTACGGTGATCAGATCCTGCGCGCCATGGACCTTTACTTGAAGCTGCACCACAAGGAGCTGGGCGGCAACAAGATCGAGCTCATCAAGCGCGATTCGAAGAACCCGGGCGGCGCAGTGGCCAAGACCGAAGTCCAGGAGTTGATCACGCGCGACAAAGTCGACATGCTTGCGGGATTCGTGTTCTCGCCCAACGCGATCGCCAGCGCGCCGCTGGTGACGCAGGCCAAGGTACCGATGATCGTCATGAACGCCGGCACGGCATGGATCACCAATCTGTCGCCGTACATCGTGCGGACGTCGTTCTCGATGTGGCACGCGGCTTACCCGATGGGCAGCTACGCGGCAAAGACCCTTTCCTGCAAGACCGCTGCGGTCGGCTACACGGACTACCCGCCGGGCAAGGACAGCCTCGAGGCGTTCAAGAAGGGGTTCGAGGGCGCCGGGGGCAAAGTGGTGGACGAGATCCCGATGGGCAACCCGGCGCAGGTGCCGGACTTCACGCCCTTCCTCCAGCGCGTCAAAGACGAGAAGCCCGACTGCTTCTATGTGTTCGTGCCGGCGGGGGTGCACGCGGCCGCGCTGGTGAAGACCTACGGCGACCTCGGCATGCGTGCCGCCGGGATCAAGCTGATCGGACCGCTCGATATCATCCAGGACACCAAGCTGCAGCAGATGGGTAAGGCGGCCGAGGGCATGGTGGTGATGGGCCACTACGCAGCGGACTACGATAACCCAGCCAACAAGGCCTTCGTAAAGGCCTGGCACGAAGCCTACGGCGCCGCCTCGACGCCCGACTTCATGGCGGTTGCCGGATGGGACGGCATGGCGGCGATCGTGCACGTGGTCAAGACGCTCAACGGCAAGATCGACGCCGACAAGGCGATGAAGGCTCTCGAGGGCTGGAAGTTCGACAGCCCGCGGGGACCGATCATGATCGATCCCACGACACGCGACATCGTGCAGAACGAGCACGTCGAGGAAGTCGTCGCCAAGGGCGACCGCCTGCACGTGAAGGTGCTCCAGACGATCCCGCAGGTCAAGGATCCCTGCAAGGAGCTCAAGGTCGGCAAGTGCGCGCAGTAGGCGCGTAACGCTCCGCTTGAGCGAAGCATTCTGGTCGGCTAGCCGCCTGGCGCGCGCATTGCGCGCCAGGCGCATCGGCGCGCGCGAGTTGTTCGACCTTTACGCCGCCCGCGTCGAGCGCCACAACAAGGCGTTAAACGCGGTCTGCGTCATGGATCTCGACGCCGGGCGCCGGCAGGCGCGCGCGGCCGACCGTGCAAAAGGCCGACGCGGCCCGCTGCACGGCCTTCCAATGACGGTCAAGGAGTCGTTCGACCTCGCGGGCTTTCCGACCACGCAGGGGATCGTCGAATATCGCGACAACCTCGCGCAGCGCGACGCGCTCGCGGTGGCGCGCCTGAAGGCGGCGGGCGCGATCGTGTTCGGCAAGACCAACGTTCCGGTGCAGCTCGCCGATTGGCAGACCTTCAACCCGATCTACGGCACCACCAACAATCCCTGGGACCTGTCGCGCACGCCGGGCGGTTCCTCGGGCGGCTCCGCCGCCGCGCTCGCCGCCGGGCTGACGGCCCTCGAGCTCGGCAGCGATATCGGCGCGTCGATCCGGGGGCCCGCGCACTACTGCGGGGTGTACGGCCACACGCCGACCTGGGGGATTTGCGCGATGAACGGGCACGCGCTGCCGGGATCCGCGCATCCTGCAGACGTTTCCGCGATCGGGCCGCTGGCCAGAAGCGCGGACGATCTGCGCCTCGCGCTCGGCATCATCGCCGGGCCTGATCCGATCGACGGCGCGGGCTGGCGCCTGGCGCTCGCCAAGCCCGTGCTGCGCAAGTTTCGCGGCCTGCGGGTGGCGCTGATGCCCTCGCATCCCACCGCGGAGGTGGATGCGAGCGTCGCCGGCGAGATCGAGCGCCTGGGCGCTTGGCTGGCGAAGAATGGCGCCAAGGTGTCCGACCGAGCACGGCCGGATTTCGATCCGGACGAGGCGCACCGGGTCTACATCGCGCTGCTGCGCGGCGCGACCTCCAGCCGGCAGACGCCGCAGCAGATGGCGACCTGGCAGGATCTGGCGCGCACGCGGCCGGCGGAGGATATGAGCTACGAAGCGCAGGCCGCGCGCGCCAATCTGATGCCGCATCGGGAATGGCTGCGCTGGTCGAACCGCCGGCACCAGATGCGCCTCGCCTGGGCGGCGTTCTTCCGCGATTGGGACGTACTACTGTGCCCCACCGCCGCGACGCCCGCGTTCCCCCAGAACCAGCGTGGCGAGCGCTGGGAGCGGATGATCAGCGTCAATGGCAAACCGCAGCCCTCGACCACGCAGATGTTTTGGGCGGGCTATTCCGGCGCCGCGCTGCTGCCTTCCACCGTGGCGCCGATCGCGCTCGCTGATAGGAAGCTGCCGGTCGGCGTGCAGATCGTCGGCCCGCAATACGCGGATTACCGGACCATCGCCTTCGCGCAGCTCCTGGAGCGCGAATACCGCGCTTTCGAGCCGCCGCCGGGCTACGACTGAGCGAGGCTCACAGCGACTGGAAGTGCTCGGCCATACGCTTGCGCAGCGCCTCGTCGGGCAGTGCGCCACGGCCGGCAGCCAGGTTGTCCTTCATGTGCTCCGGCTTGCCGGTGCCGGGAATCGCGCAGGTGACCGCAGCGTGGCCGATGATCCACTTGAGGAAAAACTGCGCCCAGCTCGCGATACCGAGCTCCTGCGCCCAGCCGGGCAGCGCCTTGCCGCGTACGCGACGGAACATGCTGCCTTGGCCGAAGGGCCGGTTGACGATCACGGCGACCTTCCTGTCAGCGGCGAGCGGCAGCAGCCGCTCGGCCGCCTCCGGTTCCTCGAGCGAGTAGTTGATCTGCAGGAAGTCGTAGTGGCCGGCCTTCAGCAGGCGCTCGACTTCGCGGTAGGCCGACGAAGTGTAGTGGGTGATGCCGACGTAGCGTACTCGCCCTTCCTGCTTCCATTGCTCGAGAGTGCGGGTGTGCGTCGCAACGTCCACCAGGTTGTGCACCTGCATCAGATCGACCTTCTGCACGCGTAGCCTGCGCAATGATTGCTCCATCTGGCGGATCCCCTCTTCGCGCCCGCTGGTCCACACCTTGGTGGCGAGGAACAGCCGGTCGCGCGAGCCGAGCCCGGCAACCAGGTCGCCGACCACGGCCTCGCTGGAGCCGTACATCGGTGAGCTGTCGATGACCTTTCCGCCCGCAGCCGCAAATACGGCGAGCACCTCGCGCAGCGAGGCGCGCCCCGACGCGTCCTCGCCGACATCGAACGTCTGCCAGGTGCCGACGCCAACCACTGGCAGCGGCTCGCCGCTGGCCGGTATCGGGCGCGTGATCAGGGACGCTGCGGATTGCACCATGGGCGGGTCGATGGTGAGCGCGGCGCCAGCCCCCGCAAGCAGCGCAAGCGCGCGCCGGCGCCCGGGGCGAAAATGGCTTCGCGGCATGGCGTCATTCTAGACCGGCGCACGGCGCAGGCGCTCCTGCCTGCGGCCCAGCCACAGGCCGACCGCCAGCCAGCCGAGCGCCAGGGGCGCGGCGAGGAAGGAAAGCCCCGACAGACCCAGCCCGACGCCGCGCAGCGCCCCGACCAGCCAGCCGGCGAGCGCGTCGCCGCCGCGATACACCACCGTGTCGATGAAGTTCTTGGCCTTGTAGCGCTGCTCGCGCGGCACCACGGTGAACAGTTCTTCGCGTGCCGGCTTGGAGATCGAAAACTCACCTACGCGCCGGGTAACGCCGAAGGCGATCAGCACCGCAAGCGTCGGCGTCACGCCGAGCCACAGGAATCCCGCAAGCGACACCAGCGGCATCAGCGCGAGCATCCACGCCAGGCCGACCGCGGCTCCAAGGCGCGCGAAGACGAGCAGTTGCACGATGAGCGTGAGACCATTCACGGTGAGGTCAAGCGTCGCGAACAGGCGCGTGCGCTCGCCCGAGTCCGAGATCGCGCTGCCGACAATATCGACCTGGGCGAAATACAGCACCGTGGAGAGCACGCTGTAGCACAGCAGGTAGCCGCAAACGCCGAGAAGGTAGGGCGAGCTGAAGGCGGCTTGCACTCCAGCGGCGATCGAGCCCCCGATCGGCGCCTCCGGCGGCGGGTCTCCGGCGCGCGGATGCGCTCGTGCCCAGCGCAGCAGCATGGCGATGCAGCCCGTGGCTGCGACCAGACATACCGCGCTGACGAGCAGCAGGTTCCCGGTACCGAGCGAGACGGCGCCGAGCGCGGTGAGCGACGGGCCGGCGATCGCGCCGCAGCTCCCTCCGGCCGCGATGGCGCCGTACAGGCGGGCGGCCTGCGCCGCGTCGAACAGGTCGGACATGAAACTCCAGAACACGGACACGACGAACAGGTTAAACACGCTCAACCAGACGAAGAACACCGGCGCCAGCGCGCTCGGAGCGATCCCCGCTTCGAGCGCCGCCCAGAACGCCAGCAAATTGGCGGCAAAGAAGACGTACACCGCCGGCAGCAGCCGCGCGCGCGGCAACTTCCGGCACAGCCAGCCGAACAAAGGCGTGAGCGCAAGCATCGTCAGGAACGTCGCGCTGAACAGCCATTGCAGGCGACCGACACCGGCCAGCACGCCCATCTCGTCTCTCACAGGACGCAGGACGTAGTAGCCGCCCAGCAGCAGGAAGAAATACGTGAAGCCCCACCCGAGCGCGGGCAGTTCGTGCGGCTGTGCGCGCAGGGCGCGGCAGAGCAGGGCGCGCATGCGCTATAGTAGCCGAGGCACGCGGGAGCATCGGGAGGGGGAATGGGCACCGGAGGGTTGATATTTCTGGCAGTGGTGGTGGCGCTGGTCGCATTCGCGATCGCCGTGTACAACCGGCTGGTCGCCCTGCGCAATCGATACAAGAACGCGTATGCGCAGATCGACGTGCAGCTCAAGCGCCGCTACGACCTCATTCCCAATCTGGTTGAGGCGGCAAAGGGCTACCTGCAGCATGAGCGCGGCACGCTCGAGGCGGTAGTCGCGGCGCGCGGTGCGGCGGTGAGCGCGGCGCAGCGCGCCGCGGGGGCTCCCGGCGAGCCCTCCGCGATGCAGGGTCTGGCGCAGGCCGAAGGAGCGCTCGGTGGTGCGCTAGGGCGGCTGATGGCGGTGTTCGAGGCCTACCCGGATCTCAAGGCCAATCAGAACATCCTCGCGCTGCAGGAGGAACTGAGTAGCACGGAAAACAAGGTTGCATTCGCGCGCCAGGCCTTCAACGACTCGGTGATGGAGTACAACACCAAGCGCGAGTCGTTCCCCGACAATGTCCTGGCAGGGATGTTTGGCTTCACTGCCGCGGAGCTGCTCCAGGCGACCGAGTCGGCCGCAGAACGGCAGGCGCCCAAAGTGTCCTTTTCGTAATCCTTGAATTTCTTCGAGGCGCAGGAACTCGCGCGGCGCACCACGCGCCTGCTGGTGCTTCTGTACCTGATCGCGGTCGCCGCGGTGGCGGCGGCAGTGTGCTTCGGCCTGGGCACGGCCTACGCGATGGCGGTGATGTTCGGAGCGGTTCCGCCGGCGGCCGACGTCGTGATCGACGGTCGGCATCTCGGATCGGCGTTCCTGGAAATCCTCGTCCACGGGGTACCTCACGGCATTTACGCCTGGGGCGCCGGCGTCACGCTGCTGGTGATCCTCGGCGCGACGCTCTACAAGGTCTGGCTCCTGTCCGGAGGCGGCACTTCGGTCGCCGAGATGGTCGGCGCGCGGCGCGTCGATGCGGGCCGTGCGACCCCGGAGGAGCGGCGCCTGCTAAACGTCGTCGAGGAGATGGCGATTGCTTCCGGCCTGAGCGTGCCGCCGGTGTACGTCATGGACCGCGAGACCGGGATCAACGCGTTCGCCGCCGGATACTCGCCGCATGCGGCGGTGATCGCGGTTACGCAGGGCACGCTGCAGACGCTGTCGCGCGACGAGCTGCAGGGCGTGATCGGGCACGAGTTCAGCCACATCCTGAACGGCGACATGCGGCTCAACGTGAGGCTGATGGGTATTCTGTTCGGCATCGTGTGCATCGCGCAGTTCGGCGAGTTCCTGATCCGGTCCACCGCGAGGTCGATGGCACAGATGAGCCGCGAGAATCGGGGGCCCGGCATCATCCTCGTGTTCATCGGAATCGCGCTCACGCTGATCGGATTCGTCGGACTGGAGTTCGGGCGCCTCATCAAGGCGGCTATCTCGCGCCAGCGCGAGTTCCTCGCCGACGCCTCGAGCGTTCAGTTCACGCGTAATCCCGACGGCATCGCCGGCGCGCTCGACACGATCGCCGCGTCGCAGCGCACGACCCTGGTACACGACGTGCACGCAGAGGAGCTGTCGCACATGTTCTTCGTGCAGGGAGTGTCGAACTGGATGGGCGCACTGTTCGATACTCATCCGCCGATCGAGGAGCGTATCCGGCGGGTGCGCCCTGGCTTCCAGCGCGCGCGCTATCGCGCGCAGCGCGAGCCGGAGCGCGCGCAACCGATCGCGGTTCTCGACGCCATGGGCAACGTGGTCAAAACCATCGGCACCGACTGGGGTCGCGGCGCGGCGCAGGCAACTGCGGCAGCCGCGGTCGCCGCGTCGGTCGGCAACCCGACACC
>JBAUTZ010000487.1:0-2889 GCA_049582445.1 Burkholderiales bacterium
CCAGCGCGGCGAAGGTCAAGGTCGCGGTGAGCGCGCGAAGCTACACCCCGGGGGAAATGCTGCAGAGCGCCACCTTCTGGGTGCTGTACATCATGTTCCTGCTGGTGGCGGCGAGCGGCCTGATGGCCACCGCGCAGATCGCGCTGATCGCGAAGGACTTCGGCATCGCGAGCACTCCGGTCGTGGCGGGCGTTACCGCCTTGTCCTTTGCACTGATCGTGGACAACGTGGCGAACGGCGCGGCGCGCCCGCTGTTCGGCTGGATCTCCGACCACATCGGCCGCGAGAACACCATGGCCATCGCGTTCGGATTGGGCGGCATCAGCTACTGGCTGCTGGGGTCGATGGGGCACGCGCCGTGGGCGTTCGTGATCTTCGCCGCACTCATTTTCCTGACGTGGGGCGAGATCTTCAGCCTGTTCCCGTCGACCTGCACCGACACGTTCGGCACCAAATACGGTACGACCAACCTGAGCCTGCTGTACACGTCGAAAGGCGTCGCGGCGTTCCTCGTGCCGATCGCCAACGTGATCAAGCACTCGACCGGCAGCTGGCACATGGTGTTCGTGGTCGCGGCGGTCATGAACTTCATCGTCGTGGCGCTCGCGCTCGCGGTGCTGAAGCCGCTGCGCTCGAAGCGCCTCGCCAGCGGCACGCAGCAGCTCGCCGGCGCGGCTGGCTGAGCGCGGGGCCGAGAACCGGCTTTTCCCGACCTCGCCTTGGTTTGCGAGAGGTCAATTGCTTTTCGTGCGCCGGTGCTACCGTGCTCTCGGGCGCGTGCTTGCGACCCCTCCCGACGGGCGCCCGGCCCGGAGCTTCTGGTTCCGGGCTTTTTCTTTTTCAGGACGATTGTTTAGTAGGTCGTCCGGCAGGTCGTGCCTGAGTATCGCCACCCGGTAACCTGCTGCGCGGGGCCGACCGTGAAATCCACCGCGCATGTATTCGGGATCGGCTCACCCTTGTAGTAGGTGTAAACCGTATTACCGTTGGGTGCGTGGAAGGTGCTGGCCGGCGGTCCCCACGCGTTGATGAGATCGTTTGCGTTGCGGCCTTGCCATTTGCTTACTTCGACCTTGAATGCTTCCTCGTTCGGAATGCCGGCGCAACCCGCGACGACCAGCGCGGCTCCTGCGATCAGTCCCCAGCGATTCATGACGTGATCCGCTTAAGTGCGCGAGGCACGACTCGGGGGCCTGCGCTCAACCGTCTTCTTCCAGCGTGGCGTAGTCGCGGATCGGCGCGCCTGTGGGCAGGTCCTCGCGCGAGACGCTGTGACCTTTGTCTTCGGAAATGGCCGCGGCCGCGCGGGGCGCAGCACCCTTCTTGGGGCGGCCGGGGCGGTACGCGACGTAGAAGGACTTGAGGGGTGGCACTGGCGAAGGATGCTCGAGATGCAGGCAATCCGACTCCGAGGGGACGCTCACCGTGGCACCGATCCGGCGCCCCTCGAAAAAGACGCTGTACCGGCGCATGTGCGTTGCGCCGGGGAGGGGCTCGCTGAGGACATGGTACTTGCCGACTACGAGCCATTCCCTTCGTGGCCCGGCAAATAGCGGCCGCAGCCCCGCTCGTGTGTTAGTCCCTTGCCTGGTTTCGTTCATCGCGATGAGCCTTTCATATGGTTCATTTTAAACCGCATTGCTTAGGCCGCTTGCGACGAATCACGCGGGGTAGCCGATGGTCTGCGCGAATGCGACGAACTGCCCGTTCGGGAGTTGCAAGGCGCGCTTAAGCTTCGCGTAGTCGACCGCTCCGCGAAACACCGTGGCGAGGCCTTCCGACGCGCAGTAAAGGTAGACGTTCTGCCCGGCAAACGCGGCATCGACCGATCCGTACAGCCGGCGATCTTCGGGCGAGACGTCCATCATGCGCTCGCCGTGGACCACGTACACCAGATTGAGCGGCGCAGTCGCGACGAAATCCTGGGTACCGGTCTGCGCGCGAATGTCGGCGCCAAGATGCGGGCGCAGCGCGTGCGCCTTCGGATCATAGAGCCAGACGCCATCGGCCATCGCTGCATACACGTCGATCACCATGATGTGGCGCCAATACGGCGCCGTGCGATCGCCGCTCGGGCGATTTACGCCGTAGGCCGCCCACAGAAGGTCGGAAAGCACCTGCGGAGAGAGCGGGCGCTGCGAATATTCGCGGGTCGAGTGGCGCGCTTGCAGGGCCTGCATGAGCGGCCTGCCCGCTTCCTTGCGCGGCGCGGGGAGCTCTCTCGCCCCTTGCGCGTAGGCCGCCGCCGGCATGGCCGCCATCGCGCCGATTGCAAGCAATGCGGCATTCGCCTGTCTTCTGGTCACCGGATTCTTTGGCTCCATGTCGCCGTGCAGCGTCAGCTCTTCCGGAAGATGCCGAGCTTGCCCAGGATGAAAATCAGCAACACCGCGCCTGCGAGCGCGATCAGGAAGCTCAGGATGCCGCCCGTGGGCGCGATGCCCAGAAGCCCGGCGATCCAGAACCCCAGCAGCGAGCCCACCACGCCCACCACGACGTTGGCGATCAAGCCCATCTGAGCGTTGGTCTTCATGACAATGCTCGCCAGCCAGCCGACGACTCCGCCAATGACTAAGGTGATGATCCAGCTCATGTTCGTGCTCCCGTCAATCAGTCAAACGACAACGCTACTCCGCCCTCAAGGCCGCGTATTGATAGTGGTCAATCCGGGGCATTGCGGGTCTGGGAAGGGAACACCCGGCGCCTTGACTGACTACTTGGCTATTCGGAAGCCCCCGGAATGGCCAACTCAGCCTCTATTTGAGATGGATCAAAGGGGCGCCTGGCCAATGCGAGACGATGGCCGCCCTGGGTAAGTCCAGTCGAAGTCCATCCCGAATCGAAAGGAAACAGTATGAACAAGTCACTGCTGGTCACTGTGGTGGCCGC
>JBAUTZ010000488.1:0-1761 GCA_049582445.1 Burkholderiales bacterium
ACCTCGAGTACTCGCAGCGGCTGCAGCGCGAGCTGGAGGTCGTCGCCGCGGCCGCCGACGCGCGCAAGCGCTTCGGTCCGCGCGCCGTGCCGCGCTACGTGATCTCGCACTGCGACTCCGTGTCGGACCTGCTGGAGGTCGGCGTGCTGCTGCGCGAAGCCGGATTGCTGCGCCCGGGCACGCCTCCGGAACTCGGCATGGACATCATCCCGCTGTTCGAGTCGGTGGCCGACCTCGAGCGCGGGGCAGCGGTCATCGACCGCGCGCTCAAGCTGCCGCTGTACCGCGCATGGATCGATTCGCGCGGCGGCGAGCAGGAAGTGATGCTCGGCTACTCCGACAGCAACAAGGACGGCGGCTACCTGGCGTCGTCCTGGTCGCTGCACGAGGCCTCCACCGGGCTGGTGCGCGTGTGCCACGCGCACGGCGTACGGCTGCGCCTGTTTCACGGCCGCGGCGGAACGGTGGGCCGCGGCGGCGGACCGAGCTACGAGGCGATCCTGGCGCAGCCCCCGGGCAGCGTCGACGGCGCATTGCGCCTGACCGAGCAGGGCGAGGTGATCGCCAGCAAGTACGCGGACCCGGAGAGCGGACGGCGCAATCTCGAAACGCTCGCCGCGGCCACGCTCGAGGCGAGCCTCGCCGCGCGTCCGCGCGGCAGCGCCGAGCGCGAGCGCGACGACCGCGTGATGGAGGAGCTCGCCTCGATCGCGTTTCGCGCCTACCGGGCGCTGGTGAAGGAGACCCCGGGCTTCCTGGAGTACTTCCGCGCCTCCACCCCGATCGCGGAGATCGCCGACCTCAATATCGGCAGCCGTCCCGCCGCGCGGCGCCACACCTCGCGGCTCGAGGACCTGCGCGCCATTCCCTGGGTCTTCAGCTGGAGCCAGTGCCGGCTGATGCTGCCCGGCTGGTACGGCTTCGGCACCGCGATCGAGCAGTGGCTCGCGCGCCCCGGCGCCTCGGTCGAGGCGCTGCGCGCCATGCACGAGCGCTGGGCGTTCTTCAGGAGCGTGCTGTCGAACATGGACATGGTGCTCGCCAAGAGCGACCTCGCGATCGCGTCGCGCTACGCCGAGCTCGTACCCGACGAGGCCCTGCGTCGGCACGTTTTCGGCGAGATATCGTCCGAATGGCATCGCACCCGGCGCGCGCTCGGGGCGATCACCGGGCGCGACGAGCTGCTCGCGGACAACCCGACCCTCGCGCGCTCGATCCGCAACCGCTTCCCGTACCTCGACCCCTTGAACCACCTGCAGGTGGAGCTCCTGCGGCGCTATCGCGCCGGGGACACCGACGAGCGCACCAAGCGCGCCATCCACCTGACCATCAACGGCGTGGCCGCGGGGCTGCGCAACAGCGGTTGAGGAAAGCTCCCGTGTACACGCTCTACGGCATGCCGGACTCGGGCAACTGCTACAAGCCCCGGCTCGCGGCCGAGCAGCTCGGCATCGCCTGTCGCTGGGTCGAAGTGCGCGATACGCGATCGCCCGAGTTCCTCGCCAAGAACCCGAACGGCAAGGTGCCGCTGCTCGAGCTCGAGGAAGGCGGCTTCCTGCCCGAGTCGAACGCGATCCTGTGGTACCTCGCGGAGGGCACGGAGCTCGCGCCCGCCGGCCGCCACGGACGCGCGCGCGCGCTGCAATGGATGTTCTTCGAGCAGTACAGCCACGAGCCATACGTAGCGGTCGCGCGTTCGATCGTGCGGCACACGCCTCCCGCTTCGCCGCGCCGCGCCGAGCTGCCGCGGCTGCGCGAGCG
>JBAUTZ010000489.1:0-2187 GCA_049582445.1 Burkholderiales bacterium
GTCCTTGAGCACGTAATCGGTCGCGCCCGCGCGCAACGCTTCGACCGCGCGCTCTTCCCCGAGCACGCCCGAGAGCAGGACAAACGGCAGGAGGGCGTCGCGCCGCCTGACCTGCTCGAGGGCTTCAAGGCCGGTATACCCAGGCAGGCTGTAATCCGCGAGCACGAAGTCGAAGGCGTCGGCGGCGAGCGCCCGTTCGAACGCCGCCCGGCTCGCGACCACGGTCGCGGCGCACTCGATGCCCGCATCGAGCAGCGCGCGCAGCGCCAGCTCCGCGTCCGCCGGCTCGTCCTCAAGCACCAATGCGCGCAGCGCTTCCACGAAGTCAACCCGTCGCAACCGGCGAAGATCGCTGAACGGTGAACCAGAACGTGGCCCCCTGGCCGGGTTCGCTCTCGGCCCAGATGCGACCGCCGTGCCGGTGCACGATGCGCCGCGCGGTCGCAAGCCCCACGCCGGTACCTTCGAATTGCTCGTCGCTGTGCAGGCGCTGGAACACGCCGAACAGCCTGTTGCGATGGCGCATGTCGAATCCGACGCCGTTGTCCCGTACGTACACGGCCGCCTCCCCGCCCGCCGCCGGCTCGGCGCCGACCTCGATGACGGCCGGGTCGCTCGCGCGGGAGTACTTGACCGCGTTCGCCAGCAGGTTTTGCAGCATGATGCGAAGCAAGGCTCGATCCCCGCGCACGCTCGGCAGGGCCCCGATGCGCCACTCGATGCGCCTGTCCGCGCACTCGGGACGAAGGTCGTTCACGATTTCGTTCACGAGGCGGCCGAGCTGGACGTCGCGCTTCTCGAGCGGCGTGCTGGCGGCGCGCGACAGCGTAAGCAGATCATCGATCAGGACGGCCATCTTGCGCGCCGAGCGCGCAATGGTCTTCAGGTAGTGCGCGGCCTTGTCCGTGGCGGGCGGCTGCTCGCGCTCCAGCAGCTTGACGAAGCCGTCCACGTGGCGCAGTGGCGCCCGCAGGTCGTGCGACACCGAATAGCTGAACGCTTCGAGCTCGGCGTTCGCGGCCTCGAGCTGCGCGGTACGCTCCAGAACCCGGTCTTCGAGCTCCCGATTGAGGCGTGCGAGCGCTTCCTGAGTGTCCTCGCGCAGCGCCTGTTCCGCCCGCTTTTCCAGCGCAAACGAGACGTCCCCGGTCATGCGCGTCAACAGTCCGATGACTTCCTCGTCGAAGAACCCGGTCGTTCGGGCATGCACGGAAAGCACCGCCACCACCTCGCCGCCGCGCAGCAGCGGAAAAGCCGCGCTCGCGCGCGAGGACACGTTCAGGCCGCTCGCGCGCCAGGCCTGCTTGCCGGGCTCGGCATCGTCGTCGTTCGACACCTTTGGCGCCGCGTCGCGCACCGCGGCGCCGACGTTGCCGCGGGAGCGGGCATCCTCGGCATTGAGCGGGATGCCGAGCCGCATGATCTGGTCGCGTCCCTCGCCGCAACAGGCGACCGGCTCGACGCGGTCCGGCTCGCGGCGCACCACGCCGACGTAAGCGGCCGAAAACCCCATGTGCTCGACGCAGATGCGGCAGATCTGGTCGAACATCTCCTGCTCTCCGCGCGTGCGTACCATGACCTCGTTGACCTCGGACAAGGCAGCGTAGAAGCGCGTCGTCAGGGCGAGCCGCTGTTCCGCGCGCTTGCGCACGGTGATGTCCCGGCCGCTGCCGCGGTAGCCGCGGAACGCGCCCGAGTCGTCGTACACCGGCTCTCCGCTGACCGACAGGTAGCGCTCCGTGCCGTCTGGCAGGATCCGGTAAAGCTCGAAGTCGCGGAACGGCAGGCGCGCCTGCAGCGTCGCCTTATGGTCGTCCCAGCCGCCGATAAGCGGGGTCGTATCCTGCAGCTCCCATCTCCGGCGCCCGAGCGACCCCCGTACGCTGCGGCCTGA
This sequence comes from Burkholderiales bacterium, assembly GCA_049582445.1. Lineage (GTDB taxonomy): Bacteria > Pseudomonadota > Gammaproteobacteria > Burkholderiales > SG8-39 > DAHVFK01. The sequence goes on from JBAUTZ010000489.1 coordinate 1,895, forward strand.
CTTCTCCTCGACATCGCCGGAATATCCGACGAAGCGCAGCTCGGCATCCTGCTCCCAGTACCAGTCCGACGAAAGGTTGGCCAGGCTTCGGAAGCGCGCCTCGCTTTCGCGCAGCTGGCGTTCGCTCGCGTCGCGCTGGTCGAGCATCCGGTTGAACTCGCGCGCGACCTCGTCGAACTCTGCGACGTCGCTCGGAGGCAGGTGAGCGTCGGGCGCGCCTTGCGCGCGCGCGCGCGCCGCCGCGGCGATCGCATTCACGGAGGCGATCACGCGGCGCGTGCCCGCGACGACCA
>JBAUTZ010000490.1:0-5528 GCA_049582445.1 Burkholderiales bacterium
GGTCCGCCGCAGGAGGTGAACGCGCTCGCGCTGCTCGCGCCGCTCTCCCTGCTCGCCGCGCAGGGCGTGCCGCACCTGCGGCGCGGCGCCGCCAATGCGCTCGACTGGTTCGCGGTGATGTACTTCACCTTCCTGACCGCGCTGGTGTGGCTCGGCTACATCGCCACCATGACCCCGCTGCTGCCGACGATCGCGCACAACTTCGCGAAGCTCGCGCCGGGATTCGTCACCCACTTCGCTCCACTGCCGCTCGCCGCGGCGCTGGTGCTGACGCTCGCCTGGCTCTACCTCGCGTTTTTCACGCCGCCCTCGCCGACGCGCGGCGTCACGCGCTGGACGGCCGGCGTGGCGCTGCTGTGGTCGACGTTCTCGCTGCTGCTCCTTCCCTGGGTCGACTACGTGAAGACCTACCGCTCCGTAGCGCTCGAAATCCGCTCCAGGGTGCCGGCCGGCGCCGGCTGCATCGCGCGCGAGGACCTGGGCATCTCGCAGCGGGCCGCGCTCAGCTACCATGCAGGGATCGTCACGCGTGAATTCGACCCCCGCAAGCCCGGCGTCTGCCGGTATTTGCTGGTACAGGACTCGCCCGAGCACGCGAGCGCCGGCCCGGGACCGGCGTGGAGCAGAATCGCCGATACTCGCCGGCCCGGCGACAAGGCCGAGCGGCTCCGACTCTACCGGCTCAGGCGATGAACACCGAGCAGCCGATGGCCAACCGCATCCTTCAGGAGGAGTAATCGTGGACCAGGAAACGTTCAACCTCAGCATTCGCAAGTTTCTCAAGATGGTCGGCGTGAATTCGCAGCGCGAGATCGAGCAGGCAGTGCAGAAGGCGCTCGACGGCGCGAAGCTCAAGGGCCACGAGACGCTCGCGGCCAAGGTGACGCTCGAGATTCCGGCGCTCGGGGTGAGGGTGCCGTTCGACGGAGAGATCAAGCTACAATGACCGCTTCGTCTGCCCGGCTCGGAGCTGCCCGATGAACAAGGCCAGAGAGTTCGACCAGACCGTGCTGCAGGAGCTGAGGGCGCTGCTCGGCGATCGCGTGACGACGTCCTCCGGCATCCGCGAGCACCACGGCAAGGACGAATCCTACTTCCCGTACGCCGCACCCGACGCCGTTGTATTCCCGCACACCACAGAGGAGGTGCGCGACGTGGTGAATATCTGCAGGCGCCACCGCGTGCCGATGATTCCCTACGGCGTGGGAACCTCGCTCGAGGGACACATCCTCGCCATCAACGGCGGCGTGAGCGTCGACCTGTCGCAGATGAACAAGGTGCTCGCGGTGCACGAGGACGACCTCGACGCCGTAGTCGAGGCCGGTGTCACCCGCAAGCAGCTGAACGAATACATCAAGCACACGGGCCTATTCTTTCCCGTCGACCCCGGCGCGGACGCGACCCTCGGCGGAATGGCGGCGACCCGCGCCTCGGGCACGAACGCCGTGCGCTATGGAACCATGCGCGAAAACGTGATCGCGCTCAAGGTGGTCCTCGCCGACGGGCGCGTCGTGCAAACGTCGCGCCGGCCCAAGAAATCAGCGGCCGGCTACGACCTGACGCGGCTGTTCGTGGGCTCCGAGGGCACGCTCGGCATCATCACCGAGGTCACCGTGCGCCTCTACCCGGTGCAGGAGGCGATGTCGGCGGCGGTCTGCGCGTTCGACTCCATCGACGGCTGCACCCGGACGGTCATCCAGACGATCCAGGCCGGCATTCCGGTGGCGCGCTGCGACATCGTGTGCGACAAGACGATCGCCGCGATCAACGCCTACAAGAAGACCAGTTACCGCGTGGCGCCGACGGTGTTCTTCGAATTCCACGGCACGAAGGCGAGCGTGGTCGAGCAGGCCGAGGCGGTGCAGGCGATCGCCCGGGAGAACGGCGGCATGGATTTCCAGTGGGCAACCCGGCCCGAGGAGCGCAACCAGCTGTGGGACGCGCGTCACAACGCGTATTTCGCCTGCCTGCAGATCCGGCCGGGCTCGCGCGCCGTGTCGACCGACGTGTGCGTTCCCATCTCGCGCCTTGCAGAATGCGTGCACGAGACCATGGAGGACATGAAGAACTACATCGCTCCGGTCCCGCTGCTGGGTCACATCGGCGACGGCAACTTCCATCTCATGCTGCTGGTCGACCCCGCCAAGCCCGAGGAGACCGCGCTGGCGAAGGAGTTCAACCGGCGCCTGGTCGAGCGCGCGCTCGCGATGGAGGGCACGTGCACGGGCGAGCACGGCGTCGGCCTGGGCAAGCAGGAGTCGCTGCGCGCGGAGCTCGGTGAGGAGGCGATCTCGGTGATGCGCGACATCAAGCACGTGCTCGATCCGGAGAACCTGATGAATCCCGGCAAGGTGCTGCCCGCATGAGCGCCGAGAAAAGGCTCAAGCAGCTCGGCATCGAGCTGCCCGAGGTCACCCCGCCGGTGGCCAACTACGTCAATGCGGTCCGTTCCGGCAAGCTGCTGTTTCTCGCCGGCAAGGGGCCTTCCGCGGTGGACGGCATGCGCCCGATCGGCAAGCTCGGACGCGAATTCGACGTCGAGCAGGGCTACAAGTTCGCCCGCTCCACCGGGCTCGCGCTGCTCGCGGTGCTGAAATCCGAGCTCGGCAGCCTCGACCGCGTGGTGCGGGTGGTGAAGCTCCTGGGCATGGTGAACGGGATGCCCGAGTTCAGCGACCAGCCGAAAGTCGTCAATGGCTGCTCGGACCTGCTGGTCGAGGTGTTCGGCGAGCGCGGTCGCCACGCGCGCTCGGCGGTCGGCATGGGATCGCTGCCCAACGGCATCCCGGTGGAGATCGAGATCATCGTCGAAGTCTCGGGCCGGGCCGCCGCCGGCAAGAAGGCCCCGGCGCAAAAGAAACGCCGACGCTAGATCTTCAGCGCGGTTTCCCTGTAGTACTTCAGCTCGGCAAGCGATTCGAGAATGTCGGCGAGCGCCTCGTGCTTGTTGTCCTTGGTGAAGCCCTTCGCGAGCTCGGGCTTCCAGCGCCTCACGAGCTCCTTGAGCGTCGAGACGTCCAGGTTGCGGTAATGAAAATAGGCCTCGAGCCGCGGCATCCAGCGCGCGAGGAAGCGGCGGTCCTGGCAAATCGAGTTGCCGCACATGGGCGAGGCATTGGCCGGAACGTGCTGGGCGAGGAATTCGATCGCGCGCTGTTCGGCTTCGGCCTCGCTGGTGCTCGAACCCAGAACCCGCTCGACGAGTCCCGAGCGGCCGTGCACGGACTTGTTCCAAGTGTCCATCGCATCGAGCACCTCGGGCGGCTGACGCACCGCCATCACCGGTCCCTGGGCAACGATGTTGAGCGACGAATCCGTGACGAGCAGCGCGATTTCGATGATGCGGTCAGTGTCGGGCCTCAGGCCCGTCATTTCGAGATCGATCCAGATCAGGTTGTTCTGGTCCTGCGCCACGCTCGCTTGCCTTTATGCGGTTGAAAACTCGCGGTATTCTCTCATAGCGTGAACGACGTCTTCACTTGGGTGTTCCTCGGCGCGCTGGCGGCCGCGACCGCGGTGCGCATCTGGCTCGCGCGGCGGCAGATCCGCCACGTGCGCGCGCACCGCGAGGCGGTGCCGCCGACCTTCGCCGCCGCGATTCCGCTGGCGGCGCACCAGAAGGCCGCCGACTACACCGTCGCCAAGGCCAGGCTCGGAATTCTGGAGGTGACGATCACCGCAGCGGGCTTGCTCGTGCTCACGCTCGGCGGACTGCTCGATTGGCTTCATGCCCGGTGGGCGGGCGTGTTCCCGCCGGGCAGCCTGGCGCAGGGCACGGCGCTGATCATCACCGTCGTGGTTCTTCTCGGCGCGCTCGAGCTGCCCCTCACCGTGTATCGCACCTTCGTGGTGGAGGCGCGCTTCGGCTTCAATCGCATGACGCCGGCGCTGTTCATCGCCGACCTGGCGAAGCAGACGCTGCTCGGCGCGCTGCTCGGCATACCGCTGCTGGTGCTGGTGCTCTGGCTGATGGCGCGCATGGGTGCGTCGTGGTGGATCTACGTGTGGCTCGCCTGGATGGGCTTCAACCTCCTCGTGCTGCTGATCTACCCGACCTTCATCGCGCCGCTGTTCAACAAGTTCTCGCCGCTGCAGGACCCCGGCCTGGAAGGGCGCATCAAGGCGCTGCTCGGCCGCTGCGGATTCCGCTCGAGCGGCCTGTACGTGATGGACGGCTCCAAGCGCTCGAGCCACGGCAACGCGTACTTCACCGGATTCGCCGGGGCGAAGCGCATCGTCATGTTCGACACGCTGCTCGCCCGGCTGGCGCCTCCGGAGGTGGAGGCGGTGCTGGCGCACGAGCTGGGACACTACAAGCGCCACCACGTGTGGAAGCGCGTCGCGGTGCTGTTCGTCGTATCGCTCGCGCTGCTCTGGGTGCTGGGCCAGCTGATCGACCGCGACTGGTTCTATGCGGGCCTAAACGTTACGGCTCGCGACACGGCCACCGGGCTGCTGCTGTTCGTGCTGGTGATGCCGGTGTTCACTTTCTTCCTGCACCCGCTGACGAGCCTTTACTCGCGCAAGCACGAGTTCGAGGCCGACGCGTACGCCGCCGCGCATTCGAGCGCCGCCGAGCTGGTGAAGGCGCTGGTGAAGCTGTACCAGGACAACGCGGCGACGCTTACCCCCGACCCCCTGCATTCCGCGTTCTACGACTCCCATCCGCCGGCCGCTATGCGCATCGCGCGGCTGCAATCCTAGGAGACGACATGGAACCGCTCAGCAGCAGGAAATGCGCGCCTTGCGAAGGCGGGGTCGCGCCCTACACCCCCGAGCAGGCCGGAGAGCTGCTCAGGCAGCTGAAGGGCTGGATGATCGAGGACGGCAAGCTCGTCAAGCTCTACCCGTTCGGCAATTACCATCAGACCATGGCGTTCGTAAACGCGCTCGCCTGGATCTCGCACCGCGAGGATCACCACCCCGATCTTCAGGTCGGCTACAACAAGTGCCGCGTCGAGTACTCCACGCACGCGATCGGCGGCCTGAGCGAGAACGACTTCATCTGCGCGGCCAAGTGCGACGCCCTGTTCGGGATCTAGCGTGAGCATGGCACGCTCCAATCGATGAAGCGCGTCTTCAGTTCCCACAACCTTGCCGCCGTGCACCACGCGCGCAACCTGCTGCAGGTGGAGGGCATCCGGGCGACCGTACGCAACGAAGTGCTCGGCTCGGCGATGGGGCAGCTGCCACCCATCGAATGCCTGATCGAGCTTTGGGTGGTAAACGACGGCGACGCGGAGCGCGCGGAGCGCGTGCTGCGCCTGGACGCGCTCGGCGCCGGCGAACCTGCAAGCCCCTGGCGCTGCGGCGCCTGCGGCGAACCCTGCGACGCTCAATTCACGCAGTGCTGGCGCTGCGGCGCCTACCGCAGCGCCTAGCCGAGCAGCCGCGCCAGGGATACGAGCATCAGGACGAAGACCCACAGCACCAGCGCGCGCCACAGCAGCCCCACGGTGCTGTCGAGGAACGGCACGTCCGCCTTCTCGCCGACGCCCAGCTCGGGCCGCGGATGCACGCCGCCGGGT
>JBAUTZ010000491.1:0-2537 GCA_049582445.1 Burkholderiales bacterium
ACCCCGAGCGCCCCCTGCTGCCGCCGGCGCAGATTTTCCTTCCCGCGGAGGAGTTCTTCCTCCGCGCCAGGTCGCACCCGCGAGTCGATCTGCCGCTCGAGCGCGGGGAACCGGACGTGGACCAGCCGCTCGCGGCGGCGCCGCTGCCCCAGGTCGCGGTCGAGCGCCGCGCGCACGATCCGCTCGGCGCGCTGAAGGGATACCTCGAAACCTCCGGGCTGCGCGTGTTGCTTGCGGCCGAGTCGGCGGGCCGGCGCGAGACGATGGCCGCCTACCTCGCCGAATACGGTCTTCATCCGAAGCCGATTCCCGACTTTGAAAGCTTCATCCGGGAGGAGGCACCGTTCGCCCTCACGGTCGCGCCGCTCGCGAGCGGCTTCGCCCTGCCCGCGGAAGGCTGGGCGGTCGTCACCGAGACCGAGCTGTACGCAGGCACGGCGCGGCGCCGGGCGCGCGCACGGGACAAGGCCAGCTCGCTCGAGGGCATGCTGCGCGATCTCTCCGAGCTCAAGGTCGGTGACCCGGTGGTACACGCCCAGCACGGCATCGGCCGCTACCTGGGTCTCGCAGAGCTCGACCTGGGCGACGGCAACAACGAGTTCCTGCTGCTCGAATACGAGGGCGGCGACCGGCTATACGTTCCGGTGTCGCAGCTTGCGGTCATCAGCCGCTACTCCGGCGCCCAGCCCGAGGCTGCGCCGCTGCACAAGCTCGGCAGCGGGCAATGGGACAAGGCGAAGGCCAGAGCCGCGAAACAGGTGCGCGACACCGCCGCCGCCCTGCTCGCGCTGTACGCGAAGCGCGCCGCGCGAGAGGGGCACCGCTTCGGCCTCAGGCACCACGATCTGGAGGCGTTCGCCGAGGGCTTCGGCTTCGAGGAAACGCCCGACCAGGCGCAGGCGATCGAGGCGGTGCTCGCGGACATGACCGCGGGCAAGCCGATGGACCGCCTCGTCTGCGGCGACGTCGGCTTCGGCAAGACCGAGGTGGCCCTGCGCGCCGCATTCGTCGCCGTCGCCGACGGCAAGCAGGTGGCGATCCTGTGTCCCACCACCCTCCTCGCCGAGCAGCATTTCCAGACCTTCGCCGACCGCTTCGCCGACTGGCCGGTGCGCATCTCCGAGCTTTCCCGTTTCAAGAATGCAAAAGAGTCCGCGAAGACTGTCCAGGAGCTCGCCGCCGGCGAGATCGACATCGTCATCGGCACCCACAAGCTGCTGTCCGCTGGAACGAAGTTCGCGCGGCTCGGGCTGGTGATCATCGACGAGGAGCACCGTTTCGGCGTGCGACAGAAGGAGGCGCTCAAGCAACTGCGCGCCGAGGTCGACGTCCTCACCCTCACCGCCACCCCGATACCGCGCACGCTCGCCATGTCGCTCGAGGGCGTCCGGGACTTTTCGGTGATCGCGACCGCGCCGCAGCGGCGCCTTGCCATCAAGACCTTCGTCGCACCCTGGTCCGAGGGCCAGATCCGCGAGGCGGTGCTGCGCGAGCTCAAGCGCGGCGGCCAGGTCTACTTCGTGCACAACGAGGTCGAATCGATCGAGCGCATGCGCGAGCGGCTGACGCGGCTGCTGCCAGAGGCGAGGATCGCGGTGGCGCATGGCCAGATGCGCGAGCGCGAGCTGGAACGGGTGATGCGCGAGTTCACGAGCCAACGCCACAACCTGCTGCTGTGCACCACGATCATCGAGACCGGGCTCGACATCCAAACCGCCAATACCATCGTCATCAACCGGGCCGACAAGTTCGGCCTGGCGCAGCTGCACCAGCTGCGCGGCCGCGTCGGCCGCTCGCACCACCAGGCCTACGCCTACCTGCTCACCCCCGACGAGGAAGCGCTCGGGGCGCAGGCCAAGAAACGGCTCGAGGCGATCCAGATGATGGAGGAGCTCGGCTCGGGCTTCTACCTCGCGATGCACGATCTCGAGATCCGCGGCGCGGGCGAGGTGCTGGGCGAATCGCAATCGGGCGAGATCCAGGAGATCGGCTTTTCGCTCTACGCCAGCATGCTGGAAAGAGCGGTGAGAAGCCTGAAAGCGGGCAAGGGGCCGGAATTGGAGGACGCTTTCGATCTCTCCACGGAAGTCAATCTCCACGTTCCTGCGCTGCTGCCGGCCGCCTACTGCAGCGACGTGCACGAGCGCCTCACGCTCTACAAGCGGCTGGCGAACTGCGAATCCGCCGACGATCTCGAGGCGATGCACGAGGAGCTGGTGGACCGCTTCGGCGATCTGCCCGAAGCGGCGCGTGCGCTCATCGAGTGTCACGCGCTGCGCCTCATGGCGAAGTCCGTGGGCGTCTCGCGGCTGGACGCCACGCACGAGGCGCTGCAGCTGCAGTTCGTGCCGCGGCCTCCGATCGATGCCCAGAAGATCATCGATTTCGTGCAGCGCCGCCGCGGCGCGCGCCTTGCCGGACAGGATCGCCTGCGCCTGGAGGCGAAGATGCCCGAGTGGCGCGACCGCGCGCACGCGGCGCGCGACGTGCTGCGCCAGCTCGCCGCGTGATGCAGCTGCTGCTGCAAGGGCGGGGCG
>JBAUTZ010000492.1:0-2589 GCA_049582445.1 Burkholderiales bacterium
AGCGCGGCCGCCGCCAGCGTCAGGCGGAGCGCATCCACTTCACGCTCTTGCCGCGGTAGGGCAGCACCGGCACGCGCTCGCCCGCGGCAACGCCGATCTCCTCGTCGGTGAGGTAGCAGCCCGGGTCCTCTTCCCAGGCGTCGCCCGTGAGCTGCAGCGCCCGCACGCGCGTGTTGCCGCCGCAGATGTCGAAGTAGTTGCAGGCCGCGCAGCGGCCCTTGACCTCGCGCGGGAACTTCTTCAGCCCCGCCATGACCGGGTCGGAGGTGTCCTGCCAGATCTCGGAAAACGGCCGCTCGCGCACGTTGCCGAGCGAGTAGTTCCACCACATGGTATCCGGATGCACGTTGCCGAGGTTGTCGATGTTGGCGACGTTCACGCCCGAGGCGTTGCCGCCCCACTCGGCGAGCTTGGCGCGCAGGTGCGCCTCGTGCTCCGGAAAGCGCTCGCGAACCCAGAGGAGCAGGTAGACGCCGTCGGCGTCGTTGTTGCCGGTGACGAACTCCTTGTGCAGGCCCCTGCGCTGGCAGTCCCAGGCCGTGTCGAGGAAGAAGTCCATCACGCGGCGCGTAGTCTGGAAATGCGCGTCCGAGCCGCGGTTCTTGTTGCCGCGGCCGGCGTAGTTGAGGTGCGAGAGGTAGAACTTGTCGACGCGCTCGGCCTCGGCGAGCGAGATCAGCGCCGGCAGGTCGGCGGCATTGTCCTGGGTCACGGTGAAGCGCAGGCCGACTTTCACGCCCTCCTCGCGGCACCGGCGCAGTCCGGCAAGCGAGGCGTCAAACGCACCCTCCTTGCGGCGGAAGCGGTCGTGCGTCGCCCGCAGGCCGTCCAGGCTGATGCCGACGTAGTCGAAGCCGAGCGCGCCGATGCGCCGCGCCATCGGCGCATCGATCAGCGTGCCGTTGGTGGACAGGCCCACGTAGAAGCCCATGTCCTTGGCGCGCGCAGCGATCTCGAACAGGTCCGGGCGCAGGAGCGGCTCGCCGCCCGAGAGGATCAGCACCGGCACTTTCGCCCGCTTGAGGTCGTCCATCACGCGCAACACCTCGGCGCCCGAGAGCTCGCCGGGAAAGTCGACGTCGGCCGAGATCGAGTAGCAGTGCTGGCAGGTGAGGTTGCAGCGCCGGATCAGGTTCCAGATCACCACCGGGCCGGGCGGGTTGCGCCGCGGCCCCGCGGGCGTCGGCCGGTCGATTTCCTGCATGAACTGGGAGACGCGGAACATGGTTGAAGGTTAAGCCAGAGCGGGAACGCGGAGTTGATACATGTCAAACACCGAAACGCAGCCCGGTCTTTTTCAGGATGCGCGTGCTGTACAGGACGTCGCGTGCCCGGCACGCGTCGCCGAGAAGCTCCGCGATCTCGTCCACCTTCGCCTCCACCTCGGCGCGCGTGCGGCCGTGCACCATGGCGAACAGGTTGTAGCGCCACTCAGGCGGGCGGCGCGGACGGCGGTAGCAGTGGCTGACGAAGGGCAGCGCGCCGACGCGCGGACCCAGCTCCGCGAGCGCCCCGTCGTCGACGTCCCACACCGACATCCCGTTGGCGACGTAGCCGAGCGCGTAGTGGTTCGGCACCGCGCCGATGCGCCGCACGCGGCCGTCGGCGAGCATCGCGCCAAGGCGCGCCATCAGCTCATCAGGGGCAATGCCGAGCGACTCGGCCACGGCATGGTAGGGCCGCGGCACGAGCGGCAGTCCCGCCTGGAGCACGCGCACGATGTCCGCATCGTTCATGCCGTCAGCCTCAGTTCGACGAAATACTCGTCGAGCTTCGGAAAGTCGAGCACCCGAAGCCCGGTCGCGGCCTCGATGCGCGCGATCGCCCCGGCGATGCCTTCGGGCTTCTCGGTCGCCAGCACGAACCACATGTTGAGGCGATGCGCCCGTTCGTAGTTGTGCGCCACCTCGGGAAACGCGTTGACGATCTCGGCCACGCGCTCGAACGCGCCCTGCGGCACGTGCATCGCGCACAGCGTGAACGCGCCCCCGAGCGCCGCAGCATCGAACAGCGGGCCGAAGCGCGTCAGCGTTCCGTCGGCGAGCAGCGCCGCAAGGCGCGCGAGCAGCGTCGCCTCCTCGATGCCCAGGCGCGCCGCCGCCTCGGCGTAGGGGCGCTCGCAAAGCGGAAATCCGCCCTGCAGCGCGTTGACGATTTCGCGGTCGAGCTCGGTCATCGCTCAGTCCTCGTCCCCGGTCTCGCCTCCTGCGTAGCGCGCGCCGCGCTGCTTGAACGCGCGCCGGCTGAACAGCACCTCGTGCGGAGCGTCCGCCAGCCCTTCTTCACGGCCGATCGCCTCGAGCTGGCCGAGCACTTCCCGGCGGTCGCGGCCGTGAATCATGCAATAGAGGTTGTACGGCCACTCGGGCGGGCGGCGCGTGCGCCGGTAGCACAGCGTTATTTCCGGCCGGCGCGCCAGCCGCATTCCCGCCTGCGACACCTCGGCGTCGGGCACGTCCCACACCGCCATCGCGTTCGCGGTGTAGCCGAGCTTCCGGTGGTGGAGCACGACGCCGATGCGCCGCACCACGCCCGCGGCCAGCCAGCGCGCGAGCGTCGCGAGCACCTCCCCCTCGGTCGTGCCGGCGG
>JBAUTZ010000493.1:0-1830 GCA_049582445.1 Burkholderiales bacterium
GCGGAACACCGGCTCGGCGACGAGCGCACGCAGCCCGCGCAGCTGCTCGGCGAGCGTTTCGCCGCCATGGCGCGCGCTGCGCTCCGGCACCGCCAACCACAGGACCAGGCTCACCGCGAGCGTCGCGTAGACGATCAGCATGAACGCGTCGCGCCAGGGCCAATGCCGCAGCAGAATGTCGAGCGGCACGGTCGCGGTGATCGCGCCGAGCGCGCCCGCCGAGAACGCCAGGCCGTTCATGCTCGAGAGGCGCTCGGGCGGATACCACAGCACGAAGGCCTGGAACGTCGACATCAGGCAACCGGAGACGCCGACGCCGATGAGCGCGCGCGCCGCGATCGCCGCGGCCGCGGATTCGGCGTGGGCGAACCACCAGCCGCCCGCCGCGGCGACGAGCAGCAGCGTGGCGTTGACGCGCCGCGGTCCGAAACGGTCGAGCAGCAGCCCGAGCGGCAGCTGGAACAGCGCGAAGGAAAAGAAATAGACGCTCGTGAGCAGCCCCAGGCCGCCCGCCGACAGTCCGAATTCGTGAGCGAGCGTCGGACCAAGCACCGCGTTCACCGCGCGGTACACGTACGAGACGAAGAAGCCGGCGATGAACGGCGCCGCGACGCGCAGGAAGATCAAGTCTTCTTGGGTGTCTCGAGGCCGCCGAGGTAGAACCGGTTCCAGGTCGGCGCCATCACCAGCTCGTTCACGCAGGTGCGCGCGGGCAGCGTGGCGACGAACAGGATCGCCTTGCCGAAATCCTCGGCCTGCGCCATGCGCGCACGCTCCTCCGCGGTGGGCGGCACGGGGCGCTTCTCCAGGATCGGGGTGGCCACCTCGCCGGGCAGGATCGACGTGGCGCGGATGCCGTTCGCGCACTCCTCCATGTTGATCGATTCGCTCACCGCGATGACGGCGCGCTTGGTGGCGTTGTAGGCCGGCCCGGTGAGCACGCTCGCGTAGCGCCCGGCCCAGGAGGAGATGTTGATGATGACGCCGTCCTTCCGCGCGCGCATGCCGGGGAGCACGGCGTAGCAGCAATAGAACAGCCCGTTCAGGTTGATCCTGACCACGTCGTCCCAGCCCTCGAGCGACATGGTCTTCAGGTTTCTCTTGCCGCCGCCGATGTTGGTGCCGGCGCTCGTCACCAGGATGTCGATGCGGCCGTGGCGCTTCTCGATGGCCGCGGCGGTCCTCTCCACCGCCGCGCGGTCGCCGACGTCGAGCAGGTTCGCTTCCGCGCTGCCCGCCTTCTTCAGCTCCGCCAGGCCGCTCTCGTTGGTGCGCGCGGTGCGGCCGGAGATGACCACGTGCGCGCCGGCCTTGGCCAGCTCCTTCGCGCCCGCGAGGCCGATGCCGCTGCCCCCGCCCGTGACCCAGGCGACCTTCCCGCGCAACTCAGCGCCTGGCATATTGCTTCGCTCCGAACAGGATCTCGCGCTCCTGCGCCGTCTGCGGGCCGGTGCGGCGGCGGTCGGCGAGCACCTGCAGCGCCCTTTGCACCGCCGGGCGCGCCAGGATGCCGTCGCGCCAGCGCTTGACGTTCGGGTAATCCTCGATGTTCACGCCCTGGCGCTCGGGAAAGCGCAGCCACGGCACGATCGCCATGTCGGCGATGGTGTATTCGCCGCAGGCGGCGTACTGCGACTCGGCCAGGCGCCTGTCGAGCACGCCGTACAGCCGGTTGGCCTCGTTGCGGTAGCGGTTCATGGCGTACTCGATCTTCTCCGGCGCGTAGCCGAGGAAATGGTGCGCCTGCCCGAGCATCGGGCCGATGTGCCCCATCTGGAACATCACCCACTGCATCACCTGCCAGCGCTGGCGCAGGTCCTCGGGCAGGAA
>JBAUTZ010000494.1:0-1910 GCA_049582445.1 Burkholderiales bacterium
TAGCACCCGGTCGACTCAGCCAGCCTTTTCGCTCTGCGGGAAGTTCTGTCCCTCGATCTGGCTGCGCCAAACCCGGCCTTTCGCTTTCGGCACATGGGCATTGGCAGCAGAGGCTGGTTGGGACCGCGCGGCCGAACCGGGCATGCCGCCTGACCATCGCGCTGCGCTGATCGGACCGAACACACTCCCGGCGTCGGGCCGAGATCGCGTGACATCAAGGCGCGGGTTCGCCACACTTCCGTGATAGCGCTAACAAGAGCTGCTGCCCATTGGGTTCCGCAAGAGGAATATGAGTCTTTTCATTGGACTGGACGTCGGCACACAGAGCGTAAAGCTGCTGCTCTACGATGCCGCCCGCCACCAGATTCTCGCCACGCAGAGCCAGCCGCTGGAACTGATCGCCGGCGCCGATGGCAGCCGCGAACAGCAGCCGCAATGGTGGATTGACGCCATCCGCGCCTGCTTTGCGCGTCTGGATCCGGCGCTGCGCGCACGGGTCGCCGCCATCGGCGTATCCGGCCAGCAGCATGGCTTCGTGCCGCTCGACGCGGCAGGCCGGGTGCTCGCACCGGCCAAGCTGTGGTGCGACACCAGCACGCAGGCCGAGTGCGGGCAGATCATGGCGCGTGCCGGCGGCGCGGCGCGCTGCGTGGAACTGGCCGGCAATCCCATTCTGGCCGGCTACACCGCTTCCAAATTGCCCTGGACCCGTCAACACCGGCCCGAGGTCTACGCACGGCTCAAGACCATCCTGCTGCCGCACGACTTCGTGAACTTCTGGCTCACGGGCGAGCGCTGGATGGAACGCGGCGATGCCTCCGGTACAGGCTGGCTGGACGTGCGCACCGGGCGCTGGTCCGCCGCCATGCTCGCGGCCACGGATCCGGATCGGGACCTGGCGGCGTGCCTGCCACCGCTGGTCGCCGCGCATGCCAGTTTCGCGATCGCGCCGGCCATTGCGGAGCAACTCGGCGTTGCGCATGACGTGCGCGTCAGCGTGGGCGGCGGCGACAACATGATGGCCGCCATCGGCACCGGCAATGTGGCGCCGGGCGTGCTGAGCATGAGCCTCGGCACTTCGGGCACGCTGTTCACATGCGCGGATCAGCCAGTGGTGGACCGCGGCGCGGGCTGGGCCGCGTTCTGCTCTTCCACAGGCGCCTGGCTGCCGCTGATCTGTACGATGAACTGTACCGTCGCGACCGAGAACGTGGCCCGCGCGTTCGGTTTCGCCAGCCGCGATGGCGACGAGGTGATGGCCGGCACGCGGCCTGGCGCCGACGGACTCGGCCTGCTGCCCTTCTTCCAGGGCGAGCGCACACCGGACCTGCCGCACGCGCGCGCCAGCTTCTACGGACTGGACCTGGAGAACTTCACCCGCGGCAACGCGTACCGTGCCGCGATGGAAGGAGCCACCTATGCGCTGCGCAACGGCTTCGATGCGCTCAGCGCCACGGGCCTCACCTTTCATGCGATCCGCCTCACCGGCGGCGGCAGCCACAGCCCGGCCTGGCGCCAGATGGTCGCGGACGTGTTTGAACTGCCCGTGCAAGTGCCGCTGCAGGCCGAAGGCGCGGCATTCGGCGCCGCTGTGCAGGCACTGTGGGCCACGACGACTTCCGGCAGTGCCGCCGAACTGGCGGCCATCACACACGAGCACGTGCCCATGGATACCGCGCGCGCCACACGACCCGAAGCGGCCGCCACAATCCCATACCGTGCGGCCTATCGGCAGTTCCTGCGCCAACTTGCGGCCGCCGTGTCGCTATATTCAACTCCGGACCTGACATGAGCATCATGAACACCCCCTTCATAGGCATCCGGGAGTACTTCCCGGGCATCGGCCGCATCCCGTTTGAAGGCATGGGTTCGGACAATCCGCTGGCATTCAAGGTCTACGAGGCCAACCG
>JBAUTZ010000495.1:0-2195 GCA_049582445.1 Burkholderiales bacterium
GTCGAACTCCAGGCTCGCGGTGCGCAGCGCGCAGCGCGTGAGCTCGGCCTTCGCCACCAGCTCGGCGCGCCCGGTCGACGCGAGCTCGCTTCGCGCGCGCGCGAACTCGAGTTTGGCGCTGCGCTCGTCGCCCTTCAGGTACGCGGCCTTGTAGATCTGGAGCGCGCCGTGCGCCTCGAGCTGCCAGTCGGGCGGCGGCGGGCCGCCGGCACAGGCCGCAACGAGAAGCCCGCCGAGCACGGCGAGCCGCTTCACGGCAGCTTCACTCCGGTATCGCGCTCGAAGGGCCACTTGCGGTTGATCTCGTCGATCAGCGCCGAGAGCTTCCTCAGGCTCTCCTCGACCTGCGCGCGCAGCGCGCCGAGGTCCGCGGTCGCGGCGCTCGTGTTGGAGGCCGTCTTCTGCGCCTCGGCGAGCACCGCGTCGGCCTTCTTCAGGCTCTCGCGCGCCTGCGCGATCGCCTCGTTCAGCTGCGCGACCGCCTTCTGCGTCTCGTCCATCACGCCGCCCGCGCCGAACACGCGCGTGTCGGCATGATCGACCGTGCGCCCGAGCTTGGCGGAGAGCTGCTCGAGCGAGCCGAGCAGCGCGTTCGCGCGCTCGATCGAGGCGATCAGCTTCTTCGCCTCCTCCTCGCTGCCGAGCAGCGCCGTGAGCGCGCCGTAGCGCCCGCCGAGCCGCGAGGCGGCGGTGCGCAGCGCGGCGAGGCTGACGTTGATGTCGGAATCGGCGGCGGTCATGCGCTCGACGTTGTCGAGCACGCGCTTCAGGCTCGCGATGAGCGCCGGCATCTCGTCGGTGGTGTCGCCGCGCAGCACCGGGCGCACCGCGCCGTCGGCGAGCGGCGGGTCGTCCAGGTTGCCCGTGAACGCGCGCAGGCGCGCGCCGCCCACGAGCCCCCGCTCGAGCGTGAACACGGTGGTCGACCTCAGCCAGCGCGTGTCCTTCTGCGGCACGGCGATCACGATGCGCGCCTGGCCGTTCTGCGCCAGCTCGATCCTCTGCACCCGCCCCACCGGGAAGCCCGAAAAGGTGAGGTCGGCGCCGACGCTCACGCCCTCGGAGTTGTCCGCCATCAGGTAGAGCTGCTGCGTCTCCTCGAACGTGCCGCGCGAATAGAGCACGTAGACGGCGAACGCCGCCACCAGCGCGAACAGCAGCAAGAGGAGCGCGAGCGCTTTCTGCTCGACGTGCGCCACGCCCCTCGGTGCGCGATCCTCGTCCATCGCCTCAGGCATACATCACCGCGAGGAATCCGCCCTCGATCACCGCGAGCGCGATGCCCAGGCGCACCATGCCTCGCAGCACCGCGACCGGCGCCATGTCGCGCGCGCGCGGCACCGCGAGCGCGGCGGTAATCGGGATCACCGCCACCGCGGCGCCGAACAGCAGCGTCTTCAGCGCGTAGCCCCACACCACCACCGGCGAGAACACCTGGCCGGTCACGCGCGTAAAGGTGCCGAGCGCCCAGGGCGAGGCGCCGTACAGCAGCAGGTAATCGATCGCCAGCGCAGCCGCGCAATTGAGGATCGCGAGCAGCATCACCGCCAGCACCGTGCCGATCGCGCGCGGCAGCAGGTCGTGGCGCATCGGGTCCTGCCCGGCGCGCGCGAGCGCCTCGAACTCGCCGTCGATATGGCGCAGCGCGACCTCGGTGTTGATCGCTGCGCCCGAGCGCAGCGCGACGAAGAGCGCCGCGAGGAGCGGGATCAGCTCGAGCACCAGTACGCGTACCGTCATCTCGAGCGCGTACTGCGACAGGCCGAATTCGCGTGCCGTGCCGACTACGATGCGGATCAGCACGTAGCTGACGAGAACGCAGGCCAGCGTGAAGCCCGGCAGCACCTGCCAGGCGGAGAAGTGGATCTGCTCGGCGGCCGCGCGGCGCATGCGGGCGTCCCAGGCCGAAGGGCTGAGCGCGGTCACCAGCGCGACGCCGGCGAAGCGCAGCACGCGCAGCCAGCTCGTCGGACGCTCGATCAGCGCGCCGCCCAGCTCGCTCACGCGGTTCAGCGAAAACAGGGGCTCCGGCATGCGGCGATGATACCCCGGCCGCCAGCGAGGTTGCATCGAATACCGCGCCGGGGCTACAGTCCGATCGACATGGGTGACCGCCGCGACAGGATCGGAACCCGGCTCGCCGAGATTCACGCGCGCCTGCGCGAGGAGTTCGATGCGCTGGAGCGCGTCTCGGT
>JBAUTZ010000496.1:0-2967 GCA_049582445.1 Burkholderiales bacterium
GCTCGGCGCGCACGCGCGTGCGGTCGGCGAATGGCTGGTGCACTGGGCGGCAAACGCACCCGAGCGCGCGTTCCTCGCCGAGCGCGCGGGAGAGGCCTGGCGAACGCTGAGCTACGGCGAGGCGCTCGATGGGGCGCGCCGGATAGGCCAGGCGCTGCTCGAGCACGGGCTGGACGCCTCGCGGCCGGTCGCGATCCTTTCGGACAACGGCGTCGATCACGCATTGCTTTCGCTCGGCGCCATGCACGCCGGAATTCCGGTCGCGCCCATTTCGCCCGCCTACTCGCTGATGTCGAAGGACTTCGCCAAGCTGAAGGCGATTTTCGAGTTGCTGCGACCGGGCCTGGTGTACGTCGCCGACCCCCAGAAGTTCGCGCCCGCGCTGGGCGCGGTCGGTGCGGCGCCGACGCCGGTGACTGAGCTGCTGATGGCAAAACCCGATTCGCGCCTCGAGCGGGCATACGCGGCGCTCGGCCCCGGGACCGTCGCCAAGATCCTGTTTACTTCGGGCTCCACCGGAGTTCCGAAGGGCGTGGTCAACACGCACCGCATGCTGACCGCAAACCAGCAGCAGCTCGCCCAGGCCTGGCCGTTCGTCGAGGACAAGCCACCGGTGGTGGTCGACTGGCTGCCCTGGAACCACACCTTCGGCGGCAATCACAACTTCAACATGGTGCTGCGCAACGGCGGCACGCTGTACATCGACGGCGGAAAGCCCGTACCGGGCCTGGTCGAGACCACCGTGCGGAACCTGAAGGAGGTCGCGGCGACGATGTATTTCAACGTGCCGCGCGGCTACGACCTGCTGCTGCCGTATCTCGAGAGCGACGAGGGGCTGCGGCGCAATTTCTTTCGCGAGCTGGACGTGCTGTTCTACGCCGCGGCGGCGCTGCCGCAGAACCTCTGGCAGCGGATCGAGAAGCTCGCGCTGCAGGAAAAGGACGGCCGGCTCGCGATGCTCTCGGCGTGGGGCTCGACCGAAACCTCGCCGCTCGCGACGTCGGTGCATTTCCACATGGACCGGGCCGGCGTCATCGGGCTGCCCGTCGCCGGCTGCGAGCTGAAGCTGGTTCCGGCAGCGGGCAAGCTCGAAGTGCGCGTCAAGGGCCCGAACGTCACCCCCGGCTATTACCGGCGCGACGATCTCACGAAGGCCGCGTTCGACGAAGAAGGCTACTACCGCATCGGCGATGCGGTGAAGTTCGCCGACCCGGCGGACCCGGCGAAGGGCGTCGTGTTCGACGGCCGCGTCGCCGAGGACTTCAAGCTCAGCACCGGCACCTGGGTGCACGTCGGCGCAGTGCGCGTGAAGCTGATCGCCGCAGGCGATCCCCTGATCCAGGACGCCGTAATCACCGGCCACGATCGCAACGAGATCGGCGCCCTGCTGTTCCTCAATCCGGCCATCGCGAAGGACCTGGCCGCGGACGAGATCCGTGGCAGAATCTCCCGGGCGCTGCGCAACCTCGCCGACGAGCCCGGCGCGGGCAGCTCGACGCATCCGACAAGGGTCCTGGTCATGACAGAACCGCCTTCGATCGACGCGAACGAGATCACCGACAAGGGTTACCTCAACCAGCGCGCCGTGCTCGAGCGGCGCGCGGCGCTGGTGGAGGTGCTGTACCGCGGCGGCTCCGGCGTCATTTCAGGCTGACCCGCACCCCTCCATGGCGGAGCGCAATTACCGACGCACCCAGACCGGCACGGAAGTTCTTTCCGGCGACGATGCCGCGATTCCGTCCGACTACCGGCGCCTGCTCGCCCTGATCGATGGCGAGACGCATTTCGACGTCATCCGCGGCCGCCTGCGCCAGTTTCCCAAGTCGCTGCTCGAGGAGTGGCTCGGCGAGCTCGAGGAGCTCGGCTACGTCACGTCATCGCCGACCGCGGCCGCGCTCGATCTCGACTTCGTCGCGCACTTCAAGAAGAAGTCCCCCGACGATACGAGCCTGCTCGCTGGGGACGCCGCGCCACTCGAGCAGACGGCGCGCGAGGCGGGCGCGGCGCTCACGCGAAGCGGGGTATTCCTCGCCCAGGAGCGCCTGAAGAACATCCCGCCGACGAACAAGCGGCCGAAGGACACCACGGTGTGTATCGTCGAAGACGACCCGGACCAGCTGGCGCTCGCCGACCTGCGCATCAGCATGGCCGGCTACCAGGTGCGCATCGCGCGCAGCGGTGCCGAGTTCGTGAACGTCATCCGCAGCTACGCGCCTCCGGACATCGTGCTGCTCGATGTGATGCTTCCCGACGGCAACGGCTTCGACATCCTCGCCAAGATCCGCAGCCACCCGAAACTCGCACTGCTGCCGGTGGTGATGCTCACCGCGGAAAACGAAGTCACGGACATCAAGCGCGGCCTGTCGCTCGGCGCGGACGCCTACGTCACCAAGCCCTACAGCAAGAACATCGTGGTCGAGACGATCCGCAAGGTGCTCAAGACCCCATAGCGCCTCGCCCGCTGCAATCGAAACGCAGGTAGTTCTCCCGTCGCAGCTGCTCAACCAGCGCCACCTCCCAGTCGAGGTAATCCTTCATCGCCTGCTCGATCTGGGACTGCCGGTCGTACGGCCGGTAGTAGACGTCGTCGGCCTCGCAGGCCATGCGCGTGGCGCCGCCCTCGAGCGGCAAGCCCGCCGCCTTCCAGGCCGCGGTACCTCCCGCGAGCGCCGCGCCGCCGGTCTCCTTCGCCGCGAGCTGCGCGAGCACGCCGTCGGGCGAGGTGAAGACCAGCCGGTCAGTGGCACCGATTTTCGGCAACGCCTCCTTGAGGCGCGCGCGCACGACGAACCATGCGCCGGGAACATGTCCGTCGCGGTATTGCAGGCTCGTCGCGAGATCGACCACGGTCGCCTCGCCGGACGCGAGCCAGCGCTCGAGTTCGCGCACGTCGACCGACGGGGCGGCCGCTTCGGCCAGGCCCGGCACGCGGCGCGCATCGCCCCGCGTCATCGCCTGGCCCGCAGG
>JBAUTZ010000497.1:0-2205 GCA_049582445.1 Burkholderiales bacterium
AACCGCGGCGTCGAGCGCCACGCCCAGGCCCGTGGCGCCGCCGCCGATCACCACCAGGTCGAGCGCCGGCTCGGCCGACAACCGGCGCATCAGCTCGTCGCGTGCCGGCTGCGAAACGCTCATAGGCCCGCTATCTTGCCCTAAACCACGCCGCGCCCGTGCGGGCCTAGGACCAGAGCCCGCGCAGCCTGGTGGCGACGTCGACGCGCGGCGCGCTCTCGACCTGCGCGGGCGCCGCCGCTTCGGCCTCGGGCCAGGTGCGCGGCTCGAGATGCTCCATGACGCTGCGCGTGAGGAAGCGGCTCTTCGCGCCGTAGACGTGGGCGTCGCCCTTGCGCGACTGCTGCGTGACGTAATAGCGCAGCGGCGCAACGAGGTGCAGCTCGCTCCGCGCGCGCGTCATGGCGACGTACAGCAAGCGCCGCTCCTCCTCGACCAGGTCCGCGCGGCCGGTGGCGTACTCCGAGGGAAAGTTGCCGTCGGCGACGTTTAGCAGGTGGACCGCCTCCCACTCCTGGCCCTTCGCCGAGTGGATCGTCGAGAGCACGAGGTAGTCCTCGTCCAGGTGCGGCGCGCCGGCGAGATCGCCCGTGGCGCGCGGTGGATCGAGCGCCAGCTCGGACAGGAACCTCTCGCGCGTCGCGAACTGCAGCGCGATGCGCTCGAGCTGCATGAGGTCGCCTGCGCGCGCCTGGGCGCCATCGTACAGGCGCTCGAGGAGCGGCTCGAACCATTCGCGCACGCGCCCCACCTGCCCCTCCCATCCTGCCTCGGGCGCGCCGAGCGCGGCCATGAGGAGATCGAAATCGGCCGCGTTCGTTTGCAGCTCCTTCCAGGAATACGCCCCCGCTTCGAAGCGCGTGAAGGTTCGCGCCGCGGTCGCCGGGCCGACGCCGGGCAGGAGCTGCAGCGCGCGGAATGCCGCGATGCGATTCTTCGGGTTGTCGGCCCAGCGCAGCACCGAGAGCATGTCCTTCACGTGCGCCGCCTCGAGGAACTTCAGGCCGCCGTACTTCACGTAGGGAACGTTGCGCCGCACGAGCTCCAGCTCGAGCACGTCGCTGTGGTGCGAGGAGCGGAACAGGACCGCCTGGCGCCTGAGCGCGACGCCGCGCTCGCGCGCCTCGAGCACGCTCGCCACGACGAAGTCTGCCTGGGCCTGGTCGTCGGCGACGGTGACGTAGCGCGGCCGCTCGCCCGCGCCGCGCGCGGCCCGCAGCGTCTTGCGGTACTGGCGCTCGCCCTCCGCGATCAGGGCGTTGGCCGCGTCGAGCACGCCCTGCGTAGAGCGGAAGTTCTGCTCCAGGGTGAGCACCTGCGCGGGCGGCGCGTACTGCGCCGGGAAGCCGAGGATGTTCTCGACCGTCGCGGCGCGAAACGAGTAGATCGACTGCGCGTCGTCGCCGACCACCGTGACGCCCTCGCCCGAGGGGCGCAGCGCCTTGAGGATCTGCGCCTGCAGCACGTTCGTGTCCTGGTATTCGTCGACCAGGATCTGGTCGAAGGCGCCGCCGATCTCGGCCGCGAGCGCGGCATCCGACAGCATCGCGTGCCAGTACAGCAGCAGGTCGTCGTAGTCGAGCGCCTGATTGGTGAGCTTCTTCTCGACATAGGCACGGTACAGCCGCGCGAGCTCCTCTTCCCACTCGGCGCACCAGGGGAACGCGTCGACGAGCGTCGCGTGCAGCGAGCGCTGCGTGTCGACGCGGTGCGAGTAGATCGCAAGGCAAGTGTCCTTGCGCGGGAACCGGCGCTCGGCGCTGGACAGCCCCAACTCGTGGCGCGCCACGTCCATCAAGTCGGCAGCGTCGCCGCGGTCGAGCACGCTGAAGTTCGCATCCAGGCCCACGCTCGCGGCGTGGCGCCGGATGAGCCGGTTGGCGATCGAGTGGAAGGTCCCCGACCAGGGCAGCTTCACCTCGCGCGCCGCGTCGCCCACGATCTTTTGCGCGCGGCGCGTCATCTCCTGGGCCGCGCGGCGGGTGAAGGTGAGGAGCAGGATGCGCTCCGGGCTCACGCCCTCGAGCACCAGGTGGGCGACCCGGTGCGCGAGGGTGTTGGTCTTGCCGGTGCCCGCGCCGGCGACGATCAGCAGCGGCGCGCAACGGAACGCGCCGTCGGCGCCGCGCGCGCCGAATCGCGCCGCCGCGCGCTGCGCCTCGTTCAGCCGGTCGAAAACGGTGTCCGCTTGCACGGCGGAACTAT
>JBAUTZ010000498.1:0-2174 GCA_049582445.1 Burkholderiales bacterium
GAGGACGTTGAAGCCGTCGCGCTCGATCTCGCGCAGCAGCGTACGGTAGATCGCCGCCATGATCAGTCCCGGCCGCTGCGCGCGCCGGTCCTGCGCGGGCAGCGCGGCGAGCGCCCGGTCGTAGTACGCCTCGGCCCGCCGCGCCTCGAAGCGCATCAGGCGCACGAAAGCGTCGCTGTGGCGCGCGCCGGTGATGTCGGCGGCGGTGACGCCGTAGGTCTTCAGGTCCTCCATCGGCAGGTAGATCCGGTTCCGGCGCGCGTCTTCTCCCACATCGCGGATGATGTTGGTGAGCTGAAATGCGATGCCGAGGTCGCGCGCGTAGCCGAGCGTGCCCGCGTCGCGGTAGCCGAAAATTCCCGCCGCGAGCAGCCCGACCACGCCGGCGACGCGGTAGCAGTAGCGCTCGAGCCCGGCGAAGTCGAGATAACGCGACTGCGTCAGGTCCATTTCCACACCATCGATGATCTCGTTCAGCAGCGGGGCGGCGACGCCGAAGCGCTGCACCGCCGGTGAGAGTGCGCGCGTCACCGGATGCTGCGGATCGCCGGCGAACAGCCGGCCGATCTCGGCGCGCCACCAGGCGAGCCGCGTCTGCGCGACCTGCAGGTCGGTGGCCTCGTCGACGACATCGTCCACCTCGCGGCAGAACGCGTACAGCGCGGTGATCGCGCGCCGGCGCTCGGCCGGGAGAAACAGGAACGAATAATAGAAGCTCGATCCGCTCCCGGCCGCCTTCTGCTGGCAATACTGGTCGGGGCTCAAAGGGCTCTCGCAAGCAGTAACGGCCAGTCGTACCACCTGAGCACGGGGCGGTGGCGGAACATGTCGTAGCGCGTGGCGGCGAGCTTCTCCAGGATGCGCAGGCCACCTTGCACGGTGGTACGGATCTCGAGGCCGATGCGGCCGGGGAGCCGACGTCCGAGGGGAGCGCCCACCTCGAGCATGGCGCGGGCGCGCGCGACCTGCATGCCGAGCAACTCGCGCCAGGCCGCATCGCAGCGCTGCTCGGCGATGTGGCGCTCGGTGACGCCGCACCGCGCCATCTCGTCCTGGGGCAGGTAGACGCGGCCCCTGGAATAGTCGATCGGCAGGTCCTGCCAGAAGTTCACCAGCTGCAGCGCCGAGCAGATCGCGTCGGAGTCGCGCAGGTTCTCCGGCGTCGCTGCGCCGAACAGCTCGAGCAGCAGCCGCCCGACCGGGTCGGCCGAGCGGCGGCAATAGCCGAGCAGCTCGTCGAAGTCGGCGTAGCGGTGCTTGACGACGTCCTGCGAGAAGGCATCGAGCAGGTCGTGGAACGGTTGCAGGCGAATGCGCCGCTCGCGCGCAAGGCGCCCGAGGTCGCGCAGCACCGGGTCGAGCGGCTCCTCGCCGCGGGCGATGGCGTGCAGCCCGGCACGGTAGCCCTCGAGCAGCGCAAGCCGCTCCGCGGGCGTGCGTGCGCCCTCGTCGGCGAAATCGTCGGCGTTGCGCGCGAAGCGATACACCACGCCGACCGGTCCGCGCTGCGGAGCGGGCAGCAGCAGCGAGGCGACCGGGAAGTTTTCGTAATGGTCGACGGACACCAGTTGATTCTTAAAGGGAAACCACGCTCCACGACGAAGGCGGACGGGCGTTCCGCAGTATAATGGATCGGTTTTCAGGCGGGCCGTACGCGCGAAGGTGGCGGAATTGGTAGACGCACTGGATTTAGGTTCCAGCGCGGAAACGCTTGTGGGTTCGAGTCCCACCCTTCGCACCACCGCGGCATGCGGGCGGCCGCGCGACAACTTTGAGGAAGCGATAGAGATGGCGGCAAACGTGGAAACGCTGGGTGCGCTCGAGCGGCGCCTGTCGATGTCGGTGCCGGTCGAAGAGATCGAGCGCCAGGTCGACGTGCGGCTGAAGAAGCTCGCGCGCGACGTCAAGATGCCCGGCTTCCGGCCGGGCAAGGTGCCGATGAAGCTGCTGGCGCAGCAGTACGGACCGCAGGTGCGCTCCGAAGTCCTCGGCGACGCAGTGCAGCGCAGCTTCAGCGACGCTGTGAAGCAGGCGAATCTCCGGGTCGCGGGATACCCGCAGATCGAGAAGCGAGAGGGCGGCAGCGAGCAAGCGCTCGAATTCAGTGCCACGTTCGAGGTGTACCCGGAATTCAAGCCAGGCGACGTTTCGGCCGCCACCATCGAGCGGCCGCA
>JBAUTZ010000499.1:0-2862 GCA_049582445.1 Burkholderiales bacterium
GGCGGCGCTTCATGCCGCCCGAGAGGGTGATGATCTTGCTGTCCTTGCGGTCCCACAGCGACAGGTCCCTCAGCACCTTTTCGATGTAGGCCGGGTTCGGAGGCTTGCCGAACAGGCCGCGGCTGAAGGACACCGCTCCCCACACCGATTCGAACGCGTCAGTGGTCAGCTCCTGAGGCACGAGGCCGATGAGGGAGCGCGCGGCGCGGTATTCGGCGGCGATGTCGTGACCGTCCACGAGGATGGTCCCCGTGCTTGGCGTGACGATCCCGCAGATGATGCCGATCAGGGTCGTCTTGCCCGCGCCGTTGGGGCCCAGCAGCGAGAAAATCTCGCCGCGGCGGATCTCGAGATCGACGTTCTTGAGGGCCTGGAAGCCGGAGGCGTAGGTCTTCGACAGGCCCGCGACGGAGATGATCTCAGGCATGAACGGGGCGATCGTCGGTGATCCGCGGCGCGGCGAGCCGGCGCGCGAGCGAATCGAAGGCCACGTCGTCGGGCGAGGGGACGTGCAGCACGTCTGCGGCGTCGAGCCTTTCGAAGTTGTGCCGCGCCGAGCGGCGGTAGGCCGGATCGTAGTGCTCGACGAGCAGCCGCTCGACCAGCTCGGGCCAGGCCCCTCGCGCGGCGAGCCCCTTCCACTCACCGACCCGCGCGCGGCCGTGCAGGCCGGCGAGGCAGTCGAGCTGTATTCCGAGCGCCGCGGGATCGCCGAAGAAATGGTCGTATTCCTCCATCAGCAGCCGCACGCGCGTGCCGACGCCCGCTTCGAGTAGCAGGCACTCCGAGGCGCGCATCGCCTCGATCAGCGCCTGCGGCAGCTGTACCTGGCCGATCTTGCGGCTTTCACCCTCGACGTAGACGGGCCGCGAGGCATCGAGCTTCTGCAGCCCGGCGAGCAGCTGGCTTTCGAACCATTTCTGCGTGGGCTGCGCTCGGCCGGGGAGGTCGCCCAGCACCGAGCCGCGATGCGCGGCGAGTTCCTCCAGGTCGAGTACCTGCGCGCCGGCGCGCTCGAGCGCACGCAGCAGCCGGCTCTTGCCGCTGCCGGTGGCCCCGTGAACCACACGAAAAGTCAGAGTACAGGGGCGCGCGGCGAGCTCGCTCACCACCCAGCGGCGGTAGGACTTGTAGCCGCCCTTGAGCGTCTTCACGTCCCAGCCGACCTCGCGCAGCACGTGCGCCATGGCGCCCGAGCGCTTGCCGCCGCGCCAGCAGTACACGAGCGGCCGCCAGCCGCGCTCCATGCCGGCGAGCGCGGTTTCGAGGTGGCGCGCGATGTTGCGCGCGACCAGCGCGGCGCCGAGCTTGCGCGCGCGAAACGGAGACTCCTGCTTGTAGATCGTGCCGACGAGGGCGCGCTCGGCGTCGTCTAGCACCGGGCAGGACATCGCGCCCGGAACGTGGTCTTCGGCGAACTCGGCGGGCGAGCGCACGTCGATCACAGCGTCGAACGATGCGAACGCGTCCGCGCTCGCGGCGACGCTGTGCCTGTCGGGCGGATTCATCGTCTGAAATTCTACCCGCCGCGCGTCAGCGCGCTCCAGGCTTTTCCTTTAGCAGCGGCGCGAGCCCGCGCCAGACGTTGTCCAGCATCAGCGGCTGCGCCTCGACCCCGGGGTGCAGGCGGTCTTCCTGGAACAGCTCGTACTTGCCCGAGAAGCCCGCGAACAGGAACGGCACCAGTGCGGCGCGGCGCGCCTTCGCCAGATCGCCGAACACCGCGGCGAAGCTTTCGGTATAGGCCGGACCATAGTTGGGCGGCATGTGGATGCCGACCAGCAGCACCTTCGCGCCGGCCCTCTGCGCCCGGCCTATCATGGCGTCGAGGTTCGCCTTCATCTGCGCCACCGGCAGTCCGCGCAGCCCGTCGTTGGCGCCGAGCTCCAGGATCACCACCGCCGGTTGGTACTGCGCCAGGGCCTTCGCCATGCGGGCGAGTCCGCCGCTGGTGGTCTCGCCCGAGATGCTGGCATTGGCGACGCTATAATCGTAGCCCTCGGCCGTGAGCCGCTTCTCGAGCAACGCCGCCCAGCCGCGCTCCAGCGGAATGCCGTAAGCCGCCGAAAGGCTGTCGCCGTACACCAGGATGGTTTTTCCCGAAGCAGCCGCCGTTCCGGCGGTCCCCAGGACGAGCATGACGACCCACAACAAGGTCTTGATCGCGCGCAGTATCGGCAAGACGGTGAGAAGCGGTGACAGTGACCTCGTCATTCTGCGCGACATCGAGTTTGCAGTCACCTCCGGCGAGGCGCTCGCCATCGTCGGTGCCTCGGGCTCTGGCAAGTCGACGCTGCTGGCGCTGCTCGCGGGTCTGGACACCCCGACCTCCGGCACCGTGGAGCTCGACGGGCAGGATCTCTTCGCGCTCGACGAGGATGCACGCGCCGAGCTGCGCGGGCGCGCGGTGGGCTTCGTGTTCCAGTCGTTCCAGCTTCTGCCGGCACTGTCGGCGCTCGAGAACGTCATGCTGCCGCTCGAGCTCGCCGGGCGGGCCGATGCCGAGCGCGCGGCGCGCGAGGTTCTCGCGCGGGTCGGCCTCGGCGAGCGGCTGCACCACGCGCCCAAGCACCTCTCGGGCGGCGAACAGCAGCGCGTCGCGCTGGCGCGCGCCTTCGTCGTGCGGCCCAAGCTGCTGCTCGCCGATGAGCCGACCGGGAGCCTGGACGCAGAGTCGGGCAGTGGCGTGATCGACCTGCTGTTCGAGCTGAACCGCGCCTCGGGTACCACGCTCATCATGGTCACGCACGACGAGAGCCTCGCTTCGCGCTGCGGCCGTGTCCTGCGGCTGGCGGCGGGACGGATCGCGTCGTGAGGCTCGCGGCGAGGATGCTTGCGCGCGACTGGCGCGCGGGCGAGCTG
>JBAUTZ010000500.1:0-2012 GCA_049582445.1 Burkholderiales bacterium
GACCAAAATAGAGAAGTAGAAACCGGTCACCTGAGGAAACGGCGATCGATGCGCATAGTTGGCGACAATCGGAACGAAGCTCGCAACGAACTCGAACCATACCTTCGCGCCGTGCGACCTGTTGAGCACGTCGTCCGGCAAAAAGAGCGCGAGAGGCATGGACAGCAAGTACGGAACAAACACAATTGGATTGCGAGCCAATGCGAAAGGCCGTGCCTGCGGCGCGGGCTGTGCTGTTGCATGTCTGATCCTTTGATCAGTCATCCGTCAGACCGTAATCGAGCGGCGAAAAGGGCAAATGCGGTCGACCTATTCCGTAGGGCTACCGAGAATGGGCGCTTTATTCGCTTTCTTCTATGTCTGAGAAGAGCCTCTGCGTGTCCGTGCGCAAACCTATCCCATCCGAATATTCGGAAGACTGCCGAGATCAAAGCATAGAAGTTCAACGCAACGTCGAGAGGCATCCACGCCAATCCAGAGAACCCCGTTTCGCGCTGCCTAACGTTTGCGCTCAGCCGCCCGCGGAGACTGGCAAAGCCAGTCGTAGCAGGTCGGCTGCAGCGAAGGGTTAGGCGTCACTGCGCGTTGCCTGCGAGCGCGAGCTCCATGAAGACAGCGCTATTCCGGTAGGCGGCCAGAGTCTCGGGCGGTTGGTAGTCGCGCATGCTGTTCTCGGAGTAGGGGTCTGTCTCGCGAAAGCCGACCGAGCGGTAAAGGTTATGCGCAGCCGTAAGAGCTTTGAGGCTTTCCAGACGGACTCGGGTATAGCCCAGTTCCTTCGCGTCCTCAAGCAACTGTAAAACGAGGAGGCGTCCGGCACCGACCCCGCGGACGTGAGGTCGAACATACATTCGTTGAATTTCACCAAGTCCGGGCGCTAGGCGCTTCAAGCAGCCAACGCCGACGTACGCACCTCCGTGGCGAACCAAGTAGATGCGTCCGTTCGGTGGATAGAACTTCTCACGGTCCTCCATGTCGGACTGAACCATCGCCTCGACGTCGAAGGATAGTGCGTAGTTCGATCGAGCAACCTCGGCAACCCAGCGCAGGTACTCGCCGATGAGCTCACGTGCCGCGTGGCGCTGTTCCGGCGACTCGACGGGGTGCAATTCGACGGCGGATGTAGCCACGACGCGGTGCCTGGTGACGCCTAACGTGGAGATTTGCGGCGCGGCGGGCGAGGCGCTCGAATTGGCACGCCGCTCGCCGCCGCGTCCGGCAACACCGCAAAGTTAGGCTCGCACCGTTGCGGAGTCAGCATGCGCTACTGGCCAGTGCGAACCCAGTGCGCGAAGCGGTACACTTGGCGCACGATTGGTAAAACGGTTCGATCATAGTGAAAGGCAACGGCGAACCCGAATACCGAGAACACGAGACCAATGCGGGCACACCACTGGGCCCAGCCACCCCGGTAATTGATGTCTTCAAAGAAGATCTCTGCCAAGTCGTATTTGAGCTGATCGAAGTAGCCCCGATTAGCCCAAAAGCCGATCAGTCCCACGATAAGCAAAACCAGCCCCACAATCATCGCGAGAAATGCGATTCGCTCTGCAGGTCGGGCGAACCGAGCGAGGCTAATCTTGGCTGACGCCTCGATAGTTACTTTGGGCTCGGCCTTTGCGCGCTCTGCGCGGCTTTCAAAGGCCACCCCGACTACGATGAAACAGACTACCAGCGGGGCTCCGAACAGGGCAAGTATTCCCGAGATTGACTCCGAGCTCCCGCCGAAGGCCACTTCGGCTATCCCGATAAGCGGAACAGTAACGATGAACAGGCTGAGGTTCGCGAAGTTCGTCAGTCGCGCCTTGTAGCGATTGGCAAGCGCGATATACATCAGCGGGTACGCAATAAGCGCACCGGCGATCCCCGAGCCAACGATTTCTGCCCATGGAATCACGGAGGTCATCGTTGTGCGGCCTAACGTGCGAACTCTGCGCCGCCGCGGCGCACGATACTGGCCGTCGCCCGATGCTTAACGCGGCGTGCGCAGCAGTGAGTGGTTAGGTTTCCGG